>NZ_JBFBEZ010000041.1:0-70623 GCF_040701725.1 Streptomyces sp. NPDC093109
CGCCCGGTTACATTCCGAACCCGGAAGCTAAGCCTCACAGCGCCGATGGTACTGCAGGGGGGACCCTGTGGGAGAGTAGGACGCCGCCGAACAATCTTTCATGGACCCCTGGTCCAGCGTTCACGCTGGACCAGGGGTCTTTTTTGTTTTGTACCCTTGCTTTTGCTCGAAGCGCACCGGAAGCCCGACTGCGCGAGAATGACTGCGGTACCCGAAGACAGGAGCCCCACCAGATGTCCCCCAACTCCTCCGACGACCGTCCTGAGCGCGACCCGCGCCGCAGTGACAGCGGTGACCGGGGCGGCTTCCGCGGAGGCCGTGACGATCGCGATCGCGGACCGCGACGTGACGACAATCGCGGTGGCGGCGGGTTCCGCGGTGGGCGCGACGACCGGTCCGGTGGCCGGCCCGCGGGGCCGCGTCGTGATGACAGCCGCGGTGACAGCCGCGGTGGCCGTCCCAACTCCGGTGCGGGATCGGGCTCCGGTTCCAGTGGTGGCGGGTACGCACGTCGCGATGACCGCCCCCGTACCGACGGCCCCCGTCGTGATGACCGTGGCGGCAGGCCCGTCAGTGGCGGCCCTCGTCGTGATGACCGTCCCAGCGGTGGCGGTTTCCGGCGTGATGACCGTCCGACCGGTGGTGGCTTCCGCCGCGATGACCGGCGGGATGACCGGCGTGACGATCGTCCCAGTGGTCCGCGTCGGGATGACCGTCCCAGCAGCGCTCCGCGTCGTGACGACCGACGTGACGACCGTCCCACCGGTGGTGGCTTCCGCCGCGACGACCGGCGTGACGACCGGCGTGACGACCGGCGTGACGACCGGCGTGACGACCGGCCCAGTGGTCCGCGCCGTGACGATCGGCCGGCCGGCGGTGGGTATGCGCGTCGCGACGACCGCCCCCGTACCGATGGTCCTCGTACCGATGGTCCCCGTCGTGATGACCGTCCGCGTACCGGCGGCCCTCGTCGCGACGACCGTCCGGCCGGTGGCGGCGGTTTCCGTCGTGACGACCGTCCCAGCGGTGGCGGTTTCCGTCGGGATGACCGTCCGACCGGTGGTGGCTTCCGCCGTGACGACCGTCGGGATGACCGACGTGACGACCGTCCCACCGGTGGTGGCTTCCGCCGCGACGACCGGCGTGACGACCGGCGCGACGACCGTCCCCGTACCGGGGGCCCCCGTCGTGACGACCGTGGCGGCCGGCCCACCGGTGGCGGGTACCGCGGGCGGGACGACAACCGCGGTGGTGGCGGCGGCTACGAGCGCCGTGACGACCGGGACCGGGACCGGGAGCCGATCAAGCGGCTGCCGATTCCGGAGGACGTCACCGGCGACGAGATCGACAAGAGCGTGCGCCAGGAGCTGATGAGCCTGCCGAAGACGCTCGCCGAGGACGTCGCCAAGAACCTCGTCATGGTCGCCCAGCTCATCGACGAGGACCCCGAGCAGGCGTACGCGTACTCGCGTATCGCCCTGCGGCTGGCCTCCCGGGTCGCCGCCGTACGCGAGGCGGCCGGCTTCGCCGCGTACGCCACGCAGAAGTACGCGGAGGCGCTGGCCGAGTTCCGGGCGGCGCGGCGGATGACCGGAAGCGTCGACCTGTGGCCCGTCATGGCGGACTGCGAGCGCGGCCTCGGCCGTCCCGAGCGGGCGATGGCGATGGCCGGTGAGCCCGAGGTGCAGAAGCTCGACAAGGCGGGACAGGTCGAGATGCGGCTCGTCGCGGCCGGTGCGCGCCGGGACATGGGCCAGATCGACGCGGCCATCGTGACCCTTCAGGGCCCCGAGCTGGCGGCGCACTCCGTGCAGCCCTGGACCGCCCGGCTCCGTTACGCGTACGCCGACGCCCTTCTGTCGGCCGGGCGTGAGGACGAGGCACGGGAGTGGTTCGGCAAGACCGTCGAGGCGGACAAGGACGGCGCGACGGACGCCTCCGACCGGCTCGCCGAGCTGGACGGCGTCGAATTCGTCGACGCCATGGCCGAGGACGAGACCGGCGGCGAGAGTGATGAGGCCGATGAGGCCGATGAGGTCGACGGCTCGGACAGCGTCAACGGCAAGGACGCCGACGACCGCTGAGTGAGGCGGAGCAGAGAGAAAGGGGCGGTATCCCGACCGACAGGGATACCGCCCCTTTTCTGTTCTCCGACGCCGTGCCGGGCGTCGTGCCGCGTCGCTCTCGCGGTCAGTCCGTCGAGAGGTCGCGCAGTACCAGTCCCGTCGCCGGCTTCGGGCCGAACGACGTCGACTTGCGGGGCATGGTGACGCCCTGGCGGGCCAGGTCCCGTACGACCTCCTCGCGCACCGGGTGCAGCAGGACCGCCGTACCGCCGTGGCGTTCCGCCTGGGCGACCGCGGCCTCGGCGTCATGGATGTAGGCGATGTGCTCCGGGGTGTCCGGGATCCGCCAGATGTGGTCGAGCAGGGTGGCGTGCAGGACCGTGGCGTCCAGCCGACGCCACGCCGGCGGCCGGTCGGCCCGTACCGTACGCGTCAGCAGCTCCTCGTCCGGGCGGTCGACCAGGTGGAAGCGGCCGTCCCCGGCGAGCAGGAACGCGTTTCCCGTGCCGGCCGCCGCGGCCAGGGTCTCCAGGGCCCGGGGCAGCGGGCCCTCGACCGTACGCACCCGGAATGCGCCTGCGAGGGCCTCCAGCGCGCGTCCGACCGGGAGTTGGCGGAGCAGCCGGTGGATGGCGCGGACCTGGAGGGGGTAGCGGGCCGTGTCGATCAGCAGGACCAGCCCGTATCCCCACGGGTCGGCCGCGCTCGTCGGGTCCGCCGGACCGGCCGGGTCCGACAGGCTGTGCCCGCACGCCTCCGCGTGTTCGGCGCCCAGCCGCAGATAGGTCGCCCAGCGGTGGTGGCCGTCGGCGATCAGGGCCTGGTGGTGGGCGAGATCGCCGGAGATCTCGGCGAGTTCGCCGGGGTCGGTGACCGACCACAGCCGGTGGTGGAAACCGTCCTCCGTGGTCGTGGTGAGGAGCGGGGGGCGGCGCAGAGCGCGCTCGATGACGGCTGCGGTGCCGGTCGCTGAGCCGGTCGACGCCGGGGTGGTGGTGGGTGCGGGATCGCTCCGGTACGTCAGCAGCAGCGGTTCCAGATTCGCGGCGGTGGTCCGCATCAACGCGGCACGGTCCGCGACGACATCGGGCATCACGTCCTCGTGGGGCAGCACGATCCCGTCCGCCGGCGCGGAGAGCGCCAGCGCCCCGATGACGCCCCGTTGCAGCATGTCGCCCCGGCGCTGCTCGTACACGTACAGCGCCGGTTCCGGATCGGGGGCGAGCACGCCCTCCGCCCGCCACCGGCGCAGGGTCCGCGCCGCCTGCCCGTGCCGCTCCTCGGCCGTGGCGGCCTGCGGCAGGATCAGCCGGACGATGTTGTACGGGTCCGCCGACTCCAGCTCGTCCAGTCCGTCGGGCCTGACCACCACGTCGTACGGCGGCGAGGTCACCGCCGACAGACTGCCGACCCGCTCGGGGACGTACCGCAGCCCGCTGAACGGAATCAGCCGCAGCCCCTTGTCCGCGGGACCTGTTGTGTTCATTGACGCATCGTATGTGTGCGACAGGTGATGGGGGATGATCGTGGGAGAAGTCCCCAGCGAGGAGCGTACGAAGGATGAGCCAGCAGAGCAGGACCAGGCCGGGCGGGAGTGCCACCGCGCTGAACGAGGCGTACGACACCGCCCTGCTCGATCTCGACGGGGTGGTCTACGCGGGCGGGGAGGCCATCGCGTACGCGGTGGAGTCGCTCCGTACGGCCCGGGGCGGCGGGATGCGTCTCGCGTACGTGACGAACAACGCCCTGCGTCCGCCGGTCGCCGTCGCGGAGCATCTGACCGAACTCGGCGTTCCTGCCGAGCCCGACGAGGTGATCACCTCGGCCCAGGCGGTCGCCCGGCTGATCTCCGAGCAGTTCCCCGCCGGGTCGAAGGTGCTGGTCATCGGCGGTGAGGGGCTGCGGGTCGCGCTGCGCGAGCGCGGGCTCGTACCGGTGGAGTCGGCGGACGAAGGACCGGCCGCCGTGGTGCAGGGGTACGGCGGCCCCGAGCTGGCGTGGGGGCGGTTCGCCGAGGCCTGCTACGCGATCAACCATGGGGTGCCGTGGTTCGCGTCCAACACGGATCTGACGATTCCCAGCGCGCGGGGGATCATGCCCGGCAACGGCGCGGCCGTCGAGGTCGTACGGATCGCTACGGGCGCCGAGCCGCAGGTGGCGGGGAAGCCGCTGCCCCCGATGCACCGGGAGACGATCCTGCGGACGGGGGCACGGCGGGCGCTGGTGGTCGGCGACCGGCTGGACACGGACATCGAGGGCGCGTTCAACGGCGGGGTCGACTCGCTGCTGGTGCTGACCGGGGTGACGGACGGGGCGGGGCTGCTTGCCGCCGAGCCCCGGCACCGGCCGACGTATGTCGACGCGGATCTGCGCGGGCTGCTGACCGGGCAGCCGGAGGTCACCGAGGGGCCGGGCGGCGGGTTCGGCTGCGGCGGCTGGACCGCCTCCGTCGTCGGGGACGCGCTGGTGCTCGACGGAGACGGTGAGCCGCTGGACGGGCTGCGGGCGCTGTGCGCGGCGGCCTGGACGGACGCGGGGGACGGCGCGTGCGCGCGGGACGCGGGGAAGGCACTGGCGCGGCTCGGGCTCTGAGCTGAGCCGGCCTGGCCTGGGTGGGGCGGCGCTTGATTCCGCGCCGCCCCGCGCCGCCCCGCGTCGGTACCCGCGCCGGAGCCTTGTGCTCTACGCCGGCTCTCCGGTGTTCAGCAGGTGGTCCTCGGAGGTGCCGCTCCGCCAGTAGCCGCTGAACTTGACCCGCCTGCGGTCGAGGCCGCGTTCGCCGACGAGATGGCGGCGTACGGTCCTGACGGTCGCGGACTCCCCGGCGATCCAGGCGTACGGGGTGCCGGCCGGCAGTTCGGCGGTGCGGACGGCTTCGGCGGTGGTCACGGTGGTCGCGGGGTTCGGTACGAGCCAGGTGATCTCGGCGTCGGCCTTCGTGGCGAGTTCCTGGCGGTCCGCCCGGTCGTGGACCTCGACCCAGACCCGGGCGGGCATGCCCGGCGGGAGGGTTTCGAGGATGGCGGCGACGGCGGGGAGCGCCGAGTCGTCGGCGGTCAGCAGGACCCAGTCGGTGTCCTCCGGCGGCCGGAAGTCGTACCCGGCGTTCTCCTCGTGGACCGGGGCGAGGACACCGATCCGGTCGCCGGGGGCCGCCGCGCGGACCCAGCGGGTGGCGGGCCCGGCCGGGGTGCCGCCGTCACCGCCGTCGCCGCCGTGCAGCGCGAAGTCGATGACCAGCTCGTCCTCGTCCGGGCCGTGGCGCAGCTCGCGCACCGTGTACGTACGCATGATGGCGCGGACGGCCGGGTCCATCTCGCGGTACGCGTCGTACCAGTCGGCCCGCGTCGTGTCCGGCATGACGGGTTCGCTCTGACCGGCCTGCGGGAAGAGCAGTTTGACGCGCTGGTCGCGGCCGGCCGAGGCCATCCGGGAGACGGTGGGGCCGCCGAGGACGACGCGGATCATGGCGGGGGTGACGCGCTCCGTGCGGAGCACCTCGACGACGAAGAACTGGAACGGTGCGTCGGTCACGGGGAACACCTCTCTCTTGGGGGCACTCTCCGCACGCGGGTGTTCCGCGCGGCGGTCCTCGGGTATGGCCCGAGAGGGGACGGAATGCGAGGGTAGGCTAACCTAACCTGGTGTTGCTAGACAGTCCCACCGAGCCCGGCGCGGAAGCGATCCCCGCCGAACCGCCCCCCGCGCGCCGCGCTGCCGCCCGCGCCGCGGGCCTGCTCCTCGCCGTCGCCGTGCTGCTGCTGGTATGCGTCGCGAGCGTCGCGATCGGCGCCAAACCGGTTCCCCTCGACGCTGTGTGGCACGGCCTGTTCCACTCCACCGGCACCGGGGACGATGTCATCGTGGCCGATGTCCGGCTGCCCAGGACCGTCCTCGGACTACTCGTCGGCTGCGCCCTCGGGCTCGCCGGGGCCGTCATGCAGGCCCTCACCCGTAACCCGCTGGCCGAGCCGGGGCTGCTCGGCGTCAACGCGGGCGCCGCAGCCGCGGTCGTCTCCGCCATCAGCTTTCTCGGCGTCACCTCGCTCACCGGCTATGTGTGGTTCGCCTTCCTGGGCGCGGCGGTCGTCTCGGTCCTCGTCTACGTCCTCGGCGGCAGTCGCGGCGCCACACCTGTACGGCTCGCGCTGGCCGGTACGGCCATGACCGCCGCGCTGTTCGGGTACGTCAACGCCGTACAGCTGCTGGACTCCGCGGCGCTTGACCGGCTGCGCTTCTGGACCGTCGGGTCGCTCGCCTCGGCCGATATGCCGACCGTGGGGAAGGTGTGGCCCTTCATCGCCGTCGGCGTGCTGCTCACCCTGCTGATCGCCCGGCCGCTGAACGCGCTGGAGATGGGTGACGAGACCGCCCGCGCGCTGGGCGCGAGTCCGGCCCGTACGCGCGTGCTCGCGATGGCCGCCATCACCCTGCTGTGCGGCGCCGCGACGGCGGCCTGCGGGCCGATCGTCTTCATCGGGCTGATGGTGCCTCATCTGGTCCGCTCGCTCACCGGACCCGACATGCGCTGGGTCCTGCCGTACGCCGCAGTCCTGTCGCCCGTGCTGCTGCTGGGTTCCGACGTGGTCGGCCGGATCGTCGCCAGGCCCTCCGAACTCCAGGTCGGTATCGTCACCGCGCTGATCGGCGGACCCGTGTTCATCCAGCTCGTACGCCGCAAGAGGATGGCCCAGCTGTGACCCCGAGCACCCGTACCCGGGAGAAGCCCGCGGCCACGTCCCCGGCCGCCGCCTCGGTCGCGCCCGGCATCCGCGCCTTCAGGACCGGCGGCGGGCTCTCGCTGCGTGTCGACCGGCGGGCCGTCCTGGTGACGGCGGCGCTGCTGGTGGCCGTACTCGCCGCCGGGGTCGTGCTGATCGGCAGCGGGGACTACCCGATGTCGCCCGGTGAGGTGCTGGCCACGCTCGCCGGGAACGGCACCCCGGCGCAGGAGTTCATCGTCAACGATCTGCGGCTGCCGCGCGCGCTGGTGGGGCTGCTGGTCGGGGCGGCCCTCGGGATCAGCGGCGCGGTCTTCCAGTCGGTCACCCGCAACGCGCTCGGCAGCCCGGATGTGATCGGTTTCGGACAGGGCGCGTCCGTTGGCGCGCTGTGTGTGATCGTCCTTCTGCACGGTGGACCGGCCGCCGTCGCGGGCGGCGCGATCGTCGGCGGTCTGGCGACCGGCGCCGGGGTCTATCTGCTCGCCTGGCGGCGCGGGGTGCACGGCTACCGGCTGGTGCTCGTCGGGATCGGGGTGGCCGCGGTGCTCACCGCCGTCAACCAGTACCTGGTCACCAAGGCGAATCTGGTCGACGCGACCCGCGCCGTGCTCTGGATGACCGGCTCGCTCGACGGGCGCGACTGGGCGCAGTTCCGGCCGCTGCTCGCGGTCTGCGCCGTACTCGTACCGCTGATCCTGGCGTACGGACGGCCGCTGCGGCTGCTGGAGATGGGCGACGACGCGGCGCACGCGCTGGGGGTACGGGTCGAGCGCACCCGGATCGTCCTGATGGCGTCCGCCGTGCTGCTGGTCGCCGCGGCGACCGCCGCCGCGGGCCCCATCGCCTTCGTCGCGCTGAGCGCCCCTCAGCTGGCCCGCAGGCTCACCCGCTCCCCGGGCCCCAACCTGGGCGCCGCCGCCGTCATGGGCGCGCTGCTGACGCTCGCCGCCGACTGGATCGCCACGTCGGCGTTCGGCGAGCGGCAACTGCCCGTCGGTGTCGTGACGGGGGTGCTCGGCGGCTGTTATCTGCTCTGGCTGCTCGTCACCGAGCGGAAGGCGGGCAGGGTATGACGGTGCCGGGCCCGGCGGAGCCGGGAGAGCGGGACTCGACGCGGACGACCCGACGCGGATGACGGCCAGGCAGGGAGAACCGGAACAGATGGACCCCGTGGACACCAGGAGTACGACCATGCAGCGCCTCACCGCGGAATCGGTGACCCTCGGCTACGACCAGCGGATCATCGCCAGCGATCTGTCCGTCGAGATACCCGACCACTCGTTCACCGTGATCGTCGGCCCGAACGCCTGCGGCAAGTCCACCTTGCTGCGCGCGCTCTCCCGGATGCTCAAGCCGTCCGCCGGGCGGGTCCTGCTCGACGGCTCGGTCATCCACTCGATGCCGGCGAAGAAGGTCGCCAGGACGCTCGGCCTGCTGCCGCAGTCCTCCATCGCGCCCGACGGCATCACCGTCGCCGACCTGGTGGCCCGCGGCCGTTACCCGCACCAGGGACTGCTGCGCCAGTGGTCGCCCGACGACGAACGCATTGTCGGCGAGTCGATGGAGGCGACCGGCGTCGGGGAGCTGGCCGGTCGCTATGTCGACGAACTGTCGGGCGGTCAGCGCCAGCGCGTCTGGATCGCCATGGCCCTCGCCCAGCAGACGCCGCTGCTGCTGCTGGACGAGCCCACCACCTTCCTGGACATCCAGCACCAGATCGATGTGCTCGACCTCTGCGCCGAACTGCACGAGACCCAGGGCCGTACGCTCGTCGCCGTACTCCACGACCTCAACCACGCGGCGCGGTACGCGACCCACCTCATCGCGATGCGCGACGGGCGGATCGTCGCGGAGGGCACTCCGGCCGAGGTCGTGACGGCGGACCGGGTCGAGGAGGTGTTCGGGCTGCGCTGCCAGGTCATCGACGACCCCGAGACGGGCACGCCCCTGGTCGTACCGGCGTCGCGGGCACGGCGGGCGAAGCGCGAGGAGGCGGCGGCGGATTCCGTCGTACCGGATACGGCCGAAGCCGCGCCCGAAGCCGCGCCCGAAGCCGCGCCCGAAGCCGCGCCCGAAGCCACCGCCGAGGCCGTCTCCGACCGGGCCTGAGGCCGCCGTCCAGGCGGCTAGAGCAGCGATCTCAGCCGCAGCAGATCGCGGAACCCCGCCTCCAGCCTGACCCGCCCCGAGCCCCACGCGCGGGCGAAATTCAACCGGCCGTCAACCAGCGCCACCAGATCGTCCCCCGCCATGGCGAGCCGGATCTCCGCCTTTTCCCGCGGCGGTCCGGCCGCCGAGTCGGCCACCTCGATCACGCCGTCCACCAGCCGCCCGGTGAACGTCACGTCCAGATCGGTGATGTGGCAGCTGAGCGAACGGTCGAACCCGGCGGCGGTGCGGACCTTGCCGTCCGCCCGCGCCAGACTTTCGGAGAGCTTGTCGAGTGCGCCGCGGCACTCCTCCTTCGTTGCCATCACGCCCGACGTTACCGCAGGGCTTCGCGGTAGCGTTCCGGCATGAGCGACCCGTACGAACCGGTTCCGCCGCGCCCCCTCGGCGTGGCGCGCACCCCGACCGGCCATCCCGGGGTGGACGAGCGGCTGGCACGGCTGGCCGACGCCGACCACCTCCCCGCCGACGCCCACGCCGAGGTGTACGAGGATGTACACCGGGGGCTGCGCGAGGCGCTGACCGCGCTCGACGCCCGCCCGGCACCCCAGGGACACCCGGCACCTCAGGGACAGCCGGCGCCCCGGTGACTTCCCTCGTACGACCACAGGAGCTGAACCGAACGTGGCTGGACTGGCACGCCGCCGTCTCGATGCCGAGCTGGTACGCCGTAACCTCGCACGCTCGCGTGAGCACGCGAGCCAGCTGATCGCCGCGGGCCGGGTGACGGTCGGCGGCGCCACCGCGACCAAACCCGCCACCCAGGTGGAGACCAGCGCCGCCGTCGTCGTCAAGGCCGACGACGGCGACCCCGACTACGTCTCGCGCGGCGGGCACAAACTCGCCGGCGCGCTCGCCGTCTTCATGCCGCTCGGCCTGGAGGTACGCGGCCGGCGGGCCCTCGACGCCGGTGCCTCCACCGGTGGTTTCACGGATGTCCTGCTCCGCGCCGGGGTGCGTCAGGTCGTCGCCGTGGACGTCGGATACGGACAACTCGCCTGGTCGTTGCAGAGCGATGAACGCGTCACCGTCAAGGACCGTACGAACGTACGTGAGTTGACGTTGGAAGCGATCGAAGGGGAGCCCGTGGATCTTGTCGTAGGGGATCTGTCGTTCATTCCGCTGGGGGTGGTCATGCCCGCGCTGGTGCGTTGCACCGCCCCCGACGCCGATCTCGTGCTGATGGTCAAGCCGCAGTTCGAGGTGGGCAAGGAGCGCCTCGGCAGCGGAGGCGTCGTGCGCAGCCCCGAACTGCGTGCCGAAGCGGTCAGGACAGTGGCGCGCAAGGCGGGTGAACTCGGGCTCGGCGCCCGGGGCGTCACCGCCAGCCCGCTGCCCGGACCCTCCGGGAATGTCGAGTACTTTCTGTGGCTCCGTGCCGGGGCGCCCGAGCTGGACCCGGCCGATGTCGACCGCGCAGTGGCGGAGGGACCCCGTTGACCACTTCAGTGACCGCTCCGAAGCCCGCCCCGTCCGACCGGACCGTCTTCATGGTGGCCCACACCGGCAGGCCCGCGGCGATCCGCAGCGCCGAACTCGTGGTGGAAGGGCTGCTGCGCAACGGCCTCGGCGTGCGGGTGCTCGCCATGGAGGCCGCCGATCTGCCGCTGCCGTCCTCGGTCGAGACCGTGCCCGAGGCCATCCCCGACGCGCTCACCGGCTGTGAACTGCTCATCGTGCTCGGCGGCGACGGCACGCTGCTGCGCGGCGCCGCGTTCGCCCGCGCCTCCGGCGTCCCGATGCTCGGGGTCAACCTGGGCAGGGTCGGCTTCCTCGCCGAGGCCGAACGGGACGATCTGGACAAGGTCGTCGAACGTGTCGTCACTCGTGCGTATGAGGTCGAGGAGCGGATGACCATCGATGTCGTCGTCCGCAGCAACGGCGACATCATTCACCGGGACTGGGCGCTCAACGAGGCCGCCGTGCAGAAGGTGTCGCCCGAGCGGATGCTCGAAGTCGTCCTGGAGATCGACGAGCGGCCCGTCACCGGCTTCGGCTGCGACGGCATCGTCTGCGCCACCCCCACCGGGTCGACCGCGTACGCCTTCTCGGCCGGCGGTCCGGTCGTCTGGCCGGACGTCGAGGCGCTGCTGATGGTGCCGATCAGCGCGCACGCGCTCTTCGCGAAGCCGCTGGTGACCTCGCCGACCACGACGCTCGCCGTGGAGATCCAGCCGGACACGCCCAATGGCGTCCTGTGGTGCGACGGGCGCAGGACCATCGAGCTGCCGCCCGGTTCGCGCGTGGAGGTACGGCGCGGAGCCACGCCCGTACGGCTCGCGCGGCTGCACCACGCGTCGTTCACCGACCGGCTGGTGGCGAAGTTCGCGCTGCCGGTGCAGGGGTGGCGCGGCGCGCCGCACTGAGCGGACATCGCACGCATGTCGCACGAGCGGGTGGTTTCGGTCTGATTCCACCGTGTATGTACCGGAGGGGTGGGCCCCGGGGACCGGGCCGGCCGGGGGAACCGGGCGGGAACCGGGGGTGGGGCGCCGTCGCACGGCGGCTCCCGGACCTCGTATGGTCATCACCGTGTTGGAGGAGATGCGGATACGGTCGCTCGGAGTCATCGACGACGCCGTGGTGGAGCTGTCACCCGGCTTCACGGCGGTGACCGGTGAGACCGGCGCGGGCAAGACCATGGTCGTCACCAGCCTCGGGCTGCTGCTCGGCGGACGGGCCGACCCCGCCCTGGTGCGGATCGGCGCGAAGTCGGCGGTCGTGGAGGGGCGGGTCACGATGGCCCCCGACGCGCCCGCGGCCCGGCGCGCCGAGGAGGCGGGCGCGGAGCTGGACGACGGCGCGCTGCTGATCAGCAGGACCGTCTCGGCCGAGGGGCGCTCGCGCGCGCACCTCGGCGGACGCGCGGTGCCCATGGGGGTGCTGGCCGAGCTGGCGGAGGACCTGGTCGCCGTGCACGGCCAGACCGACCAGCAGGGGCTGCTGCGGCCCGCCAGGCAGCGCAAGGCGCTCGACCGGTACGCGGGCGACGCCGTCGCCGTCCCCCTCACGGCGTACACGACGGCCTACCGGCGGCTGCGGGCCGTCGCCACCGAGCTGGAGACCCTGACCACGCGGGCGCGCGAGCGGGCGCAGGAGGCCGATCTGCTGCGCTTCGGGCTGACCGAGATCGCGGACGTCGAGCCGGTCGCGGGGGAGGACACCGAACTCGCCGCCGAGGCCGAGCGGCTCGGCCACGCCGAGGCCCTCGCCTCCGCCGCGTCCGTCGCGCACGCCGCGCTCGCCGGGCACCCCGAGGACCCCGAGGCCGTCGACGCGACCACGCTCGTCGGCGGCGCCGGCCGCGCGCTGGACGCCGTACGGGCGCACGACCCGGCGCTCGCCGGGCTCGCGGAACGGATGGGGGAGATCGCCATCCTGCTCGCCGACGTGGCGGGCGAACTCTCCGGTTACGCGGACAATCTGGACGCCGATCCGCTGCGGCTCGCCGCGGTGGAGGAGCGCCGGGCCGCGCTCACCGGGCTCACCCGCAAGTACGGCGCGGACATCGCCGCCGTACTGGCCTGGGCGGAGACGAGCGCCGCCCGGCTGACCGAGCTGGAGGGCGACGACGACCGGATCGCCGGGCTGGCGGCCGAACACACGACCCTGCGGACGGAGCTTTCCGGCCTCGCCGAGGCGCTGACCGACGCGCGCACCGAGGCGGCGGCGCGCTTCGCGCGGGACGTCACGGCGGAGCTGGCATCGCTGGCGATGCCGCACGCGCGCGTGTCCTTCGACATCCGGCAGACCGAGGCGGACGAGCGGACCGGCGTCGAGGTGGCGGGCCGCTCGGTGGCGTACGGGCCGCACGGCGTCGACGAGGTCGAGCTGCTCCTCGCCCCGCACCCCGGCGCGCAGCCCCGCCCCATCGCGAAGGGGGCGTCCGGGGGTGAGCTGTCGCGGGTGATGCTCGCCGTCGAGGTCGTCTTCGCCGGCTCCGACCCCGTACCGACGTACCTCTTCGACGAGGTCGACGCGGGCGTCGGCGGCAAGGCGGCGGTCGAGGTCGGCCGGCGGCTCGCGAAGCTCGCCAGGACCGCGCAGGTGGTGGTGGTCACGCACCTGCCGCAGGTCGCGGCCTTCGCCGACCGGCAACTCCTCGTAGAGAAGACCGTGGACGGCGCGGTGACGCGGTCGGGGGTGACGGTCCTGGAGGGCGAGGAGCGCGTACGGGAGCTGTCGCGGATGCTGGCGGGGCAGGAGGACTCGGAGACGGCGCGGGCGCACGCGGAGGAGCTGCTGGCGACGGCGCGGGCGGACGCGTAGGCGCGGACCCGTGGCCGGATGACCGTTCAGGCACTGGGAGTTGTCGCCCGGACAGCGTACGGTGACAGGGTCGGCCTTCGCGTGCGTTCACCCGTGTGAGTGATCCGGGGCGCGGAGCCGGGGTGGCCGGCGCAGGAAGCGACGCCTCCAGTGGTGCCGGAACGCCCTTACGGGCTGGCATCCTTGAGAGGTATCTCCGTTCCGACCTTCCCCCAGGAGCCTGGCCACGTGACTCAGCTGCGTACGGTCCAGGTGCTGGGCGGCGGCAGCGCGGGCAGCGGCGCGCATGTCCGGTCACTGGCGGCCGGACTGGTCGCCAGGGGCGTACGCGTGACCGTGTGCGCCCCCGTCGAACTCGACCGCGCCCATGACTTCGGCGGCGCCGGCGCGCACCATGTGCCCGTACCCCGGCGCGGCGATCCGACAGCTCTCACGGCGCTGCGCGCCGCGTGCGCCGGAGCGGACGTGGTGCACGCGCACGGACTGCACGCCGCCGTACGGACCGCGCTCGCGCTCGCCGGTCTGCGGGTGCCGCTGGTCGTCACCTGGCACACCCGCGCGCACACCGAAGGGCCGCGCGCGCGGCTGACGGGGCTGCTGGAGCGACGGGCCGTCAGGGCGGCGGACGTGGTGCTCGGAACGACCTCCGAGCTGGTCGACCGGGCCCGCGGCAGAGGCGCGCGGGACGCGCGGCTCGCGGCGGTCGCCGTACCGGCGCCGCCGCGGGCCACGGCCGACGCCCACGAGAACAAGGCCCGCGCCGAACTCGGCGCCGTGGAGCGGCCGTTACTCATGGCCGTCGGCAGCCTCGTCCCCGACCAGGGGTACGACACCCTCCTCGACGCGGCCCGCGCCTGGCGCCGTCGCGACCCCGTACCGCTGCTCACCATCGCGGGCGAGGGCCGGGAGCGGGGCCGGCTCCAGCGCCGGATCGAGAACGAGGAGCTGCCCGTTCAGCTCGTGGGCCGGCGCGACGACATCTCCGAACTCCTCGCCGCCGCGGATGTCGCCGTCCTTGCCAGCCGCTGGGAGGCCCGCTCCGTCCTGGCGCAGGAGGCGCTGCGGCTGGGGGTACCGCTGGTCGCCACGGCGGTCGGCGCGATCCCCGAACTCGTCGGCGACGCGGCCGAACTCGTCCCGTACGGCGACGCCACCGCCCTGTCCGACGCGGTGACCCGCCTCCTGGGCGACCCGGACCACCGGCACCGACTGGCGGCCCGTGGCCGCGCGCAGGCCGCGACGTGGCCGACGGAGGACGAGACGATCGCGCAGGTGCTGGCCATCTACGACGAACTGGCGGCGCTTCGCCTCCCGGCGGGGTCGCCTCCCGGCTAGGGACCGTGGGCCGGGTGGGTGCGGGGTCCGGCCGGTTGGGTCCGGTGCCGGGGGCCGGGGCGGGGTCGCCTTCCGGCGAGGGGCCGTGGGCCGGGTGGGTGCTGTACGGCCGGTGCACGCGGTGCCGGGGGCCGGGGCACTCCGGAGGCGCATCCCCGGATGCATGATTTACGCCGCGTGCGGCGGCGTTCTTTGACTGCGGGTGCGTTCAGCGGCACAAATCACGCTCTACATCCGGGGACGTCACCTCCTGCGACCCCGGCCCCCTCCGGTAGGTGGTCGGCTCGCGCGCAAACAACCCGTCCTGGGCCGGGGCGGGTGGGTCTGTGACGGGTGGTGAAGGGGGCACCGCAGGGGGTATGTGTCCGGACGTAAAGCGCGATTTGTGCCGCTGAACGAAACCCGCGCCCTGCGTACCGGCCCGCACGCGGCGTAAATCGTGCAGTCCGGGCATGTGCCCCCGGAGGGGCACCCGGCGACAACCCGCAGGTACGTGCCGGGCCGAGCCCAAGACGGACCACGGCCCCCCGCCGGGAGGCGACCCCGCCCCCGGAGGGGCACCCGGCGACAACCCGCAGGTGTGCACCGGGCCGAGCCCAAGACAAACCACGGCCCCTCGCCGGGAGGCGACCCCGCAGGTACGAACCGGGCCGAGCCCAAGACGGGCCACGGCCCCTCGCCGGGAGGCGACCCGCCCCGGGTCAGCCCCCGTACGCCCCCGACGCCGTCAGTCGCAGCGCCGTGTCGATCAGTGGCACATGGCTGAACGCCTGCGGGAAGTTGCCCACCTGGCGCTGGCGCTTGGAGTCCCACTCCTCGGCCAGCAGCCCCAGGTCGTTACGGAGCGACAGCAGCTTCTCGAAGAGCTTGCGGGCCTCGTCGACGCGGCCGATCATCGCCAGGTCGTCGGCCAGCCAGAACGAGCACGCCAGGAACGCGCCCTCGTCGCCCGCCAGGCCGTCGACGCCCTCGTCCTCGCCCGAGGTCGGGTAGCGCAGCACGAAGCCGTCCTCGGTGGACAGCTCGCGCTGGATCGCCTCGATCGTGCCGATGACCCGCTTGTCGTCCGGCGGCAGGAAGCCCATCTGCGGGATGAGCAGCAGCGACGCGTCCAGCTCCTGCGAGCCGTAGGACTGCGTGAAGGTGTTCCGCTCCTTGTCGTACCCCTTCTCGCAGACATCGCGGTGGATGTCGTCGCGCATCACGCGCCAGCGCTCCAGCGGCCCGTCGGCGTCCCCGGACTCGATCAGCTTGATCGTGCGGTCGACCGCGACCCACGCCATGACCTTCGAGTGCACGAAGTGCCGGCGCGGTCCGCGGACCTCCCAGATGCCCTCGTCCGGCTGGTCCCAGTGCTTCTCCAGGTACTGGATCAGCTTGAGCTGGAGGACCGAGGCGTAGTCGTTGCGGGCCAGGCCGGTCATGTGCGCCAGGTGCAGCGCCTCGGTGACCTCGCCGTACACATCCAGCTGGAGCTGGTGCGCCGCGCCGTTGCCGACCCGGACGGGGCCGGAGTTCTCGTATCCCGGCAGCCAGTCCAGCTCCGCCTCGCCCAGCTCCCGCTCACCGGCGATGCCGTACATGATCTGGAGGTTCTCCGGGTCCCCGGCGACCGAGCGCAGCAGCCACTCGCGCCAGGCGCGGGCCTCCTCGCGGTAGCCGGTGCGCAGCAGCGAGGAGAGCGTGATCGCCGCGTCGCGCAGCCAGGTGTAGCGGTAGTCCCAGTTCCGGCTGCCGCCGATCTCCTCGGGCAGCGAGGTGGTGGGCGCGGCGACGATCCCGCCGGTCGGCGCGTACGTCAGCGCCTTGAGCGTGATCAGCGAGCGGACGACGGCCTCCCGGTAGGGGCCGTGGTACGTGCAGTGCTCGGTCCACTCGCGCCAGAAGTCCGAGGTCGCCTCCAGCGAGCCCTCGGGGTCGGGCAGCGCCGGCGGCCGGTGGTGCGAGGGCTGCCAGCTGATCGTGAAGGCGACCCGGTCGCCCGGCGCGACGGTGAAGTCGGAGTACGTCGTGAGGTCCTTGCCGTGCGTCTCCGCGTCGGTGTCCAGCCAGACCGAGTCGGGGCCGGCCACGGCGACCGTGCGGTTGTCCACCTTGTGGACCCACGGCACGACCCGCCCGTAGCTGAAGCGCATCCGCAGCGCGGACCGCATCGGCACCCGGCCGCTGATGCCCTCCACGATCCGGATCACCTGGGGCGCTCCGTCACGCGGGGGCATGAAATCGGTCACTCTGACCGTGCCGCGCGGGGTGTCCCACTCGGACTCCAGGATCAGGGAGTCACCGCGGTAGCGGCGCCGGGTGGCCGGTGGTGCCGTGCTGCCCGCGGGGTGCGCGGGGCCGAGTCGCCAGAACCCGTGCTCCTCCGTACCGAGCAGGGCCGCGAACACGGCGTGCGAGTCGAAGCGGGGCAGGCACAGCCAGTCGACTGTGCCGTCCCGGCAGACCAGGGCAGCGGTCTGCATGTCTCCGATGAGTGCGTAATCCTCGATGCGCCCGGCCACGTGCATCTCCAGTCGAACGGCCTGTCCGCCCCGTGGGGCGCGTACTTCGGTCAAGGGTCGTTGACGAGCTGGTTTTCCGGGAAATCGGGCGGGGATGGTGCCGTTTGCCGGCCGCACTCGGCAGCGAATGTTTGAGCAGGATACGACGCACACAGGGCTTCCGTGGCACGCTCCCGACAAGATCGGTCGGTGAAACGGTCCGCCGGACGAGTGGGGCCCGGGATGTCGGGGGGAAAAAGCGGGACTCGGGGGAAAGCGGTTGCGGGGCGTGGCCGGATCGAGCCTCCCCGCGGCGCTGATACCCTGGTAGCCCGTGGACCGGTGGACTCCCTGGCGAAGCTGAGAGGCCCCGAAACCGCAGCGACCGGCACCAGCGCCCTTCAACGGGCCGGACAACCGGTAAGCACCTCAGACCGCGACCACGGGAGCCCCCTCTTGGCCATGCCGAACCGATCCTCGACTTCCTCGACGACCAAGCACATCTTCGTCACCGGGGGGGTCGCATCCTCCCTCGGCAAGGGCCTGACGGCCTCCAGCCTGGGCGCGCTGCTCAAGGCGCGCGGTCTGCGGGTCACCATGCAGAAGCTCGACCCGTACCTGAACGTCGATCCCGGCACCATGAACCCGTTCCAGCACGGTGAGGTGTTCGTCACCAACGACGGCGCCGAGACCGACCTGGACATCGGCCACTACGAGCGCTTCCTCGACGTGGACCTCGACGGCTCGGCCAACGTCACCACCGGCCAGGTCTACTCGCAGGTCATCGCCAAGGAGCGGCGCGGCGAGTACCTGGGCGACACGGTCCAGGTCATCCCGCACATCACCAACGAGATCAAGCACCGCATCCGGCGGATGGCGGCCGACGATGTCGACGTGGTCATCACCGAGGTCGGCGGCACGGTCGGCGACATCGAGTCGCTGCCGTTCCTGGAGACCGTCCGCCAGGTACGGCACGAGGTGGGCCGCGACAACGTCTTCGTCGTGCACATCTCGCTCCTGCCGTACATCGGCCCGTCCGGCGAGCTGAAGACCAAGCCGACCCAGCACTCGGTGGCCGCGCTGCGGAACATCGGTATTCAGCCGGACGCGATTGTGCTCCGCGCCGACCGCGATGTGCCGCTCTCCATCAAGCGCAAGATCTCGCTGATGTGCGACGTCGACGAGGACGCCGTGGTGGCCTGTGTGGACGCCAAGTCGATCTACGACATTCCCAAGGTGCTGCACACCGAGGGGCTGGACGCCTATGTCGTCCGCAAGCTGGACCTGCCGTTCCGCGATGTGGACTGGACGGTCTGGGACGACCTGCTGGACCGGGTCCACAACCCCGACCACGAGGTCACCATCGCGCTGGTCGGCAAGTACATCGACCTGCCGGACGCGTATCTCTCGGTGACCGAGGCGATCCGGGCCGGCGGCTTCGCCAACCGGGCCAGGACCACCATCAAGTGGGTCGCGTCGGACGACTGCAAGACGCCGGCGGGCGCCGCGAAGCAGCTGGGCGACGTCGACGGGATCCTGATCCCCGGCGGCTTCGGCGAGCGCGGGGTGTCCGGCAAGGTCGCCGCGATCCGCTACGCCCGTGAGAACAAGGTCCCGCTGCTGGGGATCTGCCTGGGCCTCCAGTGCATCGTCATCGAGGCGGCGCGCAGTCTCGCCGGGATCTCCGAGGCCAACTCCACCGAGTTCGACTCGGGCACCGCGCACCCGGTGATCTCCACGATGGAGGAGCAGCTCGCCTACGTCGAGGGCGCCGGTGACCTCGGCGGCACGATGCGGCTCGGGCTCTACCCGGCGAAGCTCGCCGAGGGGTCGATCGTGCGCGAGGTCTACGACGACCAGCCGTACGTGGAGGAGCGCCACCGCCACCGCTACGAGGTCAACAACTCGTACCGCGCGGAGCTGGAGAAGAAGGCGGGCCTGGTCTTCTCGGGCACGTCCCCGGACAACAAGCTGGTCGAGTACGTCGAGTACGCGCGCGACACGCACCCGTATCTCGTCGCGACCCAGGCCCACCCGGAGCTGCGGTCCCGGCCCACCCGTCCGCATCCGCTCTTCGCGGGGCTGGTGAAGGCCGCCGTCGAGCGCCGGGAGAGCGTGCGGCGGGCGCCGTCCGCGCAGGTGGCCGACCCGGCATAGGGCGAGGCGCAGGCGATACGGTGGGAGCCGGGGTGCGGGTCGGGAGACCAACACCCCGGTTTCCGCTTGTGCGCCACTGTGGGAGGACGCTTTCATGACCATCAAGGACGCCCCCGAGGAGTGGCGCGTGGTCGCGACCACGACGCCCTTCCGCGGGAACAAGACCAGTGTCCGCTCGGATGTCGTGGTCATGCCCGACGGTACGTCCGTCACGCGGGACTACCAGGTCCACCCCGGCTCGGTGGCGATACTCGCCCTCGACGACGCGGGCCGGGTCCTCGTCCTGCGCCAGTACCGTCACCCCGTACGGCAGAAGCTCTGGGAGATCCCGGCCGGGCTGCTCGACGTCCCGGGCGAGAACCCGCTGCACGCCGCGCAGCGCGAGCTGTACGAGGAGGCGCACGTCAAGGCCGAGGACTGGCGGGTGCTCACCGACGTGTACACGACGGCGGGCGGCTGTGACGAGGCGGTACGGATCTTCCTGGCCCGTGAGCTGTCGGAGGCCGACGGCGAGCGCTTCGAGGTCTCCGAGGAGGAGGCGGACATGGAGCTGGCCCGGGTCGAGCTGCCGGAGCTGGTCAGGGGCGTGCTCGCGGGGGAGCTGCACAACAACTGCCTCGCGGTGGGGGTGCTCGCGCTCACCGCGGCGCTGGCGGGCGACGGCGTCGACGCGCTGCGGCCGGCCGACGCGCCCTGGCCGGCGCGTCCGTTCGCCTCCTGAGCCCGGCCCGTCGCTCCGGCACGCCCGGGGTTGGCACTGATCAATCCTTTGATCGGAAGAAATGCTGATCCGATTGGGGGATCTACCGGCCACGCTCTCCCCGTTCCGTCGCAGAGAGTGAACTACGCTCGGAACGCCCGGGTGGAGACCCACCGGGCTCGGCTCGTGCGCAGGCGGACGGAGCGTGGCCCGTGACGGATCAGGCGGTGGATGTGAGCGGCTCCGGCCGCGCGCGGGCGGCGGGGAAGCGCGCCGCTCCTGAATCCGATTCAACCGCCGTGGAAACGGCGGGCATTGACGCGCCGTCCAATAAGCGTCGGCGCCGTCCGGCCGCGGCGGCACGGAAGCCGCCGACGGGGAGTTCCCCGACGAAAGGGACGGCCCGGGTGAACGTCCGGGAAGAGGCCGGGCCCGCCGCGGACGGCGGGCCCGCGAGCGATCCGGTACAGGAGGCGGCGCCCGCCCCCGCGCCCGGCGAGGTGACACAGGGTGGCGGCGCGCCGGTGGCCGAGACCCCCGAACCGGCGCCGGAGGCCACGGCGGTCGTGGAGGCGGCGGCCGTCGCCACCGTGGTTGTTGTCGCTGAGGAGCCCGCCGCCCCCGCCGCTCCTGCGCCAGCCCCCGCCCCTGTCGCCCCCGCCCCTGTCGTCGCCGCCGGATCCGCCGGGCCCGAGGTGCGGTTCTTCGGGCGGCACCGCGAGCTGAAGGCCCTGCACGACGACATCGAGCACGCCGGGCTCAACACCATCTCCGGCCGCAAGGAACCCCGCGCCCGGGTCCTGCTGATCGCCGGACGGCCGGGTTCCGGGCGTACCGCGCTCGCCGGGCAGCTGGCCCGGGGCCTCGCCGACCGCTACCCGGACGGGGTCGTACGGACGCGGCTGACCGAGTCCGACGGCGACCCCGTGCCCACCGAGCGGACCGCCCGCGAGATCCTCGGCGTCTTCGGCATCGCCACCCCGCCGGGCGCGGGGGAGGACGAACTGTCCGCGATGGTGCGCGAGGCGCTCGGTGTCCGGCGGGTCCTGCTGCTCCTCGACGACGCGGCCGACGCCGGCCAGGTCGACCCGCTGGTCCCGGACAACCCGGACTGCCTGGTGGTCGCCGTCGCGCAGGGGCCGCTCACCGGGATCCCCGATGTGCGCCCCTGCACCCTCGGCGGCATGGACCCCAAGGCCGCCATCGAACTCCTCGCGTGCTTCGCCGGATCCGTCCGTATCACCGTCGATCCGCAGGCCGCCGAGTCCCTCGCCGAGGAGTGCGGCGGCCAGCCCGCCGCGCTGTCCCTCGCGGGCGGCTGGCTCGCCGCCCGGCCAACGGCCTCGGTCGCCGACGCCGCCAAGCGGCTGCGCGCGCTGCCGCCGGACACCGAGCTGCCCGTCGGCGGCCGGCCGCTGGCCCGCGCCTTCCGGCTGGTGTACGAGAGCCTGCCGGCGCCCGCCGCCCGGATACTGCGCCTGCTCGCCCTCGCCCCGGCCGGGCTCGCCGACGCGCACACCGCCTCCGCGCTGGCCGGCTGCTCGGTGTCCGCCGCCCGCGCCACCCTGGACGACTTCACCACGCGCGGGCTGCTGCACCGCGCGGACTTCCGGGTGGTGGCCGCCGTCTGGGACCGGCGGGACGCGGACTCCCGGGCGGCCGAGGCCCAGTACGTGGTGCCCGGCTGCCTCGTTCCGCTGCTGCGGACCGTCATGACGGCGGAGGACAGGCCCGCCGAGGTCCAGCTCGCCCGCGCCCGGATGCTGGAGCGGACCGTACGGCTGCTCCAGTCGTGCCGCGCGGTCACCGAGCCCGAGGGGTCCCCGGCCCGGCGCCGGCTGGCCGGGCTGCCGCGCGCGCTGCGTTTTCCGGGGGCCGCCGCGGCGCACGCCTGGCTGACCTCCCGGCAGCCCGCCCTGCTGGCCTCCGCCCGGCTCGCGGTCGCCGACGGCGAACTGGACACACTGGCACGCAGGCTGGTCGCCGCGCTGGTCAGGGCGCTCGCCGCGCACCGGGGGACCGAGGCGGCGGCGCCCGAGCTGTACGGGCTGCACCAGCTCGTCCTCGACATCGCCGAGCGCCACGCTCTGTACCGCGAGCAGGCCGCCGCGCTGCTGAACATCGGTGACCTGGACGCGCGGACCGGCCGGACGCACGACGCGCTCGCCCGCTACCGCGCCGCGCTGGACGCCGGAAGGACCGCCGGCGACCTCTACGCGACCGGCCGCGCGATGGAATCCGTAGGCGGCGCGCACCAGGATCTCGGCGACTGGCAGCGGGCCGCCGACTGGTACGGGCGGGCGCTCTCCCAGCGGCTGAGCAGGGGCGAGCGAGCCGACGAGGCCCGGCTGTACGGCCGCCTCGGCACCGTCCACACCTACGCCGGCCGCTACGGCGAGGCGCTGCGCAACTGGCGGGCCGCCGCCGCCGTGCACCGCCGGCTCCAGGACCTCGAAGGCCAGGCACGGGCGCTGAGCGAGGCCGCCAGGGTGCAGGAGTACGCGGGCCGGCCGCACGAGTCGCTGCGCACCTGCCAGGAGGCGGTCGAGTGGGCGCGGCAGGCCGGGGACGTACGGCTCCAGGCCGCGCTCCAGCTCCGGCTGGCGGACACCCTCGACCGGCTCGGCGACCCCACCGCGGCCGGGCTGCACCGGGCCGCGGCCGATCGACTGCTGGAAACGGAGGGAAAACACCTACGAAATCCGTAGCACTTCGGTCGAAGATTGATGCTTTGCAAGGCTAGACAGCGGGAAGTCCTTCATTAGACTGGCTTTGCCGCATTCTTCCGCGGTGTCTTCCCGTGTGTCGTGCGTGCCGCGTTCGCCCGGGTCTGTATGGGCTTGCCCCCGGGTCGTGCCCACTGAGTCAAGGACCGTGATCGCCGTGCTGGTCGGTATCCCCCGTGAGGTCAAGAACAACGAGTTCCGGGTGGCCATCACACCCGCCGGCGTGCACGAGCTGGTGCGTCAGGGCCATCAGGTCGTCATCGAGCGGGGAGCCGGCACCGGCTCCTCCCTCACGGACGACGAGTACACCGCCGCCGGCGCGCGGATCCTGGCCACCGCCGACGAGGTCTGGGCCGCCGCCGATCTGCTGCTCAAGGTCAAGGAGCCGGTCGCCGAGGAGTACCACCGGCTGCGCAAGGACCAGACGCTCTTCACCTATCTGCACCTCGCCGCCTCCCGCGCCTGCACGGACGCCCTGCTGGCCTCCGGCACCACCGCCATCGCGTACGAGACCGTCGAGACCGCGAGCCGCGCGCTTCCGCTGCTGGCCCCGATGTCCGAGGTCGCCGGGCGGCTGGCGCCCCAGGTCGGCGCGTACCACCTGATGCGTTCGGCCGGCGGGCGCGGTGTCCTGCCCGGCGGCGTCCCCGGTACGGCGCCGGGCCGCGCCGTGGTCATCGGCGCCGGGGTGTCGGGCTGGAATGCCGCCCAGATCGCCGTCGGCATGGGGTTCCATGTGACCCTGCTCGACCGGGACATCAGCAAGCTGCGCGAGGCGGACCGGGTCTTCGGTACGCGCGTACGGACGATCGTCTCCAACGCGTTCGAACTGGAGAAGGCGGTCGTCGAGGCGGACCTCGTCATAGGGGCCGTGCTGATCCCCGGAGCGAAGGCGCCGAAGCTCGTCACCAACGAGCTGGTGGCCCGGATGAAGCCCGGAAGTGTACTTGTCGACATTGCGATTGATCAGGGTGGCTGCTTCGAGGACTCGCGCCCCACGACGCACGCCGAACCGACCTTCCGCGTCCACGAGTCGGTCTTCTACTGCGTGGCCAACATGCCGGGTGCCGTACCGCACACCTCCACCTACGCGCTGACCAACGCCACGCTGCCGTACATCCTGGAGCTGGCGAACCACGGCTGGACGGAGGCGCTGCGCCGGGATCCGGCCCTGGCCAAGGGGCTCAACACCCATGATGGCCAGGTGGTTTACCGTGAGATCGCCGACGCCCATGGGCTGGATCACGCCGAATTGAGCACACTTCTGGGCTGAGGCGTCAACGCGCACCGTCAACATCGCGCCAACGGCCGGATCTTGCACGCGGAGATCCGGCCGATGCCATGCCGGCAGGGGGCGAACTCCCGGTCAACACGCCTCGAACGTAACGTTTTCAACCGTTTGGTGGGGACGGAAAACATGCGGGCCGTGCCTTGGTGAGAGGCGTGTGCGCTCTTGACAGGGGGGTGTTTCATTACCGACACATCGGGCCGGGTCCGGCGGATTGTGTTGCTGCGAAGCGGTGACACGCCATAGAGTCGCCAACCGTCGGCATGGTGCCACGCTGACCTATCGATAAAGTTTCCTGGTCCCGTCCAAGGAGGTAAGACGACTTGTGAATGAGTCGACATTTACTCCCGGGGGTGGTCAACCGGGGATGCCGGTGAGGGGCCAGAACCCGTCGTCCGGGTTCGAGGCTGTCGGCTCCGTAGCGGTCCGCACCTTCGCCACCCACCAGCACATGACGACAGCCCACCAGATGATGGACGGCCCACACGTGAACGCCATGGCCGGCAACGAGAGCGGGCGAGAGTCCAGCCCATTCGCCGACTACAGCGAAGTGCCCGAGGGGCACTTCTACGACCCCGACGCCGAGTACGAGCCCGACCCCGAGTACGCGGCCACCCTCGCCCCCGACGCCGCACGCCAGCGCCGCGAGCGGATCGGCCCCACCGGGCGTCCCCTGCCGTACTTCCCGATCCCGGGCCCGCTCACCGACCACGGACCCGCGAAGATCATCGCGATGTGCAACCAGAAGGGCGGCGTCGGCAAGACCACGTCGACCATTAACCTGGGTGCCGCGCTCGCGGAGTACGGCCGGCGCGTGCTGCTCGTCGACTTCGACCCGCAGGGCGCCCTGTCCGTCGGTCTCGGTGTGAACCCGATGGAGCTGGACCTCACCGTCTACAACCTGCTCATGGAGCGGGGCATGGCGGCCGACGAGGTCCTCCTGAAGACCGCCGTGCCCAACATGGACCTGCTGCCGAGCAACATCGACCTCTCGGCCGCCGAGGTGCAGCTCGTCAGCGAGGTCGCGCGGGAGTCCACGCTCCAGCGCGCCCTGAAGCCGCTGCTCCCCGACTACGACTACATCGTGATCGACTGTCAGCCCTCGCTCGGTCTGCTGACCGTGAACGCGCTGACCGCCGCGCACAAGGTGATCGTGCCGCTGGAGTGCGAGTTCTTCGCGCTGCGCGGGGTGGCCCTGCTCACCGAGACCATCGAGAAGGTCCAGGAGCGGCTCAACCCGGAGCTGGAGCTCGACGGCATCCTCGCCACCATGTACGACTCCCGTACGGTGCACAGCCGCGAGGTTCTCGCGCGCGTGGTCGAGGCGTTCGACGACCACGTCTACCACACGGTGATCGGCCGGACCGTGCGCTTCCCGGAGACCACCGTCGCCGGTGAGCCCATCACCACGTACGCCTCGAACTCCGTCGGCGCCGCCGCCTACCGCCAGCTCGCCAGGGAGGTGCTCGCCCGGTGTCACGCCGAGTGAGTCTGCCCGGCGCCGACGAACTGTTCCGTACGACCGGTGGCATGGCGCTGACGCCCGCCTCGCCCGCGGGGGCCCGGCGGGCCGCGGCAGGCGAGCCGCGGGTGCCGGGACCGGCCGGGGAGAGCGACCCGGCCGACGAGCCCCAGCAGGGCGGCGCCGGCCGGGGCGGCCCGGCGGAGCAGCACTCCGCCACGGAGCCGCACTCGGGGGAGTCCTCGCGCAGCCGTACGGCCGACGCCGAGCAGGCCGCCGCCGCGGTGAAGGGGCGCAGGCCGCCGGAGTCCGGCGGGCCGGGAGCCGGGGGCCAGAACCAGCCCGGGGGCGGCCAGCGGGAGCAGCAGGGCGGCCAGCAGCGCCGCCGGGGGCGCGGGGCGAACCGCCGTCCCAGCGGGCGCGAACGGCACGACGAGAAGATCACGGTCTATGTCTCGGCCGAGGAGCTGATGGACCTCGAACACGCGCGGCTGGTGCTGCGCGGTGAGCACGGTCTCGCGGTGGACCGCGGGCGTATCGTCCGCGAGGCCGTCGCCGTCGTCCTCGCCGACCTCGAATCGCGCGGCGACGCGAGCATTCTCGTACGGCGCCTGCGCGGGCGCTGACGGTAGCCTGGCGCGGGCGGGCCGTCGTACCGGCCGCCCGCGGCCCCGCCGTCCGTCGCGCGGCCCCGTTCCCGCCCGTCCTCAGGACCGTCGAACCGTGCCGACCCCACCGCCCGCCGCCGCCCGGCCGCCCCGCCGCCGGGAGCTGGGGCGCGGGACGGCGGGGGCGGGGGCGGCGGAGACAGCCGGCGGGCCGGATCCCGACGACGGCCGTTTCACCGTCCGGCTCGCGAACTTCGAAGGCCCCTTCGATCTTCTGCTCCAGCTCATCTCGAAGCACAAGATGGATGTGACCGAGGTCGCGCTCTCCACGGTCACCGACGAGTTCATGGCGCATCTGCGCGCCATGGGCCCCGACTGGGACCTCGACAGGACCACCGAGTTCCTGGTCGTCGCGGCGACCCTGCTGGACCTCAAGGCGGCCCGGCTGCTGCCCGCCGCCCGCGTCGAGGACGAGGCGGACCTCGCCCTCCTCGAAGCGCGCGACCTGCTCTTCGCGCGGCTGCTCCAGTACCGCGCGTACAAGCGCGTCGCGGAGATCTTCGGCGCGCGCCTGGAGACCGAGGCCCGGCGTCACCCCCGTACGGTCGGGCTCGAACCGCACCACGCCGAGCTGCTCCCCGAGGTCGTGATCCGGATCGGCGGCGAGGGGCTGGCCCGGCTCGCGGCGCTGGCGGCCCGGGCGAAACCGGAGCCGCAGGTGTACGTGGACCACATCCACGCGCCCCTGGTCTCCGTACGGGAACAGGCGGCGTTCGTCGTGGCCCGGCTGCGGGAGAGCGGCGGGGCCAGCTTCCAGGCGCTCACCGAGGACGCCCCCGACACCCTCACCGTCGTGGCCCGCTTCCTCGCGCTGCTGGAGCTGTACCGGGAGCGGGCCGTCGCGCTGGACCAGGAGGAGGCCCTCGGCCCGCTGATGGTCCGCTGGACGGGCGGGGACGCGGACGCAGTGCCGGTCGTGGCCGACGAGTTCGACAGAGCCGACAGAGACGACAGAGCCGACAGGGACGAACGGGGTGAGGGCGTTGAGCGGTGAGCGACGCGTGACGGACGTGGGTGAGCGACGCGTGACGGACGGGGACGCCGCCGGTACGGACGAGCGGCCGGCGCTCAAGCCCGCCCTCGAAGCCGTTCTCATGGTCGTCGACGAGCCCGCCACCGAGGAACACCTCGCCCGGGTCCTCGGCCACCCCCGCGGGGCCGTCGCCGACGCGCTGCGCGAACTGGCCGACGAGTACACCGTCCAGCGCCGCGGATTCGAGCTGCGGGCGGTCGCCGGCGGCTGGCGCTTCTACAGCCGCGCCGCGTACGCCGACGCGGTCGAGAGCTTCGTTCTCGACGGGCAGCAGGCCCGGCTGACACAGGCCGCCCTGGAGACCCTCGCGGTCGTCGCGTACCGCCAGCCGGTGAGCCGGTCGCGGGTCTCGGCCGTGCGCGGAGTGAACTGTGACGGGGTCATGCGGACCCTCCTTCAGCGCGGGCTGGTCGGGGAAGCGGGAACGGAACCCGAAACAGGTGCGATCCTGTACAGGACGACGAACTACTTTTTGGAGCGGATGGGCCTGCGGGGCCTGGACGAGCTGCCACAGCTCGCTCCCTTCCTCCCCGAGGCGGACGCGGTCGAGGCCGAGAGCCAGGAAGGCGTTCCGTCGTTCGATCCGGACGCACCGTACGCGCCGGAAACCCACGCAGACGACAAGACGGAACTTTGATGCGAAGCAACGACAGGAACAGCGGCAGCGGCAACCGGAGCGGCGGCGGAAGCGGGGGCGGCGGCGGCCGGGACGGCCGGGGTGCCGGAGCCGGCGGCCGCGGCGCGGCCGGGGGCGGCCGGGGCGCCACGGGCGGTGGCCGCGGTGGATCCGGCGGCGGCCGGGGCGCGGCGGGCGGCCGGGGCGCCGGAGCCGGAGCCGGCGGGCGTGGTGACGGCGGGCGTGGTGCCGGAGCCGGTGGCCGCGGCGCGGGTACCGGCGGCCGGGGCGCGGGCGACGGCCGGGGTGCTCCCGGCGGCCGGAGCGCGGCGGCCGGTGCCGGGCGCGACGGCGAGCCGAAGCGTCCGTCCCGTCCGCGTCCTGAGGAGCGTCGTTACGACGTCGGCCGCTCGGAAGGCCCCACCGGGGGCTCCACCGCGTCCGGTGCGCCCGGCGGCAACCGCGTCGGCGGCGGCGCGCGCGGCGCGGCGGCCCGCGGTGGTGCCAAGGGCGGCCCGAAGCCCTCGCAGAGCGGCGGCGGCCCCCGTGGCGGCCCGCGTCGCGGCGCCTCGGCACGCCCGCGCGAGCTGGACGCCAAGATCGAGCAGCGCAACCGCGACCGCTACTCCGAGCGGCCCTCGGTCAAGACCCCCCGGACGAACCCGGGCGCCGAGCAGGAGGGCGAGCGCCTGCAGAAGATCCTCGCCCGCGCCGGCATGGGCTCGCGGCGGGCCTGCGAGGAGCTGATCGAGCAGTCGCGCGTCGAGGTCAACGGCGAGATCGTCCTCGAACAGGGCATGCGGGTCGACCCGGACCGGGACGAGATCAAGGTCGACGGACTGACCGTCGCCACCCAGTCGCATCTCTTCTTCGCGCTGAACAAGCCGGCCGGTGTCGTCTCCACGATGGGGGACCCCGACGGCCGGCAGAACCTCGGCGACTACGTCACCAACCGCGAGACCCGGCTCTTCCACGTCGGCCGCCTCGACACGGAGACCGAGGGCATCATCCTGCTCACCAACCACGGCGAGCTGGCCCACCGGCTGACCCACCCCAAGTACGGCGTGAAGAAGATCTACCTCGCCGCCATCCAGGGGCCCCTCCCGCGCGACCTGGGCAAGCGCCTCAAGGACGGCATCCAGCTGGAGGACGGCTACGCCAAGGCCGACCACTTCCGCGTCGTGGAGAACACCGGCAAGAACTACCTCGTCGAGGTCACCCTGCACGAGGGCCGCAAGCACATCGTCCGCCGCATGCTGGCCGAGGCGGGCTTCCCCGTCGACCGGCTGGTGCGTACGTCGTTCGGCCCGATCCCGCTGGGCGACCAGAAGTCCGGCTGGCTGCGCCGCCTCACCAACACGGAGGTCGGCATGCTGATGAAGGAAGTCGGCCTGTAAGCCACGCCTTTCCGTACCGAGAAGAAGCCCGCGGCCCGGTGGCCGCGGGCTTCTCCCTTGTCCGGCGGGCCCGTTCATGTTTATAGTCAGTATGACTATTAAGGGGTGGAACGGGTGAGCGTCACCGACGCCGGGCGGGGGCCGCGGGTCCCCACGGGGTACGATCCCGCCGCCTTCGAGCCGTTCGCGGTCACCGTCGACCTCGCGGTCTTCACCGTCCGCGAGAGCCGGCTGCACGTCCTGCTCGTCGAGCGCGGCGAGGATCCGTACCGGGGCGACTGGGCGCTGCCCGGTGGCTTCGTACGGCCCGAGGAGTCCGCCGGGCAGGCCGCCAGGCGCGAACTCGCCGAGGAGACCGGGCTGTCGGAGGCGACGGCGGGCGCGCTCCACCTGGAGCAGCTGCGCACCTACAGCGATCCGGACCGCGACCCCCGGATGCGGGTCGTGTCGGTCGCGTACGCCGCGCTCGTACCGGATCTGCCGGAGCCGCGCGGCGGCGGGGACGCGGCGGCGGCGCGGTGGACGGAGTACGCCGGCCGCGGGCCGCTCGCCTTCGACCACGGCCGGATCCTCGCCGACGCGTGCGACCGGATCGGCGCGCGGCTGGAGTACACCTGTCTCGCCACCGCCTTCTGCCCGCCCGCGTTCACCCTCGGCGAGCTGCGGCAGGTGTACGAGACGGTCTGGGGCGTGCCGCTCGACCGCCCCAACTTCCGGCGCAAGGTCCTCACGACGCCCGGCTTTGTCCAGGCGCTGGAAGGGCCCCCGCGCCGCACCGGCGGACGCGGGAAACCGGCCGCGCTGTACCGCGCCGGGCCCGCCACCCATCTGCATCCACCTCTTCTGCGACCGGAACGACCGGAAGGACGGACCGCATGATCATCGCGAGGACCCTCACCAAACAGGCCGCCGCGGGCGCGCTGACCGGGCTCGCGCTCGGCGACGCCCTCGGCTTCCCGACCGAGTTCAACGACGTGCCCTCGATTCTCGCGAAGTGCGGGCCGTGGCGCGAGATGGCCCTGCCGGACCCGGCGTTCGTCACGGACGACACCCAGATGACGCTGGCGTTCGCGCGGGGCATCAGGACGGCGATGGACCGGGGCGTACTCGGTCCGCTGCGGCTGGAGCAGCCGGTACGCGACGAGTTCGTCGCCTGGTACCACTCGCCGGAGAACAACCGCGCCCCCGGCAACACCTGTCTCACGGCGTGCCGGCTGCTCGACAGCGACCGGCCCTGGCAGCAGGCCAGCCAGATGGGCTCCAAGGGCTGCGGCGCCAATATGCGGGTCGCGCCGATCGGTCTCGTACCCGGCCTGAGCGACGAACAGCGGGCCGGCGCCGCGCAGTTCCAGGCGGCGCTGACGCACGGCCACCCGACCGCGCTGGCCGCCTCCGACCTCACGGCGCGCGCGGTCTACCTGCTCGCGAACGGCGGCGAACCGCCCCTGCTGGTCGGCCAGTTGCGCAGCTACGCGTACGAACACCGAGAGCACTACCGTCGGCGCTGGCTCGGCGACCTGTGGACCCGCTCGCACGACGCGACACCCGAGGCGTTCATCTCGCGCGGCTGGGACGAGTGCATCGCGATCCTCGACCGCCTCCAGGAGGCCCTGCGCACCCCCTCGCCGGAGACCGACCCCTGTCTGGTGACGGGCGACGGCTGGATCGCCGAGGAGGCGTTCGCCACCGGCCTGCTCTGCTTCCTGCTCTTCCCCACCGACCCCCTCACCGCGCTGCGCCGCGCGGCCTGCACCCGCGGCGACTCCGACTCCCTCGCCTGCCTCACCGGCGCCTTCGCCGGCGCCCATCTGGGCACGAACGCCTGGCCCCGGGAGTGGACCGACCGCATCGAATACCGCAGTGACCTGCTGTCACTCGGCGCCCTCTGGGACTCCTGACCCGCAGGACGCGCGGCGGGCGCGGATCAGGAAGTCCTCCACGCGGGCACGGTCGGGGGCCGGCGGGAGAGCGGAGCGTCCGGCCGCCGCGTCGGCCTGGTCCGTGAGGGCGGTGAGGCGGCGTTCGAACTCGGGCCAGGGGACCTCGCCGCGCTTCACCGCGAGGAGCGGCTCGCGCTCCGTACCGACGTCGATGACCAGCTCGCCGGTACGGAGCAGATCGCGGCAGGAGGCGAGCAGGCGCAGCAGGTGCATCGCGTGCTTCCAGCGCGGTGCGCCGTACTGGCGGACGTCCGCCGCCAGCTTCCGGTGCTGGCTCTGCGCGTACCCCAGGAAGGTCCGGTGGACCTCGCGGGAGAGGAACGCGTCGCGCAGGGCGAGGAGTTCGCGGCCGGTGTCGTCGAGGTGCTCGACGAGCGGGGAGTGCAGGCACTCCAGGACGTTCGGATTGGCGCGCAGGGCGAGCGCGCAGAAGCGCTCCAGCTCCCAGGAGAACTGCTCCTCGGCCGGGCCCTCCACATGGGTCGGCGGCTTCTCGAAGCGCCAGAACAGCGGGGCCGGCGCGAGAAAGACTCCCCGCCGGTCGGTGTCGCTGTCCGCCGTCGCGAGACCGAAGGCGCGCGAGCCCATCACGCACGCGTAGACGGTGTGGTCGCGGACCAGTTCGTCGGGTGTCAGGGGCTCGGGTGTCATGTGCGCGCCGGATGTCATGCGCGCGAGCGTACGGTCCCGGGAGCGTACGTCGCCGCGCGGGCCGCCCCGGCGGCTGACTACCCTGGTCGGAGCAGTCGATCACCGAGGAGAACGTCGTGGCGGTACGAGCGGTCCGTGGGGCAGTCCAGCTGGAGCGGGACGAGGCCACGCACATGGACGAGCAGGTCAAGGCGCTTCTCGCCGCGATCCTGGAGCGCAACGGGCTCACCGCCGACGACCTCATCAGCATCTGGTTCACCGCCACCCCCGATCTGCACAGCGACTTCCCCGCCGCCGCGGCCCGGGGGCTCGGCATCGTCGACGTACCGCTGATCTGTGCCCAGGAGCTGGACATCACCGGCGCCCTGCCGCGCGTTGTGCGCATACTCGCCCACATCGAGTCCGACCGCCCCAAGTCCGCGATCGCGCATGTCTACCTCGGCGCGGCGGCGGCCCTCCGCAAGGACATCGCCCAGTGAGAACCGCCCTCGTCATCGGTACGGGCCTGATCGGCACCTCCGTCGCGCTGGCCCTGGCCGGCCGCGGGGTCACCGTCCATCTCCGCGACCACGACCCCACCCGGGCCAGGACCGCCGCCGCGCTCGGCGCGGGCACCGACGCGGAGCCCGGCGGCCCCGTCGACCTCGCCGTCGTCGCCGTACCGCCCACCCATGTCGCCGCGACGCTCGCCGCGCTGATGCGGGCCGGCGCCGCCCGCGGCTATCTCGACGTGGCGAGCGTCAAGGGCGGCCCCCGGCGCGAACTGGTGGCGCTGGGCGCCGACCTCGGCGCGTACATCGGTACGCACCCGATGGCCGGCAAGGAGCGCTCCGGGCCGCTGGCCGGGACCGCCGACCTCTTCGAGGGCAGGCCCTGGGTGCTGACCCCCACCCGGGACACCGACACCGAGGTGCTCAATCTGGCCCTGGAGCTGGTCGCTCTCTGCCGCGCCGTCCCGGTGGTCATGGACGCCGACGCGCACGACCGCGCGGTCGCCCTGGTCTCGCACACCCCCCAGCTGGTCTCCTCGATGGTCGCGGCCCGGCTGGAGGAGGCCGACGAGACGGCCGTACGGCTCTGCGGGCAGGGCATCCGCGATGTCACCCGCATCGCCGCCTCCGATCCCGCGATGTGGGTCGAGATCCTCTCCGCGAACCCGGGGCCCGTCGCCGACGTACTGGCCGGGATCGCCGCCGACCTCGCGGAGACCGTCGAGTCGCTGCGCGGGCTCCAGTCCGCCGACGACGAGAAGCGGCGGGGCGGGGCGGCCGGTATCGAGGACGTACTGCGGCGCGGCAACGCGGGCCGGGTCCGGGTGCCGGGCAAGCACGGCGCGGCTCCCGCGGCGTACGAGATCGTGGCCGTCCACGTCAGCGACCAGCCGGGCGAGCTGGCGCGGATCTTCGCGGACGCGGGCCGCGCCGGGGTCAACGTGGAGGACGTACGGATCGAGCACGCGACCGGGCAGCAGGCGGGCCTGGTCCAGGTCATGGTGGAACCGGCCGCGGCCCCCGTCCTCGCGGCGGCGCTGCGCGAGCGCGGCTGGTCGATCCGGCAGTAGGCGGGTCGTTCCGGCGGGAGCGGACGGCGGGCGCCCGGGAGGCGGCGGCGGGCGGGCGGTACGACCGGCGGCACGGGTGGCCTTGAGTACTCGGTAACCTTGTGCGGGGGCGTGTGCGCGTCCCCGCACATCCACCCCGTGAACCAGGAAGGTGTCCGCCCCCCGTGGAAAACGGAGCTACCCCCGCCCGGACCGCCCCGGCCGCCGTCGTCGTCGCCATCGACGGGCCCTCCGGTACGGGCAAGTCGAGCACCTCCAAGGCCGTGGCCGCCCAGCTCGGGCTGAGCTACCTGGACACCGGCGCGCAGTACCGCGCGATGACCTGGTGGATGATCACCAACGGGATCGACGTGACCGACGCCGCGGCCGTCGCCACCGCCGCGGCCAAGCCCGTCCTGGTCTCCGGCACCGACCCGGCCCACCCCACGATCACCGTGGACGGCGCGGACGCGTCGGGGCCGATCCGTACCCAGGAGGTCACCTCCCGGGTGAGCGCGGTCAGCGCCGTACCCGAGGTGCGGACGCTCGTCACCGAGCTCCAGCGGTCGATCGCGGCGGCGGCCGGGCGGGGCATCGTGGTCGAGGGCCGTGACATCGGCACGACCGTGCTGCCGGACGCCGACCTCAAGATCTTCCTCACCGCCTCCCCGGAGGCGCGGGCCGCGCGCCGCAGCGGCGAGCTGGCCGGCAAGGACGCCGCCGACCTCGCCGCGACCAGGGAAGCGCTGATCAAGCGGGACGCGGCCGACTCCGGCCGCAAGACGTCCCCGCTCGCCAAGGCCGCTGACGCGGTCGAGGTGGACACCACCGAGCTCACGCTCCAGCAGGTCGTCGAGTGCGTCGTGACCCTGGTCGAGGAGAAGCGGGCCGCGGGGTGAGCGGAGCCACGAAGAGCGCCGCGCCCTCGGCACGGGGCGCGGCGGTCGGGCGCGGCATCGGCATCGGGCTGATGTACGGCCTGTGGAGGCCGCGGGTGCTGGGCGCGTGGCGGGTGCCGGCGAGCGGGCCCGTCATACTGGCGGTGAACCACGCGCACAATATCGACGGTCCGATGCTGATGGGCACCGCGCCCCGGCCGGTGCACTTCCTGATCAAGAAGGAAGCGTTCATCGGGCCGCTCGATCCGTTCCTGAAGGGGATCGGGCAGCTGAAGGTGGACCGCGAGACCACCGACCGCGCCGCGGTGACGGACGCGCTCGGCGTGCTCCGTGACGGCGGGGTGCTGGGGATCTTCCCCGAGGGCAGCAGGGGCGAGGGCGACTTCGCCTCCCTGCGCGCCGGACTGGCGTACTTCGCCGTACGGTCAGGGGCGCCGATCGTGCCGGTCGCGGTCCTGGGCTCCACGGACCGCCGCGGCCGGCTGATACCGGCGCTGCCCCCGCTGCGCGGGCGCGTGGACGTCGTCTTCGGCGACGCCTTCGCGGCGGGCGACGGCGGCGGGCGCCGTACGCGTACGGCGATGGACGAGGCCACCGTGCGGATCCAGGAGCGGCTGACCGCCCACCTGGAAAACGCCAGGCGCCTGACCGGGCGCCGGTAGAGACTTGAGTAGTGGGCCGCGTGCCGCGGCGCACCGATCACGATGGATGAACGAGGTACGGACTTCATGAACGACCAGATCGACTCCGGCGACGAGCACGGGGAGCTCGGCGACGCCGAGTACGCGGACTTCATGGAGCTTGCCGCTCAGGAAGGCTTCGACGCCGAGGAGGTGGAGGGCGCGATCGGCGAGGCCGGCCACGGCCCGCTGCCCATCCTGGCCGTCGTCGGCCGGCCCAATGTCGGCAAGTCGACCCTCGTGAACCGGATCATCGGCCGCCGCGAGGCCGTCGTCGAGGACAAGCCGGGCGTCACCCGCGACCGGGTCACCTACGAGGCCGAGTGGGCGGGCCGCCGCTTCAAGGTCGTCGACACCGGCGGCTGGGAGCAGGACGTGCTGGGCATCGACGCCTCCGTCGCCGCCCAGGCCGAGTACGCGATCGAGGCCTCCGACGCGGTGGTCTTCGTGGTGGACTCCACGGTCGGCGCCACCGACACCGACGAGGCCGTCGTCCGGCTGCTGCGCAAGGCGGGCAAGCCCGTGGTGCTCTGCGCCAACAAGGTCGACGGGCAGAGCGGCGAGGCCGACGCGACGGCGCTCTGGTCGCTCGGGCTCGGCGAGCCCCACCCGGTCTCCTCGCTGCACGGCCGCGGCACCGGCGACATGCTCGACGCGGTGCTCGAAGCGCTGCCCGAGGCGCCGGAGCAGACCTTCGGGACGGCGATCGGCGGCCCCCGCCGGATCGCGCTCATCGGGCGTCCGAACGTCGGCAAGTCGTCCCTGCTGAACAAGGTCGCCGGCCAGGAACGCGTCGTCGTCAACGAGATCGCCGGAACCACCCGGGACCCGGTCGACGAGCTGATCGAGCTGGGCGGCACGGTCTGGAAGTTCATCGACACCGCGGGCATCCGCCGCAAGGTCCACCTCCAGGAGGGCGCGGACTACTACGCGTCGCTGCGGACCGCCGCCGCGGTCGAGAAGGCCGAGGTCGCGGTCGTCCTGATCGACACGAGCGACTCCATCAGCGTCCAGGACCAGCGGATCATCACCATGGCCGTGGAGGCGGGCCGCGCGCTCGTCATCGCGTACAACAAGTGGGACACCCTCGACGAGGAGCGCCGCTACTACCTGGAGCGCGAGATCGAGACGGAGCTGGCGCAGGTCGCCTGGGCGCCCCGGGTGAATGTGTCGGCGCGTACCGGCCGGCACATGGAGAAGCTGGTTCCGGCGATCGAGACGGCGCTGGAGGGCTGGGAGACCCGGGTGCCGACCGGCCGGCTCAACGCCTTCCTCGGTGAGCTGGTCGCCGCGCACCCGCATCCGATCCGCGGCGGCAAGCAGCCGCGCATCCTGTTCGGTACGCAGGCGGGCACGAAGCCGCCGCGCTTCGTGCTCTTCTCCTCGGGCTTCATCGAGCACGGCTACCGGCGCTTCATCGAGCGCCGGCTGCGCGAGGAGTTCGGTTTCGCGGGCACCCCGATCCATATCTCGGTGCGGGTGCGCGAGAAGCGCGGGCGCAAGAAGTAGACACACAGACACACAGCGGTGGGGCCCGGTACGGAACGATCCGTACCGGGCCCCACCGCTGTCCCCGTGCCCCCGCCGAGGCTCCTCAGGCGCCCCGGCGCGGTCCCGGGGGCAGCGCCGCCTGGGGGCGGCTCATGGGCTGGCGCGGGTCGCGCTGCCAGGAGCCCGGGTGCGGGGTGTGGCCGCCGTAGCCGCCGCCGTACCCGCCGTAGCCGCCGTGGGAGGCGTGCAGTCCGGTGCCGAAGGCCGTGAAGCCGAGATTCTCCTCGTTGCTCCGGTCGCCGGGCAGCGCCCGGAACGACCGGCGGAACTCGGAGTACAGCGCGTCGTAGATCGGGGTTGTGGAGAACCCGTCGGCCAAGTCCTGCGCGGGGCGCATGGACGGGATCTGGCTCTGATACTGCGGGCGGGAGGGGTCGTATGAGTGCACGTATGTGCCAACGACCCCGCCGTCCGTCGGATGCGGGCGTACGGCGGAATTCGCCCGGGCCGGTGGCGGGCGGTGCCGCTGTGCCGACGGGCCCCTGGTCACGTGCCGGCCAGGGGCATCGCCGCCGCGACCAGCTTTCCGTTCGCCGCGGCCTTCTCCAGCGCGTCACGGAGCAGGTCCTCGCGCGGCTGCTGGCCGATGGCGCCGACCGGGGCGGCGAACACCAGCACGGTCTTCGACTTGTTGGCCGCGGCCCGCCAGCCCTCGGTGACCTGGAGCGGCTGGTGGGCCTGCCACCAGGCGACCGGGCTCCCGCCGCCCGTACCGGGCTGGAGGACGGCGTGCAGCTGGCCCATGGCGAGCAGCACCGACCAGCCGGCCAGCACGGCGGGCGTCCGGCTCAGGTCACCCACCGGCTGGAAGCCCTGCTCGATCAGGAGCTGGAGGAATTCGTCGGTGGTGCCCTCGGAGCCGGGCCGGGCGATCGGCGCCGTCGGCTCGACCACCAGGGCCGGGTGCAGCTCCTCCTCGATCAGCACCAGACCGCTGGTGACGCCGAGGACGGCCTGGCCGCCGGGGACGGAGGCGGGGGCGCCGGGCGGCTGCGGCTCGCTGCCGGTGATCGACCGGACCGCGCCCTTGAGCTGGTCCTCGGCGACCTGGACGACCTGGGAGGGAATGCAGGTGGCGTGGGCGAAGGCGAGAACCGCGGTCTCCTCACCGACGAACAGGACCGTGCTGGTCCGCTCCTGTTCGGAGTCGCCGGGGGTCCGGCAGGAGGTGCAGTCGTAACTGCCCGGGGAGTTCTCGCCGGCGAGCAGCCGGTCGGCTTCTTCGTCGCCGATCTCGGCGCGGACGTCCTCGCTGACATCGAGCATGCGCGGCACGGGTGGCTCCTCGAACTCGGTGCGTGGGCCGGGCTGTTCCCGGCTCGTACAGAGACAACGGGCGAGCCGTGGCCGGGGTCACGCGCGCAGGCGAACGTATTCGAACCCGGACGGGTGTGCCGTGGCGCGGGCCGGCGGAGGGGCGCACTGATAAATCGTGAAATGAGCGAATCGGTCCGGTGGCCGGAAGCCGGTACCGCCGCCGTCACCCGTGGCACGCCATCACCCGCGTACGCACGGGCGGTGCGGGGAGAGAAAGGAAGCGCGCGGTGGCCGGTAATTACCTTACGGAGATCGTCGGGATGCCCCGTCGAGGGGAATTCGGTGACGGTAAATTTATGTGATCTTCGAGGTCGGAGAATTGCGCGGAGTATCGCCGGAAGGGGCCGTCGGAGTGATGGCGGGCGGATCAGGAGCGTGCCGCGATCCTGTGACACAAGTGTGACCACGTGCGGACCGAGGCTCTCTGTACGGCTATCCCGTACCGCTTCCTTCGCCGCCTCCGGCCGCTTACGGTGAGTGGTATGGCACCGATACCGACTCCGCCCCGACCGCCCGACGACGACCGCGATTCCTATACCGGCCTCGACGCCGCGAGCGCCGAGCGGCGCGCCCGGCAGCGCGGCTGGACCCATGTGCGCGCGCTGCCGCCCGGCGTGATCATCACGATGGAGTACGTCGCCGGCCGGATCAACTTCGAGGTCGACGCCGGCCGGGTGATCCGCTGCTGGTTCGGCTGACCCACGATCCGATCCGTCTCTGTCGACGTACGACGTAACCCCCGGCCCACTGCGGGCCGGGGGTTACGTCGTACGTCGCGCGTGGCTCCGTCCGCCCGCTCAGCCGCCCGTCAGCGGCCGTGAGCGCGGCGGGCGGCGGCTGCCCGCCGGGGTCACCGGGGTGCGCTCCGAGCGGGCCCCGTGCTGCCGCGGCTGGGCGGTGAGCTGAGCGGCGGCGAGCTGCCCGGCGGGCCTGGCCGGCGCACCGGTACGGCCCGGATGTCCCGCGCCGACGTGCTCGCAGGGGACCTCCTCGCCGGCGTGCACCGGCTCCTGCGGGACCGGCGCGGGCCGCTGCGCGCCCACGGTGACCGGCGCGGCTGGGGCCTGCCGGAGGCCCTCCCGCCAGCGGTCGCGCAGGGCCAGGACCGCCCGCTCGGCCCGGCCGATCATCGGCTCGAACCAGGGCAGCGCCAGCAGGATCAGCAGACCCGCGGCCCAGCCCAGAAGCACATCGCTCAGCCAGTGCGTACCGAGGTACACGGTCGTCGCGCCGACCCCCAGGGCCACCACCGACGACACGATCGACAGATAGCGTCTGGCCCGCGGAGTGGTGGCCAGATAGGCGAGGATTCCCCAGGTCACGACCGCGTTCGCGGTGTGTCCGGAGGGAAATATATCGCCGCCGGCGAAGAGTTCGGCCGAGCCGATCTGCGTCGCGTAGTGCGGGCCGAGCCGCCCGAGGCCGAGCTTCACCGCGCCCACGGTCACATTGAGGGCCAGCAGCGCCGCGCCGAGTGCCAGCAGCGGGCGCAGCGTGTGCTGGCGCCAGGAGCGCCAGCCCAGCCACGCCGCGATCATCACGGCGGTGGGGCCGCGCTGGCCGAGCACCACGAAGTAGTCGAGGAAGGCATGCAGGTCCGGCCACTGCTGGTAGGGCCGGAAGAGCATGATCTTCCAGTCGAGGATCACCAGCGAGGACGAGACGAGCACAGCGACGACGATGGCGATGTAGAACGCCAAGGTCCCGCCGAAGAGAGCCGCACGGGTGCGGCTCATCCGCGGGATCTCTATCTTCGGCGGTTCCGGCTCCCGGTCCAGTCGGGCAAAGATGTCGGTACGCACCCAATGGACGTTACAGCGAGTGAGTAACCGAACCGGTCGGATCCGGTCTCTTCGTGATGACGATGTGATGTGGAGTGTGTCTCGGTCACCCTTTTATCGGACTCTTATCCAGGGGCGGTTCCCGAAATGTAAGGGACCTTGGTCTCTATTCGGCGGGGCGCGGTTTCGGGAACTGTCTTTGTGAAGAACGGAAATGGTTCACCGTGGAGCCGCGTGGAGTTTCCCGGACGCTCACGCGCGCTCCGGGGTCAGGAACCGGCACCCCGTCGGCCGGGCGGCGTGGCGTACGCCACACTCCCCGGCCGGAGCGGTGAGACATGCACCACGTGACACTTGCGATCACTCGCGTACGCTGTCGGCTCACTCGTCCGCCGAAGCCGGGCCATCCCACGAGCCCCATGCGCCGTGGGCCCGCCGAGCGCGAGGGACACACCTGGAGGTACGCAGATGTCCGGGACCGCCACGGCCGGAGCGCGCATACGCGCCGCCGGTGACGGTGCCAACCGCTGGGTCGTCCTGGCCGTCCTCTGCGCCAGCCTGCTGCTGGTCGCGCTCGACGCGACCGTGCTGCACGTCGCCGTCCCCGCCGTCACCGCCGATCTCCACCCCAGCGGGGTGGGACTGCTCTGGATCGTCGACTCCTACCCGCTGGTCTGCGCCTCCCTGCTGATCCTCTTCGGCACGCTCGGCGACCGCATCGGGCGGCGCCGCATCCTGCTCATGGGCTACGGGATCTTCGCGTTGGCCTCGGCCGCCGCCGCCTTCGCCCCCACCCCCGAAGTGCTGATCGGGGCCCGGGCGCTGCTGGGCGTCGGCGGCGCGATGATCATGCCCGCGACCCTCTCCGTACTGCGCGCGGTCTTCCCCGACCGGCGCGAGCGGGCCATGGCCATCGGGGTCTGGACGGCGGTCGCGGCGGCCGGCGCCGCGCTCGGACCTGTCCTCGGCGGCTTCCTCGTCGAGCACTTCTGGTGGGGCTCGGTCTTTCTGGTCAACCTTCCGCTGCTGGCGGTCCTGCTGCCCCTCGGCCGGTTCGCGCTGCCCGAGTCCCGGGGGCCCGACGGCGGGCCCTGGGACGTGCTGGGCGCGCTCCTGGCCGCCGCCGGGGTGCTCGGGGTGGTCTTCGGCGTGAAGCGGCTCGGCGCCGGGGAGAGCCCGCTCGGCCCCTCGACGCTGGTCCCGCTCTGCGCCGGCGCGGCCCTTCTCGTCCTCTTCGTCCGCAGGCAGCGGCGCCGTACGTATCCGCTGATCGACCTGCGGATGTTCGCCAGGCCCGCGTTCGCCACCTCCGTCGGCTGCATCGTCCTTGCCATGCTGGCCCTGGTCGGCCTGGAGCTGATCGCCGTCCAGTACCTGCAACTGGTACTGGGGCTCAGCCCGCTGGAGACCGGGCTGCGGCTGCTGCCGCTCACCTTCGCCGCCATGGCCGCGGGCGCCACCGGCGCCGCCTCGCTGCGCAGGCTCGGCCCCCGGCGGATGGTGTCCTGGGGCTTCGTCCTCACCGCCGTCGCCGTGCTGCTGCTGGTCCAGATGGGCCAGCACGACCGGCCCGCGCTGCTCACCTCGGGCTTCGTACTGCTCGGTTTCGGGCTCCAGACCACGCTGTTCGGCGCGTACGAGTCGATGCTCAGCGAGGCCCCCGCCGACCGGGCGGGCGGCGCGGCGGCCATCGGCGAGACCTCGTACCAACTCGGCGCCGGCCTGGGTATCGCGCTGCTCGGCAGTGTGATGAACGCGGTGTACGCGCCCGGTCTGGCCTCCGCGAAGGGCGTTCCGCAGGCCGCCGGGGCCGCCGCGGCCGATTCGCTGAGCGAGGCGTACCAGGTGGCGGACCGGCTCGGCGGGCCCGCGGGGGAGTCACTGCGGTTCGCCGCACGTCACTCGTTCGTGCAAGGACTGCATGTGACGCTGCTGGTGAGCGCGGGGCTGCTGCTGCTCGGCGCGCTGGCCGCGCTGCGGCTGCCGAGGGCCATGGAGTGCGGGGCGGCGGACGAACACGCGACGGCGGAGGCGGTGCCCGCCCTGGAGACCGTGACCGTACGTCCGCGCGAGCCGCGGGCGGTTCCGGTACGTCCGCGCCCCGCGCCCGAGCGGCGCTCCACCCGGCCGCGCGGCGCCCCGGAGGGCGCGGTTCCGGTGCTGGGCCGGGGACCCGCCGAGCCGGCCGGGTCTGGACGGGCGGCGGGCTGACCCGTAACGTCGCGTCAGCCGTCCGTGACCGGCGGTGCGGGTTCCGGATCGGGTTCCGGTGCCGCGTCCCGGTCGTGGAAACGTTCACCGTCCACAGCCGTGCGAGCCGCCGGAGGTCTGGCCGTGTCCGCTTCGTCCGTCCCGTCCGCTCCGTCCACCGCGCGCCGGCCCCCGTTCGATCCGGGGGATCCGCTCGGCCTGGACGAGCTGCTCGCCCCCGAGGACCTGGCGATCCGCGACACCGTACGGGCCTGGGCCGCCGACCGGGTGCTGCCGGACATCGCCGACTGGTACGAGCGCGGCGAACTGCCCGGCATCCGCGAGCTGGCGCGTGAACTCGGCTCGCTCGGCGCGCTCGGCATGTCCCTGACGGGGTACGGCTGCGCGGGCGCCACCGCCGTTCAGTACGGGCTGGCCTGTCTGGAGCTGGAGGCCGCCGACTCCGGAATCCGCTCGCTCGTCTCCGTACAGGGCTCGCTCGCCATGTACGCGATCCACCGGTTCGGCTCGGACGAGCAGAAGGAGCGGTGGCTGCCCGGGATGGCGGCGGGCGAGATCATCGGCTGCTTCGGACTGACCGAGCCGGACCACGGTTCGGACCCGGCCGGCATGCGGACGTACGCCAAGCGCGACGGTTCCGACTGGGTGCTCACCGGCCGCAAGATGTGGATCACCAATGGCTCGGTGGCGGGCGTCGCCGTCGTCTGGGCGCGGACGGACGACGGGATCCGGGGATTTCTCGTACCGGCGGGCGCTCCCGGCTTCTCGGCTCCCGAAATCACCCATAAGTGGTCGTTGCGCGCCTCGGTCACCAGTGAACTGGTCCTCGACGAGGTACGGCTGCCCGCCGACGCCGTGCTTCCGGCGGCGACCGGACTGGGCGGACCGCTCGGCTGTCTGAACCACGCGCGGTACGGAATCGTCTGGGGAGCGATGGGCGCGGCGCGCACCTGTTTCGAGTCGGCGCTCCGGTACGCGGGGACGCGGGAGCAGTTCGGCCGGCCGATCGGGGGCTTCCAGCTCACCCAGGCCAAGCTCGCGGACATGGCGCTCGAACTGCACAAGGGGCTGCTGCTCGCCCACCATCTGGGGCGGCGGATGGACGCGGGGCGGCTCGGTCCCGAACAGGTCAGTTTCGGCAAGCTCAACAATGTGCGGGAGGCGATCGAGATCTGCCGGACCGCGCGGACCGTCCTCGGCGCCAACGGGATCTCGCTCGAATACCCCGTCATGCGCCATGCGACGAACCTGGAGTCGGTGCTCACGTACGAGGGCACCGTCGAGATGCACCAACTCGTCCTGGGCAAGGCGCTCACCGGCCTCGACGCCTTCCGGTAGGAGCCTGTCGGCTCACCGGTGCCGGGAGGGGCACGGGTCCGGGCGGCGGGTACCGGTGAGCACCCTGCTCAGCTCTGGTTGAAGAAGCCGTCCTGCGGCCCGGTCGCCTCGCCGTTGACGATCTGGGTGTCGGCGGGGGTGAGCAGGAAGACCCGGGTGGCCACGCGCTCGATCGAGCCGCGCAGCCCGAAGATCAGCCCGGCGGCGAAGTCCACCACGCGCTTGGCGTCCGCGGGCTCCATGAGGGTGAGGTTCATGATGACCGGGGTGCCGGCCCGGAAAAGTTCGCCGATGGCCCGGGCGTCCCGGAAGCTCTCCGGGGAGACCGTGGCGATTCTGCGCGCCTGCCGTTCCGGAGCGGCCTCCGGGGCGACCCGCATGCGCGGCTCGCTCTTCCAGCTGTCCGCACTCTCCGCACCATCGGCGTACTCGTCGTCGTAGTAACGCTCGTCGTTGTCCTCGACGAGGCCCAGCCAGGCACTCGCCTTGCGCACCGATCCCATGGACGCCTCCTTTCACCGCGGTCACATGACGTTCCCTGTCCCTATGGTCGTCCATCATGCGGATCGCGCGCCAAGGGGATAGTCGGCGCGCAGGGGATTCGTGACGTGACTGGTGCAGAAGATGTGGCGGTTCGTCAAGGTTCCTACAGGGTACGGGCCCTGAAACCCCTCCCTATCGGCCCAAAATAATATGTTCCGTCCAGATGGGTGATGATGGGGTCGTACGAGTGAACGGGCGGTCGGCCCCGATGGCTGAATACAATGCCGGGCTCACCGTCGAACGACTCCAGGGGGACCGTTGTGTTCGGAATTGTCAGACCATGCAGCCACCGGCTCACCGAAGGGCTGAAAACCGAGTGGATGGCTCATCTCTGCGGGCTCTGCCTGGCACTTCGGGCCGATCACGGGCAGTTCGCCCGGATTGTTACCAATTATGACGGCCTGATCGTCTCGGTTCTGACGGAGGCTCAGACCGAACGCGTCCCCGCGCAACGGCGTACGGCGGGACCCTGCCCGCTGCGCGGCATGCGCACCGCGCCCGTCGCGCGGGGTGAGGGCGCCCGGCTCGCGGCCACCGTCTCGCTGGTGCTGGCCTCGGCGAAGGTACGGGACCACGTCGCCGACCGCGACGGGCTGTTGAAGCGCCGGCCGCTGGCCGCCGCCGCGCGCCGGGTCGCCACCGGCTGGGACCGGGCCGGCGCGCGTACGGGCACGGAACTGGGCTTCGACACGGCGGTCCTGGTCGACGCGGTCGACCGGCAGCCGGCGATCGAGGGACTCGCCGGGCCCGGCACCTCGCTGCTCACCGTCACGGAACCGACCGAGACGGCCACGGCCGCCGCGTTCGCGCATACCGCGGTCCTGGCGGGCCGGCCGGAGAACCGCGCGCCGCTGGCCGAGGCGGGCCGGCTCTTCGGCCGGCTCGCGCATCTGCTGGACGCGGTGGAGGACCAGGCCGCCGACGACGCCTCGGGGGCCTGGAACCCGCTCACCGCGACCGGCGCCGGACGCGCCGAGGCACGCCGGCTCGCCGACGACGCGGTGCACGGGATCCGGCTCGCGCTGCGGGACGCCGAGTTCACCGACGGCAGGCTGGCCCACGTACTGCTGGCGCACGAACTGCGCACCTCGGTCGACAGGGCCTTCGGCACGGTGGCGTGCGCGCATCCCGGGCTGCCGGAGGGGCCGCCGGAGAAGCCGCCCGTACCGCGGGGCTTCCTCGCCGGGTGCGCCGCCTTCGTCGGGCTCTGCTGTACGTGTCAGCTGTGCTGCGCGAGCGAGTACGAGGGGCCGTGGTCGAGGAAGAAACGGGAAGGGGTCTGTCACCAGGGCGACGGGTGCGATGGGTGTTGCGACTGCTGTGACGGTTGCGGCAACTGCGATTGCTGCGACAGCTGTAACTGCTGCGACTGTGGATCGTGAGGGGAGCGAGCGAGGGGAGTGCTGCGTGTGAAGGCACGCGGAAAACGGCGCGCGAGCGCCGGGAAAACTCCGGGGAGGCCGTGCAGGGCGTCAGCTCAACAGGACGAGGACCACACACGACCGAAGTCGATGTGGGAGCGGGTGACCAGCCACTGCTGCAGATGCATGAGGTAAGTGGAACAGGCATCCGTTTATGCGTCAACCGTGTGTGAGACGGTCCGCCCGGCATATGGACACTCTTGACAACAGGCCGTGGGCGAGCCGTAGCCTCGGCAGGGCGGTGGACCGTGCTGAGGGGCTGGGTCCGGCCGTTTTTCCGTGAAGGCACTCCCGTGTTCGATCTCTGTATCCACGGAGCCTTCGTATGCCCCTGTCGCCCTCGCCGTCCCTGCCCTCTCCGTCCTCCCTTTCCTCTCCGTCCACTGTGACCCCGTCCGTCGTCGTGGTCGGGGCCGGGCCGCGCGGTACGGGATTCCTGGAGCGGATCGCCGCCAACGCGGGGTCGCTGTACGCCGGGCGGCGGCTCGACATCCACCTCGTCGACCCGTATCCACCCGGCGGCGGCCGGATCTGGCGCCGTGACCAGTCGCCGCTGCTGTGGATGAACTCCATGGCCGAGGACGTCACCATGTACACCGACGACTCGGTGGCCCTGGCCGGACCCGTACGGGAGGGGCCCGCGCTGCACGAGTGGGCGGAGGCGGCCGGACCGGAGGCGACCGGCGGCGGTGGCGACAACGACGGCGGGCTCGACGCGGAGCGGGCCGCCCTCACCGGACAGTCCTTCCCCACCCGCCGGCTCCAGAGCGCCTATCTCGGCTGGGTCTACGAACAGACCGTGGCCGCGCTGCCGCCCGGTATCACCGTGCATCTCCACCCGACCAGCGCCCTGCGCGTCAGCGGGCCGCGCGGCGGCCGGCAGCGCGTCTGGCTGGCGGACCGCGCCGAACCGCTGACCGCCGATCTCGTGGTGCTGACCCTCGGCCATCTCGACGGTGAACCCGACGCGCAGCAGCTGGAGTTGGCGGAGTTCGCGGGGCGGCACGGGCTGCTCCACCTGCCGCCCGACTTCACCGCAGACAGCGATCTCTCCGCCCTGCCCGCCGGTGCGCCGGTCCTCACACGCGGCTTCGGACTCGCCTTCATCGACCTGATGGTGCTCGTCACCGAGGGCCGCGGCGGGCGCTGGACCGGCAGCGACCAGGAGGACGGCGGCGGGCTCGTCTACCACCCCTCCGGGCGCGAACCCGTTCTGTACGTCGGGTCGCGGCGCGGCGTCCCGTACCACTCCAAGATCGGGTACGCACTGACCGGCGAACGGCCGCCGCTGCCCCGGTTCCTCGGGCCCGCGCAGGTCGACGCCCTGCTGAGCGGGGACGAGCCGGTCGACCACCGGCGCGATGTCCGGCCGCTGATCGACAAGGAGCTCGGCTTCGCCCACTACCACCGGCTCTTCCACGCGCACCCCGAGCGGACCCGCGGCGACTGGGCCGCCTTCGAGAAGGCCTACGCCGACGCGGCCCCCGGCGGCGGCGAGCTCGCCGCGCTGGTCGCCGGGGCCGTCCCCGACCCGGCCGACCGGCTCGACCTCGCCGCGCTGGACAGGCCGCTGCGCGGGCGCCGCTTCGCCTCGTACGACGCGCTCCAGGACGGCCTGCGCGACTACATCGCGGCGGATCTCGGCCGTCGGCACGATCCGTCCCACAGTGCGGACCTCGCCGTCTTCTACGCGCTGCTGTCGGTCTACGGCCAGCTGATCCGCCTCGGCGACGCGGGCGACCCCGACGGCCGCTGGCACGGCTTCTTCAGCTACCTCGCCTCCGGCCCGCCGGGCCCCCGGCTGCGGCAGCTCCTCGCGCTCTCGCGCGCCGGGGGCGTCCGCTTCCTCGGCCCCGACACGGCGATCGAGGCCGACGAGGAGCGCGGTGTCTTCCGCGCCACGAGCCCCGCCGTACCGGGGGAGTACGTCGAGGCCCGCGCCCTCGTCGAGGCGCGGCTGCCCGACCCGTCACCGGCCCGCACCCGCTCCCCGCTGCTGCGCGCGCTGTACGAGGAGGGCGCCGCGGTGACCTCGTCGGCCGGTCTGGTCCGGGTCGACCCCGACGACGGCCGGCTCCTGGAGCGCGACGGCACCCCGCATCCGCGCCGCTTCGCGCTCGGCCCGTACACCACCGCCCGGTCGAGCGGCGCCTTCACCCGGCCGCGCACCGGCGGCCCGGCGTTCCGCCAGAACGACGCCACCGCGCGCGCCGCCCTGACCCTGCTGGCCGGGCCCCGCCCCGCGTCTCCCGCGCCTCCCGCGCCGCCGGAGCCCGTGCCGGAGCCCGTGCCTGAACCCGCGTCGCCGCTGCTCGGGGCGTCCTCGTCCGCCGTCTCCTCCGTCGAAAGGTAGAAGCCGCCATGTCCGCCATCCGACCACTGCATCTCGCCGCCGAGATCGGCGGGCCCCCTGCGTTCGACGCCGCGCCCTACGTCGAACTCGCCCGGCTCGCCGAGCGCGGCGCCCTCGACTTCGTCACCCTGCGGGACTCGTTCGCGCGGCCGGGGCCCGACGCGCTCGCCGTGCTGGCCCGGGTCGCGCCGGCGACCGAACGGATCGGTCTGGTACCGGTGGTGACGACCACGCACACCGAGCCGTTCCATGTGTCGTCGGCGGTGGCCACGCTGGACTGGGTGAGCCGGGGACGGGCCGGATGGTGGGTCGAGGTGTCGGCCACGGCCGCCGAGGCGCGGCTCTTCGGCCGCCGGCCGCCCGCGCCCGCCGGGGAACTCTGGCGCGAGGCCGGGGAGGTCGCCGACGTCGCGGCCAGGCTCTGGGACAGCTGGGAGGACGACGCCGAGATCCGCGACGCGTCGACAGGGCGCTTCATCGACCGCGACAAGCTGCACTATGTCGACTTCCAGGGCACCGGCTTCTCCGTCCGGGGCCCGGCCATCGTGCCCAGGCCCCCGCAGGGCCACCCCGTGACCGTCGTGGACATCGGAGGCGACGCGGACGGTCCGCGCGCCCGGACCGCCGCCCGCCATGCCGACGCCGTACTGATCAGGGCCCGCCGCCCCGAGGAGGCCGCCGCGCTCACCGCCCGGCTGCGCGCGCACGCCGCCGCCCACGGCCGCGCCCCCGGCACCCCGCTCGTCCTCGCCGCGTTCACCATCGACCTCGGCGACGGCGAACACCCCCTGGAGAACGGCCTGGTCGGCGCCCCGCACACCACGGCCGGCGCCGGCGGACCGCACTACCGGGGTGGCCCCGTCGATCTCGCCGAGCTGATCGCCGGCTGGCACACGTCCGGTGCCGTGGACGGCTTCCACCTCACCCCGGCCGAGCCGCGCCGCGATCTCGAACGCCTCGTCAACGGCACCGTCGCGCTGCTCCAGCACCGCAGCCTCTTCCGCACCTTCCACCCGGGCGGCACGCTCCGGGAGCACCTGGGCCTCGCCCGTCCCGCCAACCAGTACGCGTCCGCCGGGGGGACCTCATGAGCACGGACCGCACCGCGGCTCCGGCCACCGGGCGCAAGCAGATCCATCTCGCCGCGCACTTCCCCGGGGTCAACAGCACCACCGTCTGGACCGATCCCCGCTCCCGGTCCCAGATCGACTTCGCCTCCTTCGAGGCGCTCGCCCGTACCGCCGAGCGCGGCAGGTTCGACTTCTTCTTCCTCGCCGAGGGGCTCCGGCTGCGCGAGCAGAAGGGCCTCATCCACGATCTGGACGTCGTCGGCCGGCCCGAGTCACTCACCCTGCTGAACGCCCTGGCCGCAGTCACCGACCGGATCGGGCTGGCCGCCACCGTCAACACCACCTTCAACGAGCCGTACGAACTGGCCCGCAGGCTCGCCACCCTCGACCACCTCAGCGGCGGCCGGGCCGGCTGGAACGCGGTGACCTCCTCCGACGCCTTCACCGGCGAGAACTTCCGGCGCGGCGGCTATCTCGACCGCGCCGACCGCTACACCCGCGCCGCCGAGTTCGTCGCCACCGCCCGCGAGCTGTGGGACTCCTGGACCCCGCCCGCACCGGACCGGCCTGACGCGCCGTACGGCGGCCCCCGGCCGTTCGCCCACTCCGGGCCGCAGTTCCGGATCGAGGGCGAGTTCACCGTGGCGCGCTCCCCGCAGGGCCACCCCGTGGTCATCCAGGCCGGCGACTCCGACGAGGGCCGGGAGTTCGCCGCGTCCGCCGCCGATGTGATCTTCACCCGGCACGGCACCCTGGAGGCGGGCCGCGCCTTCTACGCCGACACCAAGCGCAGGCTCGCCGCGTACGGCAGGAAACCGGCCGACCTCAAGATCATGCCGGGGGTCACCGTCGTCGTCGGCGACACCGACGCAGAGGCACAGGAACGGGCCGCCGAGATCCGCGGCCGGCAGGTCTCCGGGCGGACCGCGCTGCTGGCCGCCGAGGAGATCTGGGGCCGGGACCTCTCCTCGTACGATCCCGACGGACCGCTGCCCGCCGTCGACCCCGACCCGGAGGCACGCCTCGCCCGGGGCCGGGTCAGGCACGCCGACCCGCTCGCCGAGGCCGAGCGGTGGCGGGCGCTCGCCGAGGCCAAGGGCCTGTCGCTGCGTCAGACCGTCATCGAGACGACCACCCGGCAGTCCTTCGTGGGCTCCCCGGAGACCGTCGCCGAGGCGTTCGACACCTTCGTCCGGAGCGACGCGGCCGACGGCTTCATCCTCGTCCCCCATCTCACCCCGGGCGGCCTCGACGACGTCGTCGACCGGGTCGTACCCCTCCTCCAGGAGCGCGGTGTGTTCCGCACGGAATACGAGGGCACCACCCTGCGCTCACACCTGGGGCTTCCGCACCCCGTACCGAAAGGCTGACCCGCATGACCACCGAACCATCCGCCACCGCCGCCCCGGAGTGGAAGGAGTGGCACGCACAGCGCACCGCCGCCGTCTCCGCGCCGTACGGGCCGCTCGCGCTCACCGGCACCCACTGGCTGGCCGACCACCCGGAGGGCCGCCTGCCCGGGATCCCCGGCACCTGGCGCGACGCCGGTGACGAGGTGGTGCTGACGGCGGCGGCCGGGGACGGACTCACCGACGGCGGCCGGCCGCTCACCGGTGAGATCGCACTGGGCGCCGACGCCGGCGCGCCGGGGGACTCGCGGCTCGCCGCGGGCGACCGCCGGCTGGTCGTCCTGCGCCGCGAAGGGCTCTGGGCCGTAAGGGACTTCGACCCCGAGTCGGCCGCGCGGCGCGCGTTCCGGGCGATCGAGGCGACGGAGTACGACGCGGGCTGGACGCTGCCCGGCCGCTTCCGCCCGTACGCCGAGGCCCGGACCGTACGGGTGGAGAACGCGGACGGCCGGGAGCGCGGACTCGGCCTCGGCGGCGAGATCGTCTTCACGGCCGACGGCACGGAGCACACCCTCCAGGTGGCGGTCGAGGCCGACGGCTCGCTGTGGGCGGTCTTCGCGGACACCACCGGCGGGCACGGCAGTTTCCGGTTCCGTTTTCTGCGGCCCGCGGCCCCGGCCGCCGACGGTTCCGTGACGGTCGACTTCAACCGGGCGCTGCTGCCGCCGTGCGCCTTCGCGGACCACTTCATCTGCCCGTTCCCGCCGCCGGGCAACACCCTGCCGTTCGCCGTGGCGGCGGGCGAGCGCTCCGTCCGTACCGCCTGAGGAAGGCGACGCGTGTCAAGAGGCCCTCTTGCGGAGGGAGTTGAGGCCGCCAATACTCCCGTGCAGCGCCGGTCGACGCGCGGTGAGTCCGGGTGACCCCCGGGCCATCGCGCCGCCGACCGCGCCTCACGGGCCCCGGAACCCCACAACGGGCCCCCGATTCCCTTCGGGAGGAACGACCAGTGAGGATCAAGCGCACTACCCCCCTCAGCGGTGTGGCAAGACGCGTACGTCTGCTCGCCGTCACCACCGGACTCGCCGCCGCGGCGGCGCTCGCGATACCCACCGCGAGCGCCGCCCCGGTCACCACCTTCAGCGCGAGCCAGCTCGGCGCGGTCGGCGACGCCGTCCTGGAAGCCGATGTCGCGGGCACGGCCTGGGCCGTCGACAAGGCGACCAACTCCGTTGTCCTGCAAGCCGACTCGACCGTCACCCAGGCCGAGATCGACAGCATCAAGCAGGCCGCGGGCGCCAACGCGGGCGCGGTCCGCGTCGAGCGCACCTCGGGCACGATCTCCAAGCTGATCTCGGGCGGCGACGCCGTGTACGCCACCAGCTGGCGCTGCTCGGCCGGGTTCAACGTCCGCAGCGGCACCACGTACTACTTCCTGACCGCGGGGCACTGCACCGAGGGCCTGCCGGCCTGGTACACCACCTCCGCGCGCACCACGAGCATCGGCCCGTCGGCCGGCACCAGCTTCCCCGGCAACGACTACGGCATCGTGCGGTACTCGAACACCGCGCTGGCCCACCCGGGGACCGTCGGCAGCGTCACCATCACGGGGTCGGCCAACGCCACCGTCGGGCTGTCCGTCACCCGTCGGGGCTCCACCACCGGCATCCACAGCGGTTCGGTGACCGGCCTCAACTACACGGTGAACTACGGGAGCGGTGACATCGTCAGCGGTCTCATCCGCACCAACGTCTGCGCCGAGCCCGGCGACAGCGGCGGCCCGCTCTACTCCGGTTCGCTCGCCATCGGGCTGACCTCGGGCGGCAGCGGCAACTGCACCTCGGGCGGCACGACGTACTTCCAGCCGGTGAACGCGGCCCTGAGCGCGTACGGGGTCAGTCTCGTCTGATCCCGGGCCCGCCCGTTCCCGGCTCGTCCGATCCGGGCCGGGAACACGGCCGGAAAGCACCGGAAAGCAGCAGGGGCGAGCCTCCGTCCGATCCGTGGACGGGGGCTCGCCTCCGTGTTTCTGGAAGGATGTCGGTCGGGGCGACGGCGCAGAGGGACCGGGGGAGCGCGGACTGTGAAACGCATCGGAGTGACCGGCCACCGGAACATCCCGGCCGAGGCGTACGGACACATCAGGGCCGCCATCGCGGCCGTGCTCCGTACCCAGACGGAGTCGGTGGAGGCGCTCTCCAGCCTGGCGGCGGGCGCGGACCAGCTCTTCGCCGTGCTCGCCCTGGACCGGGGCGCACGGCTGACCGCCGTCATCCCCAGCGGGGACTACGAGGACGACTTCGACGACCCGACGGAACTCGACGGCTACCGGCGGCTCAAGGACCGGGCCACGCTGGAGGTCCGGATGGCGTTCCCGCACTCCACCGACGAGGCGTACTACGCGGCGGGCACCTATATCGCCGACCACTGCGACCGGCTGCTCGCGGTCTGGGACGGCCGCCCGGCCCGCGGACTCGGCGGTACGGGCGACATCGTGCGCTACGCGCGGGAGCGCGGCAAGCCGGTCACGGTGATCTGGTGCGACGGCGTGGAGCGCGCCTGAGGCCGTCCGGCCTCTCCCCGGGCCACAGGCGCGCGGGACCGGGGCTCAACTCCGGTGCCGTACCAGCCAGTCCGTGTGCTGCGGCGAGACGATGCGCTCGGTCTCGTACACCGCGTTCGCCCACTGCTCCTCGGTGACCATCGTCTCCATCGCGGTGTGCATCGCCGCCAGGTCCTCCTCGACCAACGAGTGCGCCGAGATGAGGGGTTGATGGCGGCGGATCTCGCTCCACGCCAGGCAGGCCGCGGCGGACGCCGACAACAGCCCCAGCACGGCGGAGGATCCGGTCAGCGAGAACGTCCGCAGCAGGGCCAGGAAGAGCGCCAGCAGGGTCAGCGCGGTGATGGTGGCCGACCAGAGCACGGTGGCGCGGCGGGAGATGGTCATCCTGCGCCGGTACCAGTTGCGCTGCTCGATCAGCCGGTCCCGGACGTAGGTCTCCCGGCGGGCGTTGAACGGTTTCTCGCGCAGCATCCGCATGGCCGGCGTGATCAGCTCCCCGGCCGCGCGCTGCCCGATCTCCCCGGTGTCCCTGGGATCCTCCCAGCCGACCTTTCTCAACTCGCCCAGACCCGCCTCCAGTCGGGTGGTGAACAGGCTCCCGGCGTCGGTGGCGGCCGTGTCGAAGGGCGCGCCGTGCACGGCGTAGCGCCAGGAGAGCGACTTGATGAACTCCGCCGCCGAGCGGTTGAGTTGCCAATGCGACTTTGCTTGCCCGCCCGCCGAACGGAGCATGACCAGAAGCACTCCGGCGTACGCCAACGCCGCGAGTGCGCCGGTGAGTTGGAACGAGTCCCCGATCCGCCACCCCCAGGGCAGTGCCGCGAACAGCGAGCCCACCACCAGGAGCAGCAGGGTGCGCCGGGTGGCGGTCACCGCCTGCCGCTGCCTGGCGATGGCGATCGCGTCCGCGTGATGGAAGAGAACGGGCAGATCAGCGTTTCGGAAGACCATGCTGTGCAGTGGTCCGCGTGAGTCGGCCATGCGCGCCCCCGTCTGCTGTTTTGTTGTCACTCGATTAGCGGAATGATCTATTCCGCGTGGTGCCGTGAATTCCTGGCAACGCTTTCGTCTCGTCCCCCCGCGTCGAGTTGCCGCGGGAGTTCATGAGAGTAAAGTCGAGCCGCTGACACTGCAACGGTGCCGTGTCTCCTGTTCGGACAACGTAATCAAGGACGGCCGTCGTGACCTATCAGACCTCTGTCACCTTCGCCACTGCGAAGAAGAACCGGGTCCCCCTCGCGGAGATCGACGTACGCGACGCGGGTGTCGCCAAGAAGCTCGGCCGCGTACTCCCCATGCCCGCAGGCCGTGTCGCGCGCGTTTCGAGCTTCAACTCCGCCCTCTAGAATGGGGCGATGACAGGACCCCTGGTCCCTTTTCGCGAGATCGTCCTGAAAGTCCACAGCAGATGTGATCTCGCGTGCGACCACTGCTACATCTACGAGCACGCGGATCAGAGCTGGCGCACCCGCCCCCGGACGATTTCCGACGAAGCCATTCACCGGACAGCGCTCCGACTGGCCGAACATGCCGAGGCGCACGCCCTGCCCTCCGTGTCAGTGATCCTGCACGGAGGGGAGCCCCTGCTCGCCGGGCCCGCCCGGCTGCGCCGCGTCTGCGAGGAGCTGACCGCGGCCCTCGCCCCCGTCGCGGAACTCGATCTGCGGATCCACACCAACGGGCTCCAGCTCAGCCCCCGCTATCTCGACCTCTTCGCCGAGTTCGGCGTCAAGGTGGGTATCTCCCTCGACGGCGACCGCGCGGCCAACGACCGGCACCGTCGCTACGCCGACGGCCGCAGCAGCCACTCCCGGGTCCTGAAGGCCGTCGCACTCCTGCACGAGGACCGCTACCGGCCGCTCGACCTCGGGCTCCTGTGCACCGTCGACGCGGCCAACGACCCGCTCGCCGTGTACGACGCGCTCGCCGCGCTCGACCCGCCCCGTATCGACTTCCTGCTGCCGCACGCCACCTGGGACGATCCGCCGCCGCGCCCCGACGGGTCGCCGACCGCGTACGCCGACTGGCTGCTGGCCGTCTTCGACCGCTGGGACGCCGGGGGCCGGCCGATGCCCGTACGCCTCTTCGAGTCGGTCCTCTCCACCCTCGCCGGCGGCCCGAGCCTCACCGAGTCGCTCGGGCTCGCCCCCACCGATCTGGTCGTCGTGGAGACCGACGGCACCCTGGAGCAGGTCGACTCGCTGAAGAGCGCCTACGAGGGCGCCGCGGCCACCGGGTTCGACGTGTTCGCGCACACCTTCGACGAGGTCGCCGCCCATCCGGGGGTACGGAGCAGACAGCTCGGGCTCGCCGGGGTGAGCGAGACCTGCCGGCGCTGCCCGGTCGTCCGCTCCTGCGGCGGCGGGCTCTACACCCACCGCTACCGGTCCGCCGGCGAGGGGGACGCGGGTGACGGGAGTTTCGACAACCCCTCCGTCTACTGCGCCGATCTCGCGGCGCTGATCCGCGGCATCGAGGCCCGTACGGCGGCGGCCACCGTCCCGCCCGCCCTCGCCGACCCCGGTGAACTGCTCTACGCCCAGCAGGAGCTGACCCGCTCGCTCCTCGCCGAACTGCACGCCGCGCTCGACGGCAGGGGCGGCGAGGCATGGCAGGAGGCCTGGGAGCTGGCAGGCGCCGTCGAGGCGTGCTCCGACGGCCTCGACGACCTCCTCGCCCACCCGTACACCCGCACCCTGCTCATCGACTCCGTCGCCGCCGTCCGCGCGGAGCGGCCCGGCGCCCCCGCCGGCGCCGCGCGCGCGGTCACGCCCCTGCTGGCGGCAGCGGTGATCCGGGGCTCCGTGGACACCCCCGTACGGGTCGGCTACCGGGACGGCGCGCTGTCCCTGCCGACGCTGGGCGCACTGCGCCTCGGCGGGCCCGGCGAGCACGGGCAGGCCGAGGTGCGCGTCGCCGAGAAGGGCTTCGTGGTGCGGACGGCGGGCGCGGAGCACCGGATCGTCAGGACCGACGAGGCCACCGAGTCCTGGCGGCCGGTGCGCCGGCTGGGCCGCGACGGCGCCCCGGACTTCGCGCTGGACGACCTCGACCCGTACCGCGACTGCTTCGGCGCGCCCGTCCACCCCGGGCTCGACGCGGCGACGGCCGCCGGCTGGAGCGGCCGGCTGGCGGCGGCCTGGGGGCTGCTCAGGGAGCGGGTGCCCGCGCAGGCCGCCGAGGCCGCCGGCGCGCTGACCACCCTGACGCCGCTGACGGTCACCGGGCCGCGCGTCGGCCGGCACGGCTACGGCGCGCTGGGCGTGCCCCTCCAGGGCGACGCCGACGCGCTGGCGCGGGCGCTGCTGCGCGGCTTCCGCCGGGCCCGGCTGCGCGCGCGCACCGAGATCGCCGACCTGTACGCGCTGGACGGCGAGTGGGGGCGCCCGGCGCCCTGGACGGAAGGCCCGGTCCCGCTGTCGGCGCTGCTGGCCGGCGCGGACGAACGGATCGCGCTCGCCGCGTACGAGCCCCACGAGCCCGTCCACCGCGACCAGGCACTGCGGGCCCTGGACACCATGGCGGACGCGGCCGAACTCACCGTCGGCGGCAAGAGCCTGCTGACCGCGCTCAGAGAAGAGGCAGCCCATGTCTGATGTGTACGACGGCGAGGACCCGACCGGCGCGCTGGCGCGCGAACTGACGGCGCTCGGGGTCACTCCCGGCACTCCGCTGCTCGTGCACGCCTCCCTGCGCACCACCGGGCTGGCCGCCGACACCCTGCGCGACGCGCTGCTGAGGGCGCTGGGCCCGGACGGCACGCTGGTCGTCCCGGCCTTCACGGAGGAGAACTCCGACACCTCCGCCGCCCATTTCGCCCGGGTCAGGGGGATGACCCGGCGTGAGGCCGCGGTCTTCCGGTCCCGGATGCCCGCCTTCGACCCGGCGCGCACCCCGTGCCTGTCGATGGGCCGGCTCGCCGAGTCCGTACGGACCGCCGAGGGAGCCGTACGCAGCGCGCATCCGCAGTCGTCCTTCGCGGCGGTCGGGGCGCGGGCCGCCGAACTGATGGCCCGGCATCCGCTCGACAGCCATCTGGGACCGGACTCGCCGCTCGGCGCGCTGGCGGCGGCGGACGCGCGGGTACTCATGATCAATGTGGGTTTCGCCGCCTGTACTTCTTTCCATCTCGCCGAATATCTCCGCGGCGGCACCCAGCGTTCTTATCGTTGTGTGGTGAAAGCGGCGGACGGGACGCCGCGTTGGGTGGAATATGAGGATGTCAGCCTCGACGACAGCGATTTCGAGGCGATCGGAGCGGATTTCCCCTGGGGGACGGAGCGGAAGGGACAACTGGGAGGAACGGTCACAAGACTGTTCACGGTCGCGGACGCGGTCGCCCATGCCGAGCGGTGGATGGCCGAAAAGAGACGTTGATTGGCCGGGGGTGACGGGAAGAAGGCCGCTCGGCTCCGTAATGATTGATTTTGCTCGCTGCCTCGGGGACCACGGTAAGCGGGTGCTCACAGGACGGGGGTCGTGTGCACGCGTCATCGCAGCGGAGAGCGGCTGACCATCGGCCGTATTTCTTCCTGAGCTATGCGCACACACCGCGGAACGGACCCGGCGGACCCGATCCGGACATGTGGGTGGAGAAGCTCTTCCGGGATCTGTGCGGCCATGTGATGGCCATGACGGATCTCCCGGCCGGGGCCCGGGCCGGCTTCATCGACCGGGACATGCGCTCCGGCGAGGGCTGGTCGGAACGGCTCGCCGAAGTCCTCGCCACCTGCCGGGTGTTCGTACCGCTCTTCTCGCCGCGCTACTTCGCCAGCGAGATGTGCGGCAAGGAGTGGTTCGCCTTCGCCCAGCGCGTCATCTACGAACAGGCCAAGAACAACACCACGGCGGACGCGATCGTGCCGGCCCTCTGGGTGCCGGTGCCGCCCCAGCAACTGCCGGGACCGGCCGAGCGGTTGCAGTTCAACCACCGGGACTTCGGCGACCGCTACGTCACCGACGGGCTCTACGGCCTGGTCAAACTCCGCATCTTCGAGCGGGAGTACGAGCGGGCCGTCTACGAACTCGCCAAACGCATCGTCAGCGTCGCCGACACCGCCGCGATAGCCCCCGGGCGCCCCGTCGACTACCGCAACGCGCCCAGCGCCTTCGGTACGAACGGCGGACCGCGCCCCATGCAGGTCACCGTGGCCGCGCCCACCCGCCACGACCTGCCCGAGGGCCGTACCCCGCACTACTACGGCTCCATGGCGCAGGACTGGAACCCGTACCACCCCGACTCCGCCCGGCCGCTGGCCTACGTCGCCAGGGACCTGGTGCGCTCGCTCAACTACCAGGCGGACATCGTCTCGTTCGACGAGGTGTCCGTACCGCACGAGGGCAAGCAGGAGCCCGGCAGACCGGAGATCCTGCTGGTCGACCGGTGGGCCCTGCACGACGAGGAACAGCGCAAGCGCCTGGCCGCGTTCGACGCCGAGCACCGGCCCTGGGTGAGCGTCGTCGTGCCGTGGAACCGTACGGACCAGCAGAGCCGGGAGGCCGAGGCCGAACTCAGCGAGCGGCTGGAGCGGACCATGCCGAGGAAGACGGGACAGGGCCGCACCGCCTCACGGGCCGCGGCCCGGGGCGTCCCCAGCATGGAAGCGTTCGGCCAGCTCCTGCCGCAGGTCGTCGAGGCCGCTGCCCAGCAGTATCTGAGACACGCTACGGTCTACCCGCCGGCCGGCGGCAGCCATATGGAACGCCCCCGCCTGAGAGGCCCCATGGCCGCCGAGTACGCCACGACGCACTATGTTCCCCAGACGCACGACCTGGCGCCCGATGCGGAGGACACGGATGACAGCACGTCGTGACGGACGCATCGTCACCTTCTACTCGTACAAGGGGGGTACGGGCCGCACGATGGCCCTGGCCAACACGGCCTGGATCCTCGCCGCCAACGGGCAGCGGGTGCTGGCCGTCGACTGGGACCTGGAGGCCCCCGGGCTGCACCGGTTCTTCCACCCCTTCCTCGACCCCGCCACCCTCGCTGCCACCACCGGTGTCATCGACCTGATCACCGAGTACGCGTGGGCCGCGACCAGCCCCGCGGACCGCTCCGACGACTGGCACCGCGACTACGCGCGCATCCAGCCGCACGCAGTCTCCCTCACCCCGGTCCATCTGGGCTGGGACTTCCCCGAGGGCGGCACCCTCGACTTCGTCTCCGCGGGCAGGCAGAACCGCGAGTACTCCGCGACCGTCTCCACCTTCGACTGGGACAACTTCTACGACCGGCTCGGCGGCGGGCACTTCTTCGACGCGCTGCGCGACGACATGAAGGCCCACTACGACTACGTCCTCATCGACAGCAGGACCGGGCTCAGCGACATCGCCGACATCTGCACGGTCCATCTGCCCGATGTCCTCGTCGACTGCTTCACCCTCAGCGACCAGTCCATCGACGGCGCCGCCGCGGTGGCCCGCCAGATCGACGAACGTTACGGCGGCCGGGGCATCAGGATCTTCCCCGTACCGATGCGGATCGACGAGGGCGAGAAGGAGAAGGCCGACGCCGGCCGCGCGCTGGCCCGGGTGAAGTTCGACCGCTTCCCCAGCGGGCTCGCCGGGGAGAGCCTCACCGCCTACTGGGGCGCGGTGGAGATCCCGTACCGCCCCTACTACGCGTACGAGGAGACCCTCGCGACCTTCGGTGACGCGCCGGGGCTGAGTAACTCCCTGCTCTCCGCGTTCGAACGGCTCACCGGCTATGTCACCGAGGGCGCCATCACCGCGATGCCCGCGGTCGGTGAGGAGTCCCGGCTGCGGATCAAGGACGCCTTCACCCGCCGCCGCCCCACCCTGCCCGCCGACCTCCAGCTCAGCTATGTCGCCGAGAACCGGATGTGGGCCGACTGGATCGAATCGGTGCTCACCCGGGCCGGGTTCCGGGTCGTGCCGCGCGACGTCGCCGCCGAACCGGCGGGCGCGGCAGGAGGGTACGGGGGCGCCGGCGGGCCGGGCGCACTCGGCGGCTCCGGCGGACTCGGCGGCTCCGGCGGCGGGTACGGCTCCGGTGGATACGGGGGCTCCGGCGGGTACGGGGGCTCGGGCGGATACGGCGGTTCCGGCGACACGATCGGCGGCTCCGGCCTCTCCCTGCACCGCGGCGATCCCCCCGTCCGTACCGTCGTCCTGCTCTCCGCCGCCTACCTCAAGTCCGCGCGGGCCGTGGAGGTGTGGTCGCGCGCCGCGTCCGAGGACCCGGGCGGCGCCCGGCGCCAGGTGGTCCCCGTCCGGGTCGGCGACGTCCGGCTCACCGCCCCCTACATCGACCTCAACCCGGTCGACCTCTTCCGGCTGGACGAGCCGCACGCCACCGCCCTGCTGCTGCGCGCCCTGGACCGGCACGTACAGCTCGCCGACTCCGTCGCGCCGGGCCCGCGCTTCCCCGGCACCGTGCCCAAGATCTGGAACGCGCCCGCCCGCAACCCCGGCTTCACCGGCCGCTCCCTGGTGCTGGAGCGGATGCGCGACCAGCTCGGCGGCGGCATGACCGTCGTCCTCCCGCAGCCGCAGACGCTCTACGGGCTCGGCGGGATCGGCAAGACACAGGTGGCGCTGGAGTACGTCCACCGCTTCATGGCCGACTACGACCTGGTCTGGTGGATCTCCTCCGAGCAGGTCGCCGATGTGGTCGCCGGCCTCGCCGAGCTGGCCGTACGGCTCGGCGCGCAGGGCGGCGACGACATCGCGTCGGCCTCGCAGGAGGCCCTCGACCTGCTGCGGCGCGGAGTGCCGTCGCCGCGCTGGCTGCTGGTCTTCGACAACGCCGACGACCCCGAGCAGCTCCAGCGGTTCTTCCCGCCGGGCGGCCCCGGCCATGTCCTGGTCACCTCCCGCAACCAGAGCTGGTCGCAGTACGGCGACGCCCTGCCCGTCGACGTCTTCCTGCGCGAGGAGTCCGTCGAACACCTCCAGCGGCGCGCCCCCGGCCTCTCCGCCGTGGACGCCGACAAGGTCGCCACCGCCGTCGGGGATCTGCCGCTCGCCGTCGAACAGGCCGCGGCCTGGATCGCGGAGACCGCCACCCCCGTCTCCGAGTATCTGGACCAGCTCGCCCAGCAGGCCCCCAGCGTGCTCGCGCTCAACCAGCCCGCCGGCTACCCGGAACCGGTCGCCGCGACCTGGAACATCTCCATCGAGCGGCTCAAGGAGCGCTCGCCCGCCGCCGTACGGCTGCTCCAGCTCTGCGCGTTCTTCGCCCCTGAGCCGATCTCCGCGAACCTCCTCTACAGCAAGGAGATGATCGAGGAGCTCAAGCCCTACGACGTCTCCCTCCAGGAGACCCTGGTGCTCGGCCGGGTCATCCGGGAGATCGGCCGGTTCGCGCTGGCCAAGGTGGACCAGGTCGGCAACAGCATCCAGGTGCACCGGCTGGTGCAGACGATCATCCGGGCGCAGCTCACCGAGCAGGAGCAGCACGACGCCCGGCACGCCGTGCACCGTATCCTCGCGGGCGCCAGGCCCGACGGCGACGAACCGATCGACAACCCCGCCACCTGGGAGCGGTTCTCCACGATCTGGCCGCATCTGACCGTCTCCGAGGCCGGCTTCTGCCGCCGGCCCGAGACCCGCCGGCTGATGATCGACCGGGTGCGCTACCTGTGGAAGCGCGGCGACTGGCCGGCCGCCTTCGCGCTCGCCGGAGAGCTGCGCGAGCAGTGGCGCGAGACGCTCGGCAACAACGACCCGCAGTATCTGTATCTGCGCTTCCACCTCTCCAACATCTACCGCTCCCTGGGCCGTTACGTGGAGGCACGGGAGCTGGACGAGGAGACCCTGGACCGGCAGCGCACGGTGCTCGGCCCCACCCACCCGCACACGTACATGACCACCAGCGGACTGGCCACCGACTTCATGACGCTCGGTGAGTACACCAAGGCGATGGAGCTCTCCACCGAGGCGCACGAGGGGTTCAGCGGGATCTTCCACGAGTCCCACCCGCGGACCCTGGCCGCCGCGAACAACCGCGCGCTGGCCCTGCGGATGGTCGGCCGGCACACCGAGGCGCGCGAGATGGACCAGGACGTCTTCGACCGCAGGACCGCCGTCCTCGGCCCGAACCATCCGCACACCCTCGCCTCGGCCGTCAACCTGGCGCGCGATCTGCGGGACATCGGCCGCTACGAGGACTCGGTCAACCTGCTCAGCCGGACGTACGGCCTCTACAAGGAACACCTCGGACCTCTCTTCCCCGGCACCCTCGCGGCGGCCAAGAGCCTGGCAGTCTCCCTGCGCCGGGCCGACCGGCTGGAGGACGCGCGCCGGCTGACCACCGCGACCTGCAAGCGCTACCGGACCACATACGGATCGGAGGCCACTCCCGACTCACTTTCCTGCGATCTGAATCTGGCGGCCGACCATTTCGCCGCCGGCGAGCCGGTCGCGGCACGGGATCTGGCGCAGGAGGTCGTCGACCAGTACCGGCGGGTACCGGGGGACCGCCACCCGTACACCCTCGCCGCGATCAACAACCTCGGCATCTACCACTGGGGCTGCGGCGCGCCCGAGCTGGCGGAGCAGCTGCTCAGGCCCACGCTGCGGACGATGCGGGAGGTGCTGGGGGACGAGCATCCGCACACGCTCTTCTGCACGGTCGCCCTGGCCAGCGCCCAGGCGGACCTGGGCGAGCTGGACGAGGCGCTGGTCACCGAGCGGGGCGCGGTCGCGGGGCTGCGGGTGGCGCTGGGCGCGCACCACCCCGAGACGCTCGCCATCGCCTCCAACATGTGCGTCACGCTGGGGGCGCTGGGGCGCAAGGGCGACGCGGCGCAGCTGCGGGTGGACACCGTCGAGGAGCTGGTGCGGCTGCTGGGCGAGGACCACACGCTGACCCGGTTCGCGCGGGACGACCGGAGGGTCTACCGGGATCTGGAGCCGCTGGCGGTGTGACGGTGCGCAGTCCCCGGGCAGGGTGCCGTCCCCGGGCAGGGTGCCGTCCCTGTGCGGTGTGCCGCCCCTGTGCAGGGTGCCGCCGTACGGTGTGCCGCCTCCGCGCGGGGGCGGCACACCGTACGGGCCGGTCTCAGTCGGCCAGCAGCCAGGTCAGGACGCGGGGCAGCGCGTGCAGCGCGGCGAAGTGCGCGGCGGCCGGTTCCAGTACGGCCGTCGCGCCCGGGATGCGCTCCGCGAGCCAGCGCGAGTGCCCGACCGGCGAGAAGACGTCCTTCTCGCCGTGCCACAGCAGCACCGGACCCCGGATGTCGGCCGGGTCGAACCCCCAGGGACTGGCGAAGGCGACGGCGTCGTCGATCCAGCCGTACGCCGAACCGCGCAGCGCCTCCTGGTAGTTGCGCAGCAGCATCGTCCTGACCCCGGCGTCGGAGACCACCATGCGATCGGAGTCGGTCAACTCCAGGCGCAGATCGTCCAGAAGCTGCCCCGGGTTCTCCCGGATCGCGGCGGCGCGCGGGATCAGCCGGGCCGCCACGCCCGCCGGATCCTGGTGCGCGGTGGTGTACTCCCGGACGTTGGAGGCGGCCATGCCCTCGAACCAGTCGAGCCCCGCCGCGTCCCACGGCGCGAGCGCGACCAGCGCGGCCGTCCTGGTCACCCGCTCGGGCAGCAGCGCCGCGCAGGCCAGGGCGCCAGGAGCGCCGCCCGAGCGGCCCGCGACGGCGAACCGTTCGAGCCCGAGGGCATCGGCGATCGCCGTCACGTCCTGGGCCACATCGGCGACGCTGCGCCCTTCGAGCCGGTCGGAACCGCCGTATCCGGGCCGGTCGTAGGCGATCAGCTGCATCCCCCGCTGGTAGAGCACCATGCCGCGCGGGGCAGGCCCGAGCCTGCTGCCCGGCGTGCCGTGCAGCAGGAAGACAGGTCTGCCGCGCGGATCCCCCAGACGCTCGACCATCAGATGCCGCCCGTCCGCCGCGCGCACCCGACGTCGCAACCTGTGCCCCTTTCGCCGTACTTCTTACCTGACGGGCCCAAAGCACCGGTGTGCGGGCCCGGTTTCACAATGATTGTCCCGGCTCGGGGCCCGATCCGTAAGGTCACATCGCTGAACGTGAACAAAAAAGGTGCTTCTTACGTGGCTCTAATTCAGGACAGGTCTAGTCCTCTCAGGGGGAGGATTCGGCCCGTGAACCGATCTTGCCGAGGCCGGGAAAACCCGGTGTGACCAGGGAAGTTGACGATATTCCCGCGGTAACACCTCTCGGCGCGCGATCGTCCTGAAGTCGACCTTGTGTTCGGTCGGAAGGGCTCGCAATAGTGGGCGGCCTCACCTTCCGTGCCAGGCACCCCACATGCCACCGGCACGGGCCCCACAGGAGGTTGACCTTGAGTCATCGGCGTATATCCAAGAAGCGTGTGACCATGGCGGGCGGTGCCGTGGTGGCGCTGGCGATCGCGGGTGTCACGCTCCAGAACGCGAACGCCAGTGAGGAAAAGCCTCAGTCCGAGCTGAAGACGCTGACGGCGACGGGGGCCGGCACACTCGCGGCCACGCTCAACGGGAACCTGGGCGAGAGCGCGGCCGGCTGGTACTACGAGGCGGCTTCGAAGTCGCTCGTGATGAACGTCGTCGACGAGCGGTCGGCCGCGACGGTCCGTCAGGCGGGCGGCAAGGCCAGAATCGTCGAGAACACCACCGCCGAGCTGAAGGCGGCCCGGCAGACCCTCACCGACCGGGCGACCATCCCGGGGACGTCCTGGACGGTCGACCCGATCACCAACAAGGTGCTCGTCACGGCCGACCGTACGGTCACGGGTGACGCGTGGGCGAAGCTCAGCACGGTGGTGAACACGCTCGCCGGCAAGGCCGAACTCAAGAAGACGGCGGGGGAGTTCAAGACCTTCGTCTCCGGTGGTGACGCGATCCTGGGCGGCGGCGCACGCTGCTCGCTCGGCTTCAATGTCGTCAAGGACGGCACACCGCACTTCCTGACCGCCGGGCACTGCACGGAGGACATCCAGGCGTGGGCCGACGCCGACGGCACCCAGATCGGCACGACCGTCGCCTCCGCCTTCCCGGTCAGCGACTTCGGCCTGGTCAAGTACGACGACGAGGCCACCCAGCCGCCGAGTGAGGTCAACCTCTTCAACGGCAACGTCCAGCCGATCTCGCAGGCGGCCGAGGCGGTCCTGGGGCAGCAGGTCGTGCGCAGCGGCTCCACCACCCAGGTCTCCGACGGCCAGGTCACCGGGCTCAATGCCACGGTGAACTACGGCAACGGCGACATCGTCAACGGACTCATCCAGACCTCGGTCTGCGCCGAGCCCGGCGACAGCGGCGGCTCGCTCTTCGCGGACGACCTCGCGCTCGGGCTGACCTCGGGCGGCAGCGGTGACTGCACCGTGGGCGGCGAGACGTTCTTCCAGCCGGTGACGACGGCGCTGGCCGCGGTCGGCGCGGAGCTGGTGGGCGACGCGGGCGCCGGTGACGGCGGCGCGGGCGCGGCCGATGCGGGTGCCGGTGACGCGGGTGCCGGTGCTGGTGACGCGGGTGCCGGTGACGCCGGCGCTGGTGACGCCGGTGACGCGGGCGCGGCCAACGCGGGTGCCGGCGCCGGTGACGGCGTGGGCGCGGGTGACGCGGTCGGTGACGCCGTGGGCGATGCGGCCGGGGACGCGGTCGGGAACGAGAACGGCGACGCGGTCGGCGACGAGAATGCGAACGAGAACGCGAACGGTAACCGCAACGCGAACGGGAACGGCCACAGCTCTTCCCGCCAGGGCAGCAACCAGTAGCAGCACGTACGACCCGCACCGAGCCCGGGCCCGCCTGTTCCCAGGCGGGCCCGGGCTCGGTGCGGTGGGTTTGGTCACGGTAAGTAATCGTACGCACGTTCGAAAAGTGGTCTATGGTGTGGGAACAAGGGGGGTGAGAACGGACTGATCCAGGAATCCAGGAGGTACGGATGCCGGGCTTCACGCATCTGCGTACCGTCTCCGGATTCTCGGCGCGGTACGGGGCCACCCACCCGGAGCGGCTGGCGGAGCGCGCCGAGGCGCGGGGCATGGACGCCCTCGCCCTCACCGACCGTGACACCCTCGCGGGCGCCGTCCGCTTCGCCAAGGCGTGCGCGGGACACGGGGTACGGCCGCTCTTCGGGGTGGATCTCGCGGTGGAAGGAGCGGTACGGGCGGAGGAAGCGCGCGCGGGGTCGGCTGGTACCTCCTCCGCCCGCACCACCGCACGCCGGCGCACCCCCGTGCGCGGCGGCGCCTTCGTCGACGAGTCCGCGCCCCGCGCGCTCTTTCTCGCCCGGGCCGGTGCGACGGGCTGGGCGGAGCTGTGCCGACTTGTCTCCACCGCATACGCGGCCGGCGAGGGCGGCCCGCTGCTGCCCTGGTCCGACAACCACGGCACGGGACTGACCGTCCTCCTCGGCCCGGACTCCGAGACCGGCCGCGCCCTCGCGGCGGGCCGCCCCGACCGGGCCGCCCGGCTGCTGGCGCCCTGGCGGGAGCGGTACGGCGACGCCCTGCGGCTGGAGGTCACACACCACGGACGTACCGGTACGGGCACCGGCCCCGGCTCGCTGCGGCATGCCGCCCGTACCCTCGGCTTCGCCACCGAGCAGGGCGTACGCGCGGTGCTCAGCAACGCCGTGCGCTACGCCGACCCCGGGCAGGGCCCGGTCGCCGACGTCCTCGACGCGGCCCGGCTGCTGGTCCCGGTCGATCCGCGCCGGGGTCTGGACAGCGGTGAGCGCTGGCTCAAGGACCCCGCCGCGATGGCCCGTACCGCCGAGCTGGTCGCCGAGGCGGCCGGTTTCCGCCGGGACACCGCGTACCGGCTGCTCGCGCTGACCGAGGAGACCGCTGCCGGCTGTCTGGTCGACCCGGAGGACGATCTCGGGCTCGGCTCCGCCCACTTCCCCGAGCCCCGGCTGGTCGGCGCGGACCGCCGTACCGCCTCCCGGGTGCTGCGCTCGCGCGCCGCCGCCGGCATGGTGCTGCGCGGCTACGACCGGCGCCGCGACCACCGGGAGTACTGGGCGCGGATGGACGCCGAGCTGCGCACGATCGACCGGATGCACTTCGCCTCCTACTTCCTCACGGTCGCCCAAGTCGTCGACGACGTAAGGGACATGGGCATCCGGGTGGCCGCGCGCGGCTCGGGCGCCGGCTCACTGGTCAACCATCTGCTGGGGATCGCGCACGCCGACCCGGTCGCGCACGGGCTGCTGATGGAACGGTTCCTCTCCACCCGGCGCCCCGGGCTGCCCGACATCGACATCGACGTCGAGTCCGCGCGCCGGCTGGAGGTCTACCGCGCGATCCTCGACCGCTTCGGCCCGGAGCGGGTCGCGGCCGTCGCCATGCCCGAGACCTACCGGGTGCGGCATGCCGTACGGGACGTGGGCGCGGCCCTCTCCATGGACCCGGCCGAGATCGACCGGATCGCCAAGGCGTTCCCGCACATCCGCGCCCGTGACGCCCGTACCGCCCTGGCCGAACTGCCCGAACTGCGCGCGCTGGCGGCGGAATCCGGCCGGGGCGGCCGGCGGTACGACCGGCTGTGGGAGCTGGTCGAGGCGCTGGATGCGCTGCCGCGCGGGGTCGCCATGCACCCGTGCGGGGTGCTCCTCTCGGACGCCTCGCTGCTGCGCCGTACCCCGTGTAGGGTGCGCGGTTTAGTACGCAGTCTCAACCTTCTAACCAGTACTGTTCGTAGTTCTGCGCATTGCGTTATGGCAGCGAGTCCGCGGATTGTGCGCAATCACGATGAATGTTGATCACCGAGTGTGATCGTTGTCTAGGGAGCCTCTACCCGGTTGACTGGGGCGATTCCGGGTAAGAGTCAGCGTTTTCCATCCTCAGTCTGCGCTGGCCAGATGGAGGGTGCGGACGGTTTGAACGAGGCTCGTGATGCGGGTCGTCGAGCACCGGAGTTTACGGAGGAGTCGTCAGGACTTGAGCGTGGCGACGGCCTGTTCGACCAGTGCCCGGACCTTCGCGTGGGACCGGTTGACGGCCTGTTGACCTTCGGGAAGGCTGTCCCATCGGCCGCGGTAGGGGAGGCGGACCGTGCCGCCTGCGCCCTGGTAGCCCTTGTCCGCCCAGCAGTTGATGCCGGCCTGGGCGAGAGCGTCGATAATGCCGTTCTCGCGTGCGGCCCGGACGTCATGGACGGCACCGGCCAGAGCTGGTGAAGTCCGGAGGAGGCGGCCCTTCGGGTCAGCGATGACCTGCACGTTCATGCCGTGTTTCTTGTGTTTGCCCGAGTAAAAGGGCCGGTCGGCGGCGATCCTGTCAATCGGCAGAAGCGTCCCGCCCAGGATCAGGTACGCCTTCGTCGACGCGGCCCGTACTGCTTCGGCTAGCGTGGGGGCGAGGGCGGCCAGGAGCTCGACGGCCTCGGTGATGTACCGGTTGACGGTGGTGGTGCCGATCCTGAAACCGGCCTCGAGCTGTGCATAGGGCTGGCCGTTGCGGAGGTGGACGAGGGTAAGCGGTGCCTGTCGGCCTGCGCTCAGGCGCCGCCATCGGGTGCCGAGAGCGCGACGCCGTTCCCTCAGGTGGGTGGTGGCAAGGAAGCGGAGGGCAGAGCCGGACACGTCGACGCCGGACAGGTAGACAAGCATGCGAAGCCCCTGGTGGAGACGGTTCTCTTGGTCGAAAACCCATCTACCAGGGGTTTCATTCGTCTGCCAGGCCAACTACCCATCCGGTGCACGAGGTTGCAGAAGGCGCAGTCCCTGTTCGATCTCGCCCTGACGCGGCACGGCGGATGGGCGGTAGCCCGGGATATTCGTGCCTTTGGGTTGTCACTCAGGCTATGGGAAACGCGGCCTGGCTTCACCACCATCCGGGTGCAGGGTGATCATCGGATGAGGGTGCACAGAACGGGGACGGTGGCGCCGGCGCTGGTGAGTCCAGCAGCAACCGCACCGGCCACGGGGGCGCCAGCGAGGCCGGCGAGAGTGCCCATGACGACGCCGATGACGAAGACGATGAGTAGGACGACGGCGGTGCGCAGGGGCAGGAACGGCTGAGTGTTCTGAGGTGAGGTCATGCCTCAACTGTCAGCTGTTCAGGGCCCTGCTTGCGCTGATCGAACAACCTCGGAGAATCCCGATCAGCAGGCCATCGACGCTGTACAGCAGGCATATACGGCGGAACGGTCTCCCGTATCCGTTACCGTTTAGGAACGTTCCGCGAAGTTCAGTGCTGTGCGTCCGATGCGGCCTAACCTGGCATGTGACAGCGCGACTTGGGGGCGGCGATGGCGCGGCGGCACGAGGCACAGAACAGCACACGCACCTACGAGGAAATGCTGCAGGAACAGGCTGCAGAGCTGAACTCGATGAGGGTGCAGGCGGGCAGACCGTCCTATCGGACAATCGAGAAACGCGCCGCAGCACTGTTCGCCGACGAGAAGGTGTCCCTGCCGCCTTCTACTCTGAGTGGTCTGTTCTCTGGCGACTACGCGGGGCGTGACAGACTGCTGTGGCTCGTACGCACTCTCATGTCTTGGGACCGGCACGGCCAGGAATGCGAGCCACCGGCCAATGGTGCACCCGAACTCGACGAGTGGTACGACCGTTGGACGGTTACCACCAGGGCCAGACCACCACGCCAGCGTGCACATGGCGATGACGACGGGACGGTCCGGCTGAGGCAGCGGCTTGAGCCGCAGCGCGTTGAGCGAGCCAAGACTCTTGCTCAACGGGCCCTGGCACGCGTTCTTGAAGAGGACTTGTCGCTGGCATTACCTGCGCTCTCGGCGGGAGATTCCGTCTTCGCAGTCGCGTTCTCACCCGACGGCGAACTCCTCGCCACCGGCGGCTCGCGAGGGAAGGTCCAGCTTTGGAACGCGGTCACCCGTCTGCCCGTCGGCGGCCCCCTCGCCGGTCATCAAGGCAGGATCTACAGTGTGGCGTTCTCGCACGACGGCTCTCTCATCGCGACCGGCGGTACCGACAAGATGGTCCGACTATGGGACACGGCTACCCGCCAGTTGGCTAGCGAGCCCCTGGGCCATCCGGACGAGGTGAAGGGCTTAGCGTTCTCGCACGATGGCACCCTGCTCGCCACCAGCAGCGACGATGGGATAGTACGGCTGTGGGACACGGTCACCCGCCAGCCCGTCGGCCGTCCCCTCGCAGGTCATCAAGGTGCGGTCCTCATCGTGGCGTTCTCGCCTGACGACACCCTCATCGCCACCGGCAGTGCCGATGGTACGGCCCGGCTGTGGGACACGACCACCCGCCGGCCCGTCGGTGAGCCCCTTACTGGCCACCAAGGCGGGGTCTGGGCAGTGGCGTTCTCAGCCGACGGCATCCTGCTGGCTACTGGCACCGCACAGGTAGAAGCGTGCGGGACTGTACGACTGTGGAACCTGGCTACCCACCAGCTCGTCGGCGAGCCTTTCGGCTCTGAAGACCAAGTCTGGGCAGTGGCCTTCTCACCGGACAACACACTGCTTGCCACCACCAGCGCCACGGGCACGGTTCAGCTGTGGGATACGGTCACCCGACGGCCGGTCGCCAGCCCTCTTACTGGCCACCACGGCGACGTCAACAGTGTTGTGTTCGCGCCAGACGGCAGCCTATTGGTCACCGGAAGTCAGGACGGGACGGTGCGGCTATGGACAACACCCGCAGCCCGAGGAACGGCCTTGTGAACGCGCTTGTACGCCGCACACTTGAGTGCACGAGCTGACTGGCCCTGCCCCAAGCCGTTCTCACCCTCAGTCTGGGCAGCTCAGATTGAGGATGGAGAAGGCCCAGTGTGTCTCGCGCTCCGGTTTGTTCGGTGGACTGCCGAGGAGGGAGGGCGCTGCCAGCGAGCAACTGGCGTATCAGGCCGTTGTGTCAAGCAAGTTGATGAGTCGGCTGGCTTCGCCGAGAAGTGCTTTGCCGCGATCGGTTGGAGTGACGGGCTTGCGGTTATAGAGAGCGAACCCGACAGTTCTTTCGACTTGAGCAAGTTGGTAGCGAATCGAGTTGGCGGGGATGTTGTTGGTTCGCGCTGCTGCGGCGAGGTGCAAATGAGGCGGGTTACGCGTGAGTTGGATGAGGTTTCGTAGCCAGGCGATGTGGTGGCTGTGGACGGCGAGGCTCTGTATGTCGGGCGAAAGCTCGACACCCAGACGGCCCAGGGGGCTGGGGGCGGCCAGGAACGAGGGTCGGGCGGGGATCTGGTGGCGTTTGAGGAGTTGTGAGACGTAGGCGCTGTGGCAGTTGAGTTCATTGGCGATGTCCACGGTCGTACGGCCGTGCTGGCGGTAGGCGCGTTCGAGCCAGGCGCGGTCGACGGGGGTGCCGTCCGGATGGTGTCCCGCCGAGTGGTGTAGCCGATCAAGGCGTAGTTGTGCGCGGGCGGATGCTCGGGGCGTGCAACCGATAGCGGTGCCTGCTCCC
>NZ_JBFBEZ010000042.1:0-66563 GCF_040701725.1 Streptomyces sp. NPDC093109
GGTGCCGGGGCGTGACGCCCCGGCACCCGGCCGCCCTCAGGCGTCACTCCGGGACGAGGTGCAGCAGCGCCTTTGCCGCCAGGCGGTACCCGTAGGCCCCGAGACCGACCACGACTCCCCCGGCGAGCGGTGCGATGACCGACTCGTGCCGGAACGAATCGCGCGCCCAGACATTGGAAAGGTGCACCTCGATCCAGGGGCGCGGGTAGGCGGCGAGCGCGTCGCGCAGGCTCCAGCCGGCGATCATCAGGGCGCCCGGGTTGACGATCGCGCCGACGGTGTCGGGATGGTTGTTGACCGCCCGGACGAGGGCGCCCTCGGAGTCGTCCTGGACGCTGGACACCGTCCAGCCCCGGTCCGCGACCTCCTCCGCCACGGCCTTCTCGATGTCGGCCAGAGTGTCGGTCCCGTAGATCTCCGGCTCACGGCGGCCGAGGATGCCGAGATTGGGGCCGTTGAGCAGCAGCAGTCGGCTCATGACACCACCTTTTCAATAGACGATGCTCGCCCCATTTCTAGTCCCAGTTATACCGGGCGCGAAACTGTGGAAAAACGGACTGGACCCAGGGGGGTTGTAGGGGGTGGGCCGCCGAGTTCACGTCAGCTATTTTCGACAAGCGCGCGGTCGACCACTCCCGCCGCTTACCGAGAGGTATTTCCCTCCGTCGAAGAACTACTTCAGTGAGTAAAGGACAGGGACCGTGAGCATTTCCCGAGACGTTCCGGAATTCCCGGCTTGGCCGCAGTTCAACGACGCCGAGCGCGTCAATCTCCTCCGCGCCCTGGAGCAGGGTCAGTGGTGGCGCATGGGGGGCAGCGAAGTCACCGAGTTCGAGCGCGAGTTCGCCGAGTATCACGGCGCCGAGCACGCGCTGGCGGTGACCAACGGCACCCACGCCCTCGAACTCGCGCTCCAGGTGCTGGGGGTAGGTCCGGGCTCCGAGGTAATCGTGCCGGCGTTCACCTTCATTTCGTCGTCCCAGGCCGCGCAACGTCTCGGTGCCGTCGCCGTGCCGGTCGACATCGACCCCGGCACCTTCTGCATCGACCCCGCCGCCGTCGAACGCGCGATTGGGCCGAGGACGGCCGCCATCATGCCGGTGCACATGGCCGGGCACATCGCCGACATGGATGCGCTGGAGAAACTGTCCGCCGACAGCGGCGTGCCGCTGATCCAGGACGCGGCCCACGCGCACGGCGCCCGCTGGCAGGGCCGCCGGGTCGGTGAGTTCCCGTCGGTCGCCGCGTTCAGCTTCCAGAACGGCAAACTGATGACCGCCGGAGAGGGCGGCGCCGTGCTGTTCCCGGAGAGCGAGCAGTACGAGCAGGCGTTCCTGCGGCACAGCTGCGGTCGGCCGTCGGCCGACCGCGGCTACTTCCACCAGACGTCGGGTTCCAACTTCCGCATGAACGAGTTCTCGGCCGCGGTGCTCCGCGCCCAGCTGGGTCGGCTCGACGGTCAGATCAGCCTGCGCGAGGAGCGCGCGCCGCTGCTCACTCGGCTCCTCGGCCAGATCGACGGCGTGACCGCGCAGAGCCGCGACGAGCGGTGCGACCGCAACCCGCACTACATGATGATGTTCCGGCTCCCCGGCATCACCGAGGAGCGCCGCAACTCCCTGGTCGACAAGCTGATCGCGCGGTGCGTGCCCGCATTCGCCGCGTTCCGGGCGATCTACCGCTGCCCCGGCTTCTGGGAGACCGGCGCCCCAGAGCTGTCCGTGGACGAACTCGCCGCCCGGTGCCCCACCACCGAGGCCGTGCACCAGGACACCATCTGGCTGCACCACCGCACGCTGCTGGGCACCGAGGAGCAGATACACCGGATCGCCGAGATCGTCGCCGACACCCTGGCCACGGCATGAGCCAGCGTACCGGTAGAGGGCCGCTGCGCGTCGCGGTCGTGGGAGCCGGCTGGGCCGCGCGCTCCATCTGGCTGCCGCGGCTCACCGCGCACCCCGCGTACCGCGTCGTCGCGGTCGTCGACCCCGACCCGCAGGCGCGCGAAGCCGCGAGCCGGGACGCGTTCCCGACGCTGGCGTCCGTGCGGGATCTCGCGCCGGACACGGTGGACCTCGTCGTCGTCGCGGTCCCCAACCACCTGCACGCCGCCGTCGCCGAGACGGTCCTCGGCGCCGGTGTCCCGGTGTTCGTCGAGAAGCCGGTGTGCCTGTCGTCGGCCGAGGTCGACCGGCTGGCGGCCGCCGAGTCGGCCGGCGGCGCGGTGCTGCTGGCCGGGAGCGCGGCCCGGTTCCGCACCGACGTGCGCACCGTGCTGGAGCTGGCGGAATCGGTGGGCACCGTCCGGCACGTCTCGCTGGGCTGGGTCCGGGCGCAGGGTGTCCCGGGCGGCGCCGGCTGGTTCACGCAAGCGCGGCTGTCGGGCGGCGGCGCGCTGATGGACCTGGGCTGGCACCTGCTGGACGTGGCCGGGCCGCTGCTGGGCAACGCCAAGTTCCGGCACGTCCTCGGGACGGTGTCGAACGACTTCCTCACCGACGGCGCCGCGCGCGCCGGATGGCGCAAGGACGGCACCACGGAGATCTCCGGTGACGTCGAGGACACCGCGCGCGGCTTCCTAGTGGCGCCGGACGGCCTCTCCGTATCGGTCACAGCCTGCTGGGCCTCGCACCGGCCGGATGACGTCACCACCCTGGTCGTGGAGGGCAGCACGGGCACGCTGAGCCTGTCCTGCACGTTCGGTTTCAGCCCCGCGCGCCAGGAGCACTCGGTGCTCACGCTGACCCAGCGCGGGCAGGAGACGGTCGTACCGGTTTCCGGGGAGCTGGTCGGTGCCGAGTACGACCGGCTGCTCGACGGTCTGCCGACGCTGCTGGCGGACCCCGCCTCCCGCGGTCTCGCGGTCCGCGAGGCCGCCCGCAACGTCGACGCCATCGAGCGGCTCTACAACTCGGCGGAGTCGACGCGCCGGACAGCGCGGCCGGCGGCGCCGGTGCCGCACCGGGACGGGCCGCCGCTGGCGGTGGTCTTCGACCTCGACGGCGTCGTCGTCGACAGTTTCGAGGTCATGCGGCAGGCGTTCACCCTTGCCTACCGTGAGGTGGTCGGCGACGGCGAGCCGCCGTTCGAGGAGTACAACCGGCACCTCGGGCGGTACTTCCCCGACATCATGCGGATCATGGACCTGCCGCTGGAGATGGAGGGGCCGTTTGTCCGGGAGAGCACGCGTCTGGCCAACCGGGTCACGCTCTTCCCCGGGGTCCACGACCTGTTACGGCTGCTGCGCCACCGTGGCGTGAAATGCGCGGTGGCGACGGGCAAGGCCGGCTGGCGGGCCAGGTCGCTGCTCGACCGCCTGGGCGTCCTGCCGCTGTTCGACCACGTCATCGGATCGGACGAGGTGGCCCGGCCCAAGCCAGCCCCCGACATCGTGCTGCGCGCCCTCGACCTGCTCCGGGTCGACGCCGAGGAGGCGATCATGGTCGGTGACGCGGTGACGGACCTGGCGGCGGCCAGGGACGCGGGCGTGGCGGCAGCTGCCGCCCTGTGGGGCGAGACGGACGAGCGGTCGCTGCTCGCCGCCGCGCCCGAGCACACCCTGCGCAAACCGGCCGATCTCGCGGATTTGTGCCTGCCCGCCGAGGCCGCCCTGGCCTGATCCGACCGGACCCGGCCGGACCTCCGGCCGGGTCCGCGGACGCTCCTCCTTGCGCAGCACCGTCGTTCTCTCGACCCGAGCGCGTGCGGTCCCCGATGTTTTTGAGTCGATTGGCCGTGGACCGACAAGGTTCTCCCCCTGAAGGTATTCGTTGTCACGTACAGTCGCGTCGGCGGGACTGACAGCCAGCTGCTACCGAGTGGGGGACCGGTGATATGAGAGCCAATGGGGAGTGTCCGCCACTATCTCCCGACGGACAGGGTGCTCGATGAGGTTCTCCATACTCGGGCCGCTGAACATCACCGACAAGGGACGTCCCGTTCCTCTGGGGAGCGTCACCCAGCGGGCCCTGCTCGGTCATCTCCTGTTACACGCGAACACCGTGGTGGCGACCAGCAGACTCCTGCAGGCCCTGTGGCGGAAGGAACCGCCGCCCACCGCGAGGAAGATCGTTCAGAACGCGATCTCCGGTCTGCGCCGCACCCTGGCCGAACCCGACGGCGACCGCTCCAAGCTCCTGGTCACCCAAGCGCCCGGCTATGTCCTACGCGCGGACCCGGCGACCATCGACAACTGCCAGTTCCAGGAACTGGCCAGGACCGGCCGGGCAGCACTGGCCGCCGGGCAGTGGGACGAGGCCGACCGCTACCTGCGCCAGGCGCTGGCGCTCTGGAAGGGCCCCGCGCTGGCCGACCTCGTGGAGGACGGCTACGACTGGCCCGAACTGACCGCCCTGCAGAACGCCCGGCACTCGGTGCTGGAGAACCAGATGGACGCGGCCCTCGCTGCGGGCCGTCACCTCGACGTCATCAGCGAACTCGAAGCCATCGTCAGCACCGACCCCCTGCGCGAACGCCTGTGCCGGCAGCTCATGCTGGCGCTGTACCGCTCCGGCCGACAGGCCGAGGCCCTGCGCGCCTTCCGCCGCACCCGCGCCGCCCTGGTCGAGCAGTTGGGTCTCGACCCCGGTCCGGAACTGCGTGAGCTCGAACGGGCGATCCTCGATCACGACCCCTCGCTGGTCAGCGGCGGAACGGCGATCCGCATGACCTCCCAGGGGACGCCGGCTCTTCCGCCCCCCGGCAGCGCCGAGACCGCCGAGCCGTACGCTCCAGCGGCAGCACCCGGCACGCCGCCGGACACGGTCGCCGGTCCCGGGCAAACGGCTGGTGACTCCCCCGACCGTCCCGAGGACGAGCTCAAGCGGGTGACGGCCGTCATCGTCCGCATCGACACCTCGGACTGCTGCGTCCCTCCCGAGGTGCTCGACCGTCTGCTACAGCAGGTCCGCTCCGCCGTGCGGCAGCAGACCTGTCTGTACGGGGGACAGAACCACGGCTCCATGGGTCCGGTCACCCTGTCCCTGTTCGGCACCGCGCAGACCCAGGAGGACGACGTGCTGCGGGCGGTCCGGCTGGCCTTGGACGTCGCCGCGTACGCCGAGCAGGGGGTCCGGCTGCGGGTCGCCGTCTCCAGCGGGGACGCCCTGGTCCTGCGGGCGCCCGCGACCGAGGCGGACGGCGAGCCCGTGGACGTCGCGGGCCGGTTCATGGAGACGGGACTCGGCCTGCTTCTGGAGGCCGCCCCCGGTGTCGTACGGGTCTGCGACACCACCCGGCAGGCGTGCGCGGAGCATTTCCGCTTCGCGACCACGGACGCGAAGCCCGGCGGGCATGACGTGACCGTGGCGCTGCGGCCCGCGCTGGCGAGCCGGACCCATCTGCCGTTCGTCCAGCGGGACCGCGAACTGGAGCAGTTGCGCTGGTGGGTCGAGGAGGTCCGACGCGGCAGGCGTCCGCACCTGGTGACCGTGCTCGGTGCGGCGGGCATCGGCAAGAGCCGGCTCATGCACGAGCTGCGCCGGGACGTCACCGGGCGGCCCGGGATGGGCTGCCTGGTGGGCTGCAACCGGGCGCTGGGGCCCATGGAGCCGTACACCGCGCTGGCCGGTGTGGTGCGCGCCTACCTCGGAACGAAGGAGGACGACCCGGCACCGGAGCAGAACGGCAGGCTGGACGCCGCGGTGACCGACCTCGTGGGCACCGGACCGATCTCGGCCCAGCTGGCCGACGCGTTGCGACCCTTACTCTCCGCGGCCACCGAGGACGAACCCGGCCGGCAGGCGCTGGCCGACCCGGAGCGTCGGCAGGCGGTGTTTACCGCGTGGCGCCGGTTCGTCGAGGAACTGGCAGTGCGCGAGCCACTTCTGATCATCCTGGAGGACCTCCACCGGACCGACGACGCGCTGCTGAAGTTCGTCGGCGACCTCACCGAGAACGTCGGCAGCCTCCCCCTGCTCGTCGTCGTCACGGCCCGGCCGGAACTGGTCAACCGCTCGCCGTACTGGGCCAGCGGGCGGCGCAACGCCACCACGATGAGCCTGGAACCACTCTCCCGCACGGGCATCGAGGCCCTGCTGAGTAGCGTAACCCGCCCCGGATCGGGCGGGCACGCGCCCGAGTCGTACGCCGCCTTGACGGAGCAGTCCGGCGGCAACCCGCTGTTCGCGCTGGAGTACGCCCGCATGCTGGACGACGCGGCGGACGACGATCCGCCGCGGTCGGCGCGTGTCCGTCCGCAACGTTCCGGGGCCGAGCCGCCGGTGCCGCCCCGGGTGCACGGCATCATCTCGGCGCGGCTCGACACCCTGCCGGCTGTGGAGAAGTCACTGCTCTACGACGCGTCCCTGTTCGGTAGCCCCTTCTACGAGCGGGAGCTGGCCGCACTCAGCGACCGGGACCCAGAGGAGATCCAGGAGTGCCTCAGGTCCCTGGAGCGCCGCGAGTTCCTCCAGCGCTGCCGACTGGGGCCGGAACTCGGCTCCGTCGAGTACGACTTTGTCCACAGGCTCGTCGGCGCGGTCGCGTACTCGCGCATGTCCCACGCCCGGCGGGCGGAGAAGCACCGCAGGGCCGCGCAGTGGCTGGCGAACCGCTCCGACCGGCCGCTGACGCTGCTGGTCCACCACTGCCGGCAGGCGGTGGGCCACACCCTCGAAGCGAACCTGTCCGTCAAGGACATCTCCGCGCACGTCTGCGACATCCTGACCGGCGCGGGGCAGCAGGCGAAGCGACGGCGGGTGCCCGGGGCCGCCCGGTACTGCTACCGCTCGGCACTGGAGTTCTGCGCCACGGGTGACCCGCAGTGGAAGGTGTTGCGGCGCCGGCTGTACGAGGACGCGAATTCTCCGGTCTGAGACGATGTCACCCTGATGACATGGCGGCGGCCAGGGCGCAACGGGCCACCGCGTCGGTGAGGCGTGAGGAGACCGGGTCGGGGCCGGGGCGGGTGAAGTTCCCGCCGGCGAGGGCGGTGGTGAAGGGGCCCAGCGCGAACCGCCGTGGATGCCTTCGGCCTGCCGCGTCCAGCACGGCGCCGTCCCGACCGTCCACTGCGGCCAGCCCCGTGCGGTGGCGGAACCCATCCTCCGTCCCGCTGCTCTCGCACAGCCCGCCGCGCGAGTACAGGGACCGGAGCAGCGGGTCCCTGCTGGCGGGCAGGGCACCGACGGGCAGCCGGGCCTCGACCAGTGCCCCGGTGGTCACCGGATCGCCGGGTACGGCGAGGCTGCCCGCCTCGAACCGGTCGGCGGCGGCGCGCACCCACATGTCCGGACCGACGAACCGCACCACACCGGCGTCGACCAGGGCGATCAACTCGCGGATCCGGTCCGGCGGCGGGCCGCTGGCCAGGTGGTTGAAGAAGCCTGCCCACCATCCGTCCACGTCGGCCGCGCGCGAGCGGAGCGAGAACCGGCCGCCGTCCAGCAGGGCGGGAAGCCGGCCGAACACCGACAACAGCCCGTGGACGGCGCCCAGATGCGCGCTGTGCCGGGGGTCGGACCGGCGCTCCAGGGCGGTGCGCAGATACCCGCCGACGCCTCGGCGCAGAGCGGACCGGTCGGGGAACGCCGCCTCGCCAAGGGGACGGTCCAGGGCGGCGAGGTCCAAGACGTCGGCGGGGTCCACGACCGTGCGCCGCAGTAGATCACTCAGCTCACGGCTGTCCCAGGCGGCGGCTGCGTACTGTTCCGCGAAGGCGTCGAGATCGCACCGCACCCGGTCCGGGTGGGCGGTGAACAGTTCGTGGTAGTAACCCCATCCGATCTCCTTAGCCGCGTGCGGCCACACGTCGCGGAAGAAGTCCAGTCTCCCGGGTGACTCGCGCAGGACGCGCTCCAAATCGAAGAACTCGGGCAGAGGGGGCGGGGAGGACAGCGCATAGGCCGGCTTGGGCGGGAACGGCACTCCGCGCCGGGAACCGACGTACAGCACTGGCTCCTCGCCGCTCGGCAAATACCGCAGGGTGTCCGGTCCGTCCTCGGTGTACCGGCCGCCGCGCCCCTCGGTGACCAGCACCATCAGGTCGACGAAGGCCAGGCCGAGGCCGCGTACGAGGACCCGGGCGCCGGGCCGCAGGACGGAGAGATCCTGGTCGGCGGTGTAGCCCGGCGGCAGGTAGCACAGTCCGTGGCGCTCGGCGTGGGCGGCCATGGCCTCCTGATCGGGTGAGAGCTCCACCTCCTGGTGCCCGACGGCGAGCACCACGGCGTCGGCCCCCACGGCTCCTCCGCTCGCGAGCACGACCCGCTGGCGCCCGCAGTGGTCAAGCACGTCGACCGCCCGGTCGCGGTGGTGGCGGAACCGGGCGCCAGGGGGAAGACCGGCCACCGCCCGTTCGAACACCCAGCTCAGATAGTGGCTCTGGAGCCGGCGGGTGGGGAACGAGGTCTCGGACAGGTTCTCCAGTTCCCGTGCAACGCCGGGGTCGTCGAAGCCCTTCCCCCGCTGCCGGGCCCAGTCGTACAGCGAGGGCCCCGGCCGGATCGGCCCGGCGCAGGCCACACCGGCGTCGGTGAACATGGTGACGTGCGCGGCCATCGTGTTGAGCATCAGCAGGGGTGACTGGTCGTGCCGCCAGACCCGTCCCGGGCCTGGCCGGCAGGGGTCGATCAGGTGCACGTCCAGGGGACGGTCGCCGAGCAGTTCGGCGGCGTTGGCGCCCAGCCGCTCCAGTACCGAGACGCCGCTCGGTCCGGCACCGACAATCACCACCGTCACCGGCGTCACAGCGCCTTCTCGAAACAGAGCGCGGGCCTGCCGTCGGCGGGCACCGGACGGCAGGGCACCCGGCGGTAGCCGACGGAGCCGTACAGTCCGCTCGCCTCCGGCTGCCGGGGACCGGTCGTCAGGTACAGCCTGTGGTACCCCAGCCGCCGCGCGGCCTGCTCGATCTCGGCGAGGATGCGGCTGGCCAGCCCGAGTCGGCGGCGGCGCGGGTGGGTCCAGATCCGTTTCAGCTCCGCGGTATCCGCGGCATGGCGGCGGAAACCGCCGCCGGCCACGGTCTCGCCGTCGAGGGTCAGGACCAGGAAGCCGCCGTGGGGCGGGGCGAACTCGTGCCGGGCGGAGCGGCTCATCTCGTCGTGGGCCGAGGGTCCGTAGCGGGCCACGTACTCCTCGGTCAGGCTCAGGTGCAACGGCGCGACCCGGGGGTCGTCGGCCGGCACCCGGAGCACCTCCATGCGCGCCGCGTCCCACGTCGGTTCCATGCGCCCCAGTCGACCAATCCGGGCTGCCCCGGTCAACCGCGTATGAGCCCTCGGTAACCGGCCAGTGGGCACGCCCACCGCCCAGTAACTCCGGGCGAACTGAGCGTCTGCGGCCGTTGAAACGTGATTGCCGTCCTCTTTAGGTTCGAGCACGACCGAGTCGGACCACGCCATGTCGCAACGGGGAAGTACTGATGACATCTGCGTCCTTTCACGCCACCGGTGATGTGGTGGACACATCGGGCCGACGCGGCGCCCACGAGCTGCTGGCCCTGCGCCGAGTCCCCGCGCCGAGACCCGGCCGCTGGCTCGCCAGCGCGTTCCTGCTCGTGCTCCTCGCGCAGTTCCTGCACGGGCTGGTGGCCAACCCCGGATGGGAATGGCCGGTGTTCCGGCAGTTCTTCGTCGAGGGCAGCATCCTGCAAGCGCTTGGCCTGACGCTGGAACTCACCGCTTACGGAACCGCGTTGGGCTTCACGCTGGGACTGGTCATCGCGCTAATGCGCCTGTCCAGAAGTTGGCTGCCCGCCTCGGTGGGCTGGCTGTACGTGTGGGTGTTCCGTTCGGTCCCGCTCATCGTCCAGCTGTTGTTCTGGTTCAATCTCGCCTATCTGTACGACCGGTTGTCGTTCGGCGTGCCGTTCGGGCCGGAGTTCGTCTCCGTCCCGACCATGCGCCTGGTGGGCCCCATGGGCGCGGCCGTGCTCGGACTGGCGCTCCATCAGGCAGCGTACGCGGCGGAAATCATCCGTTCCGGCATCATCTCGGTCGACCGCGGCCAGGTGCTGGCAGCGGCCGCCCTAGGCATCCCCCGCCGACGCCAGCTCTCCAGGATCGTGCTGCCCCAGGCGATGCGGACCATCCTGCCAAATGCCTTCAACGAGTTGATATCGCTCCTCAAGGGCACGTCGATCGTGTCTGTGATGGCCTTGGGCGACCTCTTCTACCAGACGCAGGTGATCTACGGCCGCAACGGCCGCGTGGTCGCCCTCGTCATGGTTGCCACAATCTGGTACGTGATCCTCACCGGGCTGCTCTCCGTCCTCCAGTACTACGTAGAGCGGCGGTTCGCGCGCGGCGGGTCCCGGGCTCTTCCTCCCACACCGCGGCAACGGCTGCGCACGGCGCTCTCCGGTACGGGGAAGGCGGAGTGGTGAACACCCCGATGGTCGAGATCGTCGACGTGCACAAGAGCTACGGCGCCACCAGCGTGCTCAAGGGTGTCGATCTGGTGGTGAACCCAGGAGAGGTCACGGTACTGATCGGCCCCTCGGGCGCCGGCAAGTCGACCCTGCTGCGGATGATCAACCATCTGGAGAAGCCAGACCGCGGCCTGGTCCTGGTCGCCGGGGAGCTGATCGGGTACCGGCGAGCGGGCAAGCACCTGCGCGAGCTGCGGGAGAGGGAGATCCTGCGGCAGCGGACCGGCATCGGGTTCGTCTTCCAGGACTTCAACCTGTTCGCCAATCTCACCGTCCTCGACAACGTGGCCGAGGCTCCCCGGTCCGCGCAGGGCCGTCCCGCCATGGAGGTCTACCCCCTCGCCCGCGAACTCCTGGACCGGGTCGGGCTCGCGGACAAGGCCGACGCCCATCCCCGTCAGCTCTCCGGCGGCCAGCAGCAGCGCGTCGCGATCGCGCGCGCCCTGGCCCTGGAACCAAAGCTGCTGCTGTTCGACGAGCCGACCTCGGCGCTCGACCCCGAGCTGGTCGGCGAGGTCCTGGACGTCATGAAGTCGCTGGCCGCCACCGGCACGACCATGATCGTGGTGACCCATGAGATGGGCTTCGCCCAGCAGGTCGCAGACCAGGTGGTCGTCATGGCCGACGGCCGGGTCGTGGAACAGGGGCCGTCGCAGCAACTGCTCAGGACTCCGGCACACGAACGTACTCGCGCGTTCCTCACCAAGATCCTTTGATCCCACATGGAGACAACGAATGCGTCGATTCCTGGCGGGTGGCTGGGTGTTCCTGCTCCTGCTGACCGGGTGCGCCGGCGGCGAGGAGCCGACGGCCGCCACGAGTTCCGGCCTCAATCTAACCCCGCAGCAGAAGCGGCTCACCGCCACCGAGGTCGACGAGGTCGCCGCGCTGGTGCCCGAGCGTGTGCGCCGGGCCGGTGTCCTGCACATCGGCGGCACGATCGACAACACACCGCCGCTGAGCTGCTACGCGACCGACAACAAGACTCCCATCGGGTTCGAACTGGACATCGCCGTCCTGGCCGCGGGGGTGATGGGTCTGAAGCCGGACCGTGAGATCACCTCGTGGGAGAACATGTTCCTGGGCGTGGACAGCGGCAAGTACGACGTGGCGTTCTCCAACATCTCGGTCACCGAGGAGCGGATGAAGACGTACGACTTCGCCAGCTACCGCCATGACCGCCTCGGTTTCGAGGCGCGGGACGGCAGCGACCTGAAGGTCGGCGAACCGGCCGATCTGGCAGGCAAGAGCGTCGCGCTGGCCTCCGGGTCGACCCAGGAGAGGATCATGCTGGAGTGGAGTGCCGAGAACCGCGAGGCCGGGCGCCCCGCGATCGACATCCAATACTACAAGAAGGCGTCCGACTACTACCTGGCGCTCCAGTCGGGACGGGTGGACGTCTACGTCGGTCCCAGTTCCAGTGTCGTCTACCACGCCGAGACCACCGGCCAGACCGAGCTGGTCGGTGTGGTGGACAGCGTGACGGACACCATCGACAGTCAGGTCGGCGCCATGAGCCGCAAGAACGACGGAACGGCGAAGGCGGTCGCGGCGGCTGTGAACGAGTTGATCCGTGACGGCAAGTACCAAAAGGTGCTGGACCGTTGGGGCCTGGGCGACCAGAAGATCAGCAAGTCGCTGGTCAATCCGTCGGTCGGGGAGGGCGCCTGATGCGGACCCCCTTATACCTTGGGGCCGCGCTCGACGGTCTCGGCGCCCACCCGGCCGCCTGGCGGCTGACCGGCACGCCTCCCGAGGCGCTGTTCGACCCGGAACGCGTCGTGTCGCTCGCGCTCCTCGCCGAGCAGGGCGGACTGGACCTGGTCACCCTCGACGACCAGGTTCCCGCCACCCCGGAGCCGGGGCACGCCCACGGCTCTCTCGACGCCTGGCTGGCCTTCACCCTCGCGGCCTGCCGAACCTCACATATCGCCCTGTTCCCTACCGGTGTGGCCCGGGGCGAGCCGGCGGTGACGGCGGCCAGGGCGGTCACCCTGGACCGTATCGCCGGGGGCCGCGGCGGCTGGCGTCCCCGGGTGGCGCTCAGCGACGATGAACGGCGCCGGGCCACCACCGACCCGGAACGCTACGCAGCCTTCACCGAGGAACGCTTCGCCCACGCCGAGGAGTTCGTCGCCTCGGTAGTCGCGTTCTGGGACAGCCGGCGGGAGGAGTCCGTGCTCAGCTCGCACGCCGTCGATCTGTCGGGAGGCCATCTGACGGTATCCGGGCACGCCCGGGTGCCAACGCCGCCCTCCGGTCCGCCGATGACCGCGGTCCTGGCCCACTTCAGCACGCCTTTCCGGCTTGCCGCGCGCCATGCCGACCTCGTCTTCGTCACCCCGTTCAGCCGTGCCGACATCGATGCCGTCCGCGAGGAACTGGACGGGCTGTGCGCGGCCCTCGGAAAGACACGGGCGCCGCTCGCCGTCCTCGCCGACCTCGACGTGGTGGTCGCGGGGACCGAGTCCGAAGCGGCCGAGCGCAGGGATCGCCTCGACCGCTGGATACCGTTCACCTCCGATTGCGCCACCTTCACCGGGACGCCGGAGCAACTGGCGGACCTCATGGAGGAATGGCACAGAGACGGCGGGGTCGACGGCTTCCGGATTCGCCCGTCCGTGCTGTCCGACGACCTCACCGCGGTGGTGGAGACCGTGGTGCCGTGTCTGCAGAAACGGGGCCTGCTGGGAGACACGCCCGGTGTTCCACTGCGCTCCCGGCTTTTTGGCGCTTCAGTCTGACTGCCGCGTTACTACGTTCACTCTGGGGGAGACGTCATGCTTTTACTGGAACGTGAGAAACACAGATCACTGCTGAAGTCGCTCGTCGGTGAATGTCTGGCCGGCCGGGGACAGGTGGTGCTGATCAAGGGCGTGGCGGCGAACGGCAGAACGGCCCTGCTGCGCCAGGCCGTCGAGGACGCGGAGCGGGCGGGCCTGCTAGTCATGCGGGCCTCGTGCTCGCCGGTGGAGAAGGACATGGCCGGCAGCGTCCTCAGCCAGCTCCTGCTCAGTATTCCGGCGCCGGGCACCCTGGCCGATCAGACGGTACCCGGCTACCACGAGTTCTGCCTGCAGATCCTGCGCCTGGCGGCGCGGGCGCCGCTGGTCGTCGCGGTGGACGACATCCACCACGCCGACGCCGAGTCGGCACAGAGCCTGCTGTACCTGGCCCGCCGCCTGGGAGCGGCCCGGGTCCTGCTGGTGGTGACCTCCCAACGGGACGACGGGCAGGCACCGCCCCTGTTCGCCGCCGAACTGCCGTGCGAACCGGGGACCCACCGCCTGGATGTGGAACCGCTGTCCGAGGACGGCACGGCCGCCCTACTGGCGGAGCGCCTCGGCCCGCGGCCCGACACGGCCCGGCTCGCGACCGATTTCCGCCGGATCAGCGGCGGCAATCTGCGGCTGCTCGACGCGCTGGCCGAGGACGTCCGTCGCGGCGGCCGGAACGGGCGCGACCCCGTCACCGCACGGGGGTACGGCGCGGCCGTGGTCGGGCTGCTGCGGCGCGGGGAGCCGGCCGTGCTGCGCACTGCGCAGGCGCTGGCCGTCCTGGGCGGGCGCGGCACTCCGGAGCGGGTCGCCCGGCTCACCGGTTTCGACCAGGAGACCGAGACGGGCACCGGAACCCTGACCGGGTCCGCGTCGGTGGAGCGCGCCATCGCCACGATGACGGCGACGGGGCTCCTGCGGGACGGCCGGCTGCCACACCCGGCGGCCCGCGAGGCCGTCCTCTCAACCGTGACCGGCGCCGAACGCGCCACCCTCAACCAGCGCGCAGCACGGTTGCTGCACGTTCTCGGGGAACCGGCGTCGACAGTGGCGTGCCACCTCGCGCAGGCACGCCGGCGGGTGGAGCCCTGGGCGGTGCCGGTGCTCGTCGAGGCCGCAGAACAGGAACTGCTCGCCGAACGGAACAAACGTGCCGCCCGCTATCTGGAGCTGGCGCACGAAGCCCACCCCGAGCCGACCGACCGCGCCGCCGTGCTGGCGAAGCTGTCCGAGGCGCGGTGGCGGGTCAGTCCGTCGGCCGCGGCCGAGCACCTGACGCCCCTGGTGGCCGCGGCGCGGACGGGAGACCTCGGCAACGGTTGCCTGCCGGACCTCGTGCGGCAACTCCTGTGGCATGGGAGGCATACGGACGCCGCCACGGTGCTCGGCCGACTGCGCGAGGCGGCCGCCTCGGACGCCCCGCTGGCGCAGGAGGTCCGACACCTTGACTCCTGGCTCGCCTTCTCCCACCCCCGGTTCGCGCACCGGCGGACCCAGCTGGCCGCCCGAGCCGCGTTCGGCGGCCCCCCGGCCGCCGGCCGCGCCCTGACTGCACCGGCCGGCAACGACCCGTGGCTGGCGCTGGCCGGATCGCTGTGCGACCACCTGGTGAGCGGTCGCGGCGGCGACGGGACGGCCGCACTGGAGCGGTCCCTACGCAACCTCCGTTCCCGCGGCAACCCGGCGTGGGCGCACGAGACCGCGGCCCTGGCCCTGCTCGGCCTGCTCAACCTGGGCCGCTACGACCTGGTGCTGCAGCGGTGTGCCGCGCTGGGCGCGGCTGGCGGCGAGGACGAGGCACCGACCTGGCACGCCGTACTGGCGAGCCTGCGCGCGGAGGCGCTGCTGCGCTGCGGCGACCTGGATGATGCGCTGCGGACGGCGCAGGAGGCCCTCACTCTGCTGCCGGCCCACGCCTGGGGGGTGGCCGTCGGGTTCCCGCTGGGCACCTTGATCATGGCGGCGGTGCGGTCGGGCGACACAGAGACGGCCGAACGGCATCTGGCATTCTCCCCGCCCGAGGCGATGTCGCAGAGCCGTTTCGGCCTCTACTACCTGCACGCCCGCGGCACCTACCACCTCACCATCCAGCGGACCTACGCCGCGCTCGCCGACTTTCTGGCCTGCGGCGATCTGGTCCCGGCCCTGGGGCTGGAGGCCGCAGCTCCGGTCCCCTGGCGCACCAGCGCCGCCGAGGCGTGGCTGCGCCTGGGCAACAACGACCGGGCGCGCCGCCTGGTCCGGGAAGAGCTGGCCTGCTCGGACGCCTCGGGCGGCGTCGGCAGTGCTCGCGGCCGGTCGCTGCGGATGCTTGCCGCGGTCAGCACGCCCGAGCGACGACCGCAGTTGCTGCTGGAGGCCGTCGAGCTGTTCGAACAGTACGGGGAGCAGTACGAGCAGGCGCGTGGCCTGGCCGATCTCGGCTACGCCTACTCGGCCCTGGCCGACAACCGCCGGGCCAGGACGACGCTGCGCCGGGCCCGGTATCTCGCCACGTCCTGCGGGGCGGCGCCACTGGGCGAGGAACTGCTCGCCTTCCAGGGAACCTCGGACACCTCGGTGTCCTGCGAGAACGACGGCAGCCAGCTGACGGAGGCAGAGCGACGCGTGGCACACCTGGCCGTGCTCGGCTACACCAACCGGGAGATCGCGGCGAAGCTCTACATCACGGCCAGCACCGTGGAGCAGCACCTGACCAGGATCTACCGGAAGCTCGACATCAGGCGCCGCCGGGATCTCCCGGCCAACCTGGGCACCACCACCCTGCACGGGCGGCAGCGGAACGCTCAGCGGCCGTCGACCAAGCGCTCGGCGTCGTAGGTGTGTCGCGCAGCGGAGATCTCTTCGCGGTGCCGTGTGGCCCAGTCGGTGAGCGAGAGGAGCGACTGATGCAGTTCCTGCGCCATGTCGGTGAGCCGGTACTCAACCCGGGGCGGAACGGTGGCGTACACCGTGCGGGAGAGCAGGCCGTCCCGCTCCAGGTTCCGCAGGGTGAGGGTGAGCATGCGCCTGCTGATGCCTTCGATCGACCGCTCCAGCTCCGTGAACCGCACCGGGCCGCGGGCCGCGGCGACGATGATCAGGATGCTCCACTTACCGGCCACGCGATCCAGCACCTCGCGCACCGGACATGCCTCGCCGACGATCTCGTGCGGCGCTTCCGTCTTCACCTGCGGCATGGGACAGCTCCTTCCCCCGCTTCCCATGGTGCCAGCCCGGTGCCCCCTGTCACAACCGCGTGCCCGACGGGAGGCCAGATATGACCAGAACCCCTCTGTCGGGCTCTACGCGGCTGTACGCAGTCCTGGGCGACCCGGTGACCCAGGTCCGGGCGCCGGAGCTGGTCAACCCGGTGCTGGCCGCCCTCGGGGTCGACGCCGTGGTGGTGCCCGTGCACGCCCCGGCTGAGCATCTCGCCGCCGTCGTGGGCGGCCTGATCCGGGCGGGCAACGTCGACGGCCTGCTGGTCACGGTTCCCCACAAGGCCGCCGTGTGCGCCCTGGCGGACGAGCTGGGGCCGGCCGCCTCGCTGAGCGGTACCGCCAACGCGATGCGGCGCGGTGCCGACGGCCGCTGGCTCGCCGACAACTTCGACGGGCTGGGCTTCGTCCGCGGGCTGATGGCGGCCGGGCATCCCGTCCGGGGCAGACGGGTGGTCGTGGTCGGGGCGGGCGGGGCCGGGAGCGCCGTCGCGGTGGCCCTGCTGATGGGGGGCGCCGGGCCGGTCTGCGTACGGGACGTCGACGCGGGCCGGCTCGACGGGCTGCTGGCGCGGCTCGGCCCCCGGTGGCCGCGGGCCGTCCGTGCCGAGGCTCCGGGGGACCTGGCGGCAGCCGACCTCGTCGTCAATGCCACACCGCTCGGGATGCGCCCGCGGGACCCGCTGCCGTTCGACCCGGCCGCCGTCCGAGCGGACGCGGTGGTGGCGGACATCGTCATGAAGCCCCACGAGACCGCCCTGCTGCGGGCGGCGGCCGCCGCGGGCCGGGGGGTCCACCACGGTGTTCACATGCTGGAGCAGCAGGTGCCGTGCTACCGGGAATTCTTCGGCTGGCCCTGAATTCGTTCACGTCGTAGGGGGTGTTGTTCCCATGCGGCTGTCAAGTCAGGGATTCGGTAGGGGGTTTGTTAGGGGATTCGCGCTGCGGAATACACGCGAGACTCGAAGTCGCGCTCACGCGATTCTTGCCGTGCCTAGGAGTGATTACTCGATGCTGCGCACAGAACTGATTCGGCCCCTGCCCGAGACTCTGATCGAACACGCCGCCCGACTCGGCGGGAAAATCGCTTTCGCCGATGCCCGGCGTCAGGTCAGCTACGCCGAACTGGAGCTGCGGACCCGGTTCATCGCGGGACACCTGACCGGGCTGCGCGTGCATCCGGGCGACCGGGCGGCGCTGTACATGGGCAACTGCGTGGAGATGGTCGAGAGTTACCTGGCCCTCACCCGGGCGAACGTGATCGGCGTCCCGCTCAATCCGCACTGCACCGACGCCGAGCTGGAGTTCTTCCTCTCCGACAGCGGCGCCCGCGTGGTGATCACCGACGCCGTCCACGTCGAGCAGCTCCGGCGCGTGCTGGGAGACGCCGAGCACCCCAGGATCGTCGTCACCGGCGATCGCCGGGTCCCGGCCGGGACGGTGGCCTTCGAGGCCCTGTCAGGCTCGGAGCCGGAGACCGGTGCCCGGGACGACCTCGGCCTCGACGAGGTCGCCTGGATGCTCTACACGTCGGGGACCACCGGGAAGCCCAAGGGGGTACTGTCGACCCAGCGCAACTGCCTGTGGTCGGTGGCCGCCTGCTACGTGCCGGTGCCCGAACTGACCGCCGAGGACCGGGTGCTGTGGCCCCTCCCGCTCTTCCACAGCCTGTCGCACATCGCGTGCGTGCTGGCGGTCACCTCGGTCGGCGCCACCGCGCGGATCACCGACGGGTACTCGGCCGACGAGATCCTGTCCGTCCTGCGCGAGGAGTCGCCGACCTTCCTAGCCGGCGTGCCCACCATGTACCACTACCTGGTGCAGGCCGCGCGGCAACAGGGGGTGCGGGCTCCGGACCTGCGGGTCGGCCTGGTCGGCGGGGCGGTGACCACCCGGTCGCTGCGCGCGTCCTTCCAGGAGACGTTCGGCGTCCCCCTGCTGGACGCCTACGGCAGCACTGAGACCTGTGGCTCGATCACCATCAACTGGCCCACGGGGGCACGGGTCGAGGGGTCGAGCGGTCTGCCGGTGCCCGGTCTCAACGTACGCCTGGTCGACCCGGAAACCGGACGTGACGTGCCAGCCGACGAGGAGGGTGAGGTCTGGGTCAGCGGCCCCAATGTAATGGTCGGTTACCACAACCGGCCGGAGGAGACCGCGCAGGCGCTGCGCGACGGCTGGTACCGCAGCGGTGACCTGGCCCGCCGTGACGAGGCTGGCTACTTCACCGTCACCGGCCGGATCAAGGACCTCATCATCCGGGGCGGCGAGAACATCCACCCGGGTGAGATCGAGGACGTGCTCCGCGAAGTGCCGGGCGTGGCGGACGTCGCCGTGGCCGGCAAAGCCCACGACATCCTGGGCGAGGTCCCCGTCGCCTTCCTGGTGCCGGGTCCGGAGGGGCTCGACACGGACGCGCTGTTCGCCGCCTGCCGCGAACGGCTCTCCTACTTCAAAGTGCCCGAGGAACTGTACGAGGTCACGCGCATTCCGCGTACCGGTTCCGGCAAGGTCACCCGGCGCCTGCTGCTGGACCGGCCCGCCCGGTTGCGGGCCGCCGGCAGCAGTTCCTACGAGCACCTGTTCCAGACCGGCTGGCTACCGCTGCCGCCCGAGGGCCCGGCCGTACCCGGCGCCACCGGCGCACCGACGGGCGCGGACCCGGCCGGTCCGCGGTGGGTAATCGCCGGAGAGGCCGACGCGGACCTGGTCGCCGGCTTGGAGTCGGCCGGTGCCGAGGTGACGCGCTTGGTCGACGGAGTGCCGCCCGCCGAGGCCGCGCCGGCCGACGTGGTGGTGGTGCCCGCGGGGGCGCCGGACGCGGAGCCGGCCAGTCTGGTGGCGGACGTGTCCGCTCGGGTCCGGGCGTGGCTGGCGCAGGGGTGGCCCTCCCCGGCGCGGTTGATCGTCCTCACCCGCGGTGGGGTCGCCACCGGTCCGGCCGAGACGCCCCACCCCGCACAGGCCGCGGTGGCGGGGCTGGTACGCGGGTTGCGGGCCGGACACGGCGACCGGCTCGCGCACGTGGACCTAGAGGCCGCGGCCGGCTTCGGGGGCGCGCTGCTCGCGGAGCTGCTGCGTGCCGTGGCAGCGGGGGACGAACCGCAGGTGGCCGTAAGGGCTGGCAGCGTCGTCCGGCCGTCGCTGGAGCGGCTGGCCGTACGTTCCGGCGGGGAGACGGTGTTCGGTCCGGCGCGTACCGCGGTGGTGGCGGGCGCGGACACAGTGGCCGGTGCGGCGGTGGCACGCCACCTCGTGACCGGTCACGGAGTCCGGCACCTGGTGCTGATCGGCGAACGGGGTGAGGGCGACCTCTCCGTCGCCGGCCTCGCGGCCGAACTGACCGGGCTCAAGGCGACGGTGACGGTGTCCGGCTGCGATCTCACCGACCGCGCGGCACTGCGTGAGGTACTGACGGGCCTGCGCCGCCCTCTCGCCGGTGTGGTGCAGGTCCCCTCCGGTCCCTTCCGGCTCGCTGCCGCGCAGGCGGCGGCGCTGGACGAGGTGACCTCCACCGTCGAGGGGGCGGTCCTGGTGCTGCTGCCCTCGACCGCGGGCACGCTGGGTACGGCCCACGACCCGGAGGACGCGGCGGTGGCCGCGTATTGCGACGCGCTCGCGCTGCGGCGGCGGGCCGGGGGCCGGGCGGGGTTGTCGCTGTCCCTGGGACCGTGGGCCGACGAACCGGAGGCGACCCTGCCATCGGGCGTGGGCACCCTGACCCTGCGTGAGCTGTTGACCGTGGTCGACGCCGCGCTGATGTCCGGCGAGGCGTCAGTCAGCTCGCTGAAGCTCGACCCGATGACGCTGCACGGTGGCGACACCGTTCCGGCGGTGCTGCGCGGACTGATCGACACTTCGGCGGGGGCGTCGGCGGACACCGGGCGGGTGGAGGAGTTCCGGGCGCTGCTCACCGGACTGCCCGAGGCCGAGCGGCTGCGCACCCTCGTCACCGCGGTGTGCGACGCGGCGGCGGAAACCGCCGGGCGGGCCCGAGGCACCGTGGCCCCGCAGCGGGCCTTCAAGGAGATCGGCTTCGGCTCGCTACAGGCCGTGCAGTTGCGGAACCGTCTGGTGGAGGTGACGGGCCTGCCGCTGCCGACTACTCTGGCCTTCGATCGTCCGACCCCAGGGGCGGTGGCCCGGTTCGTGCTGAACGAGCTGTCCGGTGGCGCCGAGGAGACCACTGCCACGGCGGTGGAGGGCCGCGGTCCGGCCGAGGACGACCCGATCGTGATCGTCTCCATGGCGTGCCGGCTACCGGGCGGCATCGCCTCCCCCGAGGATCTGTGGACCTTCGTCGACCGGGGCCTCGACGGGATCACCGCGTTCCCCTCGGACCGCGGCTGGGACCTGGCGGGGCTGTACGACCCCGACCCCGAGCTGTCCGGCAGGACCTATGTCCGCGAGGGCGGTTTCCTCCAGGACGCCACCGGGTTCGACGCGGACTTCTTCCGGATCTCCCCGCGTGAGGCACTGTCGATGGACCCCCAGCAGCGGGTGTTTCTGGAGACCTCGTGGGAGCTGTTCGAGCGCGCGAGCGTCGACGTCACCTCGCTGCACGGCAGCAGGACCGGTGTGTTCGCCGGCGTGATGAACCAGGAGTACGGCGTGAGCCTCGCGGGTTCGGACGACGACACGGAGGGCTACCGGAGCACCGGGACGGCCTCCGCCGTCGTCTCGGGCCGGGTGGCCTACACGTTCGGGTTCGAGGGTCCGGCGGTGACGGTGGACACGGCGTGCTCGTCGTCGCTGGTGGCACTGCACCTGGCCGCCCAGTCACTGCGCTCAGGCGAGTGCGACCTGGCCCTGGCCGGCGGTGTCGCGGTGATGGCGCAGCCGACGTCCTTCGTGGAGTTCTCGCGGCAGCGGGGGCTGGCACCGGACGCCCGCTGCAAGGCCTTCGCCGCTGCGGCCGACGGCACCGGCTGGTCCGAAGGCGTCGCCCTCGTCCTTCTCGAACGCCTCTCCGACGCCCGCCGCAACGGCCACACCGTCCTCGCCACCGTCACCGGCTCCGCCGTCAACCAGGACGGCGCCTCCAACGGCCTCACCGCACCCAACGGCCCCTCCCAACAACGCGTCATCAACCAAGCCCTCGCCAACGCCCGCCTCCAACCCCACGACATCGACCTCGTCGAAGCCCACGGCACCGGCACCACCCTCGGCGACCCCATCGAAGCCCAAGCCCTCATCAACACCTACGGCCGCCACCGCGACCCCGGCCACCCCCTCTGGCTCGGCTCCCTCAAATCCAACATCGGCCACACCCAAGCCGCCGCAGGCGTCGCCGGCGTCATCAAAACCGTCCTCGCCCTCCACCACCGCACCATGCCCCGCACCCTCCACGTCGACCGACCCACCCCCCACGTCGACTGGTCCACCGGCACCGTCCAACTCCTCACCGAACCCCGCCCCTGGTCCCCCACCACCCACCCCCGCCGCGCCGCCGTCTCCGCGTTCGGAGCCAGCGGAACCAACGCGCACGTCATCGTCGAAGAGGCACCCGCGCCGCCCGGCACCATCGACGACGAGCCCGGCTCCGCCGCCGTCGAGGTGGTCGCCTGGCCCCTCTCGGCACGGACGCCGACCGCCCTCGCGAAGGCAGCCGGACGGCTGGCCGACCACATGGCGGACGCCGGGGACACCGGAGCGACCCGCACGGCCCGCGCGCTCGCCACCACCCGGGCCCACCTGGACCACCGCGCCGTGGCCGTCGGGAAGGACCGGGAAGAACTGCTGGACGGACTCCGGGCATTCGCGGCCGGCGCCTTCCACGAGTCCGTGGTGACGGGACGGGCGGGCACGGGCAGGCTCGCGTTCGCCTTCTCCGGGCAGGGAAGCCAGCGGCTCGGCATGGGCCGGGAGCTGCACCGGCGGTTGCCGCCGTTCGCGGAGGCGTTCGACGAGATCTGCGCGGAGCTGGACAAGCACCTGACCGTTCCGCTGCGCGAGGCCGTGTTCGCGGAACCCGGCACGCCCGCCGCCCGGCTACTCTACACCACCGCGTACACCCAACCTGCGCTGTTCGCGCTGGAGGTCGCCCTGGCCCGGGTCCTGGCTGGATGGGGGGTGCGGCCGGACGTTGTGGTGGGACACTCCATCGGCGGGATCGCTGCGGCGCATGTCGCGGGTGTCTTCTCCCTTACGGACGCGGCCGTACTGGTGACCGCGCGGGGCCGGCTGATGCAGGCCCTGCCCGCCACCGGCGCCATGGTCGCGGTCAGTGTGGGCGAGGAGGCGATACGGCCGTTGCTGGCCGGGCACGAGGACACCGTGGCCCTCGCCGCCGTCAACGGACCGAAGTCGGTCGTGCTCTCCGGGGACGAGGACGTGGTGCTCGCCCTCGCTGAGCGACTGCGCGAGGAGGGACACCGCACCAAGCGGCTGGCCGTCAGCCACGCCTTCCACTCGCCCCACATCGACGCGATGCTCGACGAGTTCGGGCGGGTGGCGGCCGGGCTGGCGTACACCGCCCCCGTCGTCCCGGTGGTGTCCGACGTCACCGGTCAGCCCGCCGATCCGGCCGAACTCGCCAGTGCCGCCTACTGGGTCCGGCACGCCCGCGCCGCCGTCCAGTTCAGCGCCGCCGTCGTCACCCTGGAGAGCACCGGGGTGACGACGGTCCTGGAGCTGGGGTTCGGCGACACCCTCGCCGCGTTGGTAGGGGACAACAGCGAGAGCATCGGCTTCGTTCCGGCGCTCCGCCGCAGCCAGCCGGAACTGCGGTCGCTGACCGGCGCCCTCGCCCAGGTGTACGTCCGCGGGCACGCGGTCGACTGGTCGGCTCTGTACCCGGCACCCGGCGCGCACCCACCGCTGCCGACCTACCCGTTCGAACACCGGCGGTTCTGGCTGGAGCCGGTGCGCACGGCCGATCTCAGTGCCGTCGGCGCGGACCCGTCAAGGCACCCGCTGCTGGGCGCGGCGGTCGCGCTGCCCGCGTCGGACGGGGTGGTGTTCGCCCACCGCCTCTCCCCTGCGTCCCATCCGTGGCTCCGTGAGCACGTCGTCGCCGGGGCCGTGGTGGTCCCCGGTGCCGCATTGGTCGAGGCGGCCGTCCGGGCGGGCGACGAGGTCGGGGCCGGCACCGTCGACGAGCTGGTGATCGAGACGCCCGTGGTGCTGCCCGAGGACCGCGGGCTCCAGCTCCGGGTGACCGTGGGCGCGAAGGACGCCGACGGGCTACGGCCGGTGGCCTTCCACTCCCGGCCCGACGGGGCCCGGGACGCCGAGTGGACCCGGCACGCGACCGGATTCCTGTCCGGGACCCCGGTAACCGGCGCGGAGCTGCGCGACTGGCCGCCCGCCGGGGCGGAGCCGGTGCCGTTGACGGATTTCCACGAGCGGCTGGCGGAAACCGGCCTGGAGCTGGGTCCGCTGTTCCGGGGGCTGCGGGCGGTGTGGGCCGAGGGTGACGAGGTGTTCGCCGAGGCGGAGTTCCCCGGCGATGGTGTGGAAGGTTTCCTGCTGCACCCCGCGCTGCTGGACTCGGCGCTCCAAGCGGCGGCCCTCAGCGCGGGGGCCCGGGAACGGGGGACCGTCCTGCCGTTCGCCTGGAAGTCATTCGCCGTGCACTCCTCAGGCGCCACAGCGCTGCGGGTGCGGATGCGCACCGGCGACGGCGATATGGGCCTGGACATCGCGGATGCCACCGGCTCCCCCGTGGCCACGGTCGGCTCGCTGGCCACCCGGCCGCTGGACCCGGACCGCATCGCGGAGGCCGGCCGCTCCGACGACCGGCTACTCGGTCTCGACTGGACCGTGGTCCCCCTGCCGGAGAACAGTCCCGGGGCGGCCCCGCAGCGCGTCCTCGACCTCACCGAGCCGGCGACCGGCGGACCCGTGCCGCAGGCGCGCACTCTCGGTGTCCTCGCCCTGGAGGGTCTCCAGCGGAAGCTGGCCGAGCCCGGCGGCGAGCCGCTGGTGGTGCTGACCCGGGACGTCCGACGGGACCCGGCGACGGCCACCGTCTGGGGCCTGGTCCGCTCCGCACAGCTCGAACACCCGGGTGAGTTCGTGCTCGTGGCCATCGACGACGACTCCCGGGACCTGCTACCGGGCGCCCTCGCCACCGGCGAACCACAACTGTCCCTCTCCGCAGGCACGTTGCGCGTCCCCAGGCTCTCCCGGGCCGCGGCCCTGCCACCCGGCCGGGGCAGCCAGGCCGACGGGGGCCGCCCGCTGGACCCGGCCGGCACCGTACTGATCACCGGCGGCACCGGTGCCCTGGGCGCCCTCGTGGCCCGTCACCTGATCAGCGAACACGGCGCCCGGCGCCTGCTGCTGACGAGCCGGCACGGGCCGAGCGCCCCTGGCGTCGCGGAACTGCACGCCGAACTCACCGCGCTCGGCACCTCGGTGACCATCGCGTGCTGCGACGTCTCCGACCGGCAGGACGTGGCCCGGCTGCTGGCGTCGGTCCCCGCCGAACACCCGCTCACCTGCGTGGTCCACGCCGCCGGGGTGCTCGACGACGGTGTCATCTCGGCCCTGACCCCGGGGCGGATGGACACCGTGTTCCTCCCGAAGGCGGAGGGTGCCTGGCACCTGCACGAGCTGACCCGTGGCGCCGACCTGGCCTCGTTCGTGCTCTTCTCCTCCGCCGCCGGCACGCTCGGTAGCGCCGGCCAGGGCAACTACGCCGCCGCCAACGCGTTCCTGGACGGCCTCGCCGCGTACCGCGCCTGCCTGGGTCTGCCCGCGGTCTCGGTGGCGTGGGGGCTGTGGGAGCAGGACAGCGAGATGACCCGGTCGCTGCGGGACGGCGGGGCGGGCTCCCGCGACCGGTACGTCCTCCCGCTCCCGGCGCAGCAGGCGTTGCGGTCGTTCGACACGGCGGTGTCCGCAGGGGCCGCGGCGGTGCTCGCGGCAAGGTTCGACCTGGCCGCGGTGAAGCGCTCGCCCGCCGCGCCCGCGGTCATGCGGGGCCTGGTTCCGCAGGACCGCCCAACGGCACAGCGGGAGCGGTCGTCGGAGGACTCCTTCGTACGGGAACTGGAGCGGCTGACCGCCCCACAGCGGCTCCGCCGACTGGTCGACCTGGTCCGTATGCAGGCCGCACACACGATCGGGCACGAGGACGCGGACGCCATCGACCGGGAGCGGTCGTTCAAGGAGATGGGGTTCGACTCGCTCGCCGCCGTCGAGCTGCGCAATCGGATCGCCACGGCGACCGGCATCCGGCTCCCGGCCACCCTGATCTTCGACTACCCCAACCCCGCGGTCGTCGCCCGGCAGCTGGCCGAGCGGCTCTTCCCGGAGCCGGTGGACGAGGAGGAGATCGACGGCCGGCGCGAGGAGCGGCTGCGCGAGGTGCTGGCGTCGGTGTCGCTGGAGCGGCTGCGAGAGCTGGGCCTGCTGTCCGGGCTGCTGCGGCTGGCGGACGAGACCGACGGGCCAGCGCCCGTGGGCGGCTCCCCGGCCGTGGAGCCGGAGAGCGAGATACCGGCCATGAGCGTGGACGACCTGGTCGCCAGGGCTCTGGGCAAGCGCGACCACTGACGGTCATCGACGATGGAGAAAAGTATGAGCACGCACGACAACACGGTCGTCGAGGCACTGCGCGCGTCTCTACTGGAGAACGAGCGGCTGCGCCGGGAACTCACTGCGGCCACCAATCGGACCGGCGAGCCCATCGCGATCGTGGGCATGGTGTGCCGGCTGCCCGGCGACGTCCGTTCGCCGGAGGATCTGTGGGAACTGCTGGAGCGGGGCGGTGACGGCATCACCCCCTTCCCCGAGGACCGCGGATGGGACGTGGAACGCATCTACGACCCGTCGCCGGACGCCCCCGGCAAGAGCTACGTCCGCGAGGGGGGGTTCCTGCACGACGCCGGTGACTTCGACGCCAGGTTCTTCGGCATCTCCCCACGGGAGGCGCTGTCGACCGACCCGCAGCAGCGGCTGTTCCTGGAGGCCACGTGGGAGGTGTGCGAGCGGGCCGGTATCGACGCGCACTCCCTGCGCGGCAGCAATACGGGCGTGTTCGCGGGCGTGATGTACCACGACTACGGGACCGGGCTCGCGAACACTCCGGCCGAGGTAGAGGGGTTCCAGGGCGCCGGTGTGGCCAGCAGCCTGGTCTCGGGCCGGACCTCGTACTGCTTCGGTTTCGAGGGGCCGTCCGTGACGGTCGACACCGCGTGTTCGTCGTCGCTGGTGGCGGTGCATCTGGCCGCCCAGTCGCTGCGCGCGGGCGAGTGCGACCTGGCGCTGGCCGGCGGTGTGGCGCTCATGGCCCAGCCGAACACCTTCGTGGAGTTCTCCCGGCAGCGCGGGCTGTCACCCAACGGGCGGTGCAAGGCGTTCGCCGCCGCTGCCGACGGTACGGGGTGGTCCGAGGGCCTGTCCCTGCTGCTGCTGGAACGGCTCTCCGACGCGCGGCGCAACCGCCATCCCGTCCTGGCTGTCGTCCGGGGCAGCGCAGTGAACTCGGACGGCGCGTCCAACGGCCTAACCGCGCCCAACGGACCGTCCCAGGAACGGGTGATCAAACGGGCCCTGGCCGCGGCGGGCCTCACCGTCGCGGACGTCGACGCGGTCGAGGCGCACGGCACCGGCACCAGACTGGGCGACCCCATTGAGGCCCACGCCCTGATCAACACCTACGGCCAGGGGCGGAGCCCCGAGCGGCCGCTGTGGCTGGGCTCCCTGAAATCCAACGTCGGCCACACCCAGGCCGCCGCCGGGGTCGCCGGCATCATCAAGACCGTACTGGCGATGCGCCACGGCACACTGCCGCGGACCCTGCACATCGATGAGCCGACCCCGCATGTCGACTGGTCGGCCGGGACCGTGCGGCTGCTGAGCGAGGCGCGGCCCTGGCCGCGTACCGGACGGAACCGGCGCGCCGCCGTGTCGGCGTTCGGCATGAGCGGAACCAACGCGCACATCGTCATCGAACAGGCCCCGCCCGCTCCCGGCGCGGGCGAGGACACGGGGCCGGTCCCGGAACGGGACGACATCCCGGTGCTCTGGGTGCTCTCCGCGCGGACACCGACCGCGCTGGCCGCTTGTGCGGAGCAGTTGGTGCGGCACGTGGAGGCGCACCCGGAGCTAGACACCGCAGTCATCGGCCGTGCGCTGGCGACGAGCAGGGCCGGGCTGGAGCACCGGGCCGGGCTCGTCGGCGGCGACCGTGCGGAACTGCTCGCCGCCGCCCGACGCGTCGTGGAGGGCAAACCGTCCCCGCGCGCGGTGACTGGCAAGGTGGTGCCGGGCACGCTCGCGTTCCTCTTCTCCGGCCAGGGCAGTCAGCGTCCAGGCATGGGCCGTGAACTGCACGCCGCCTTCCCGGTGTTCGCCGCATCCTTCGACGCGGTGTGCGAGGAACTGGACGCCCGGCTGGCGCAGCCGGTTCGCGAGGTGGTGCTCGCGGCCCCGTCCTCCGAGCGAGCCGCACTGCTGGACCGGACGGAGTTCACCCAGCCGGCCCTGTTCGCCTTCGAGGTGGCCCTCGTACGGCTGCTGGCCTCGTGGGGGATAGAGCCGGATATCGTCGCCGGGCATTCCATCGGGGAACTCGTCGCCGCGCATGTGGCCGGGATGCTGTCGCTGAGCAACGCGGCGGCCCTTGTAGCGGCCCGCGCACGGCTAATGCAGGCGTTGCCGGCGGGCGGGGCCATGGTGGCCGTGGCCATCGGCGCCGAGCAGGCCGCGGAGGTAGTGGCCGGCCACGAGCACGAGATGGGTATCGCCGCGGTCAACGGACCGGCCTCGGTGGTGCTGTCAGGGGTGGAAGTGCCCCTGCTCGCCCTCGTCGAGCGGCTACGGGCCGACGGCCACCGCACCAAGCGGCTCCGTGTCAGCCATGCCTTCCACTCCCCGCTCATGGAACCCATGCGGGAGGAGCTCACCCGGGTGGCGCGTGAACTGTCCTGCGGCGCGCCGCGCATCCCGCTGGTCTCCAATGTCACGGGACGGCTCGTGGAACCGGGCGAGCCCACCGCGCCGGAGTACTGGGCCCGCCATGTGCAGGCGACCGTCCAGTTCGACACCACCGTGCGCACCCTGGAGGCCGAGGGCGTCTGCACGTTCCTGGAAGTGGGACCCGCGGACACGCTCACCGCCATGGTCCAGGAAAGCCTGACCGGACCCGGGGACGCGATCCCCGCCGCACGGCGCGGACAGTCCGAGACCTTGTCCCTGCTCACGGCGTTGGGACGGCTGCACGTGCGCGGCCACGACCTCGCCGTCGCGCCGAACCGCGACCACATTCCCCTGCCCACCTATCCGTTCGAACGCAAGCGCTACTGGCTGGAGAGGACCGTCATGCCCCAGGAAGACCTGGCCGTCACCCCGCAGGAACTGGAGGAGGACGCAGTGGAAACGCCAGAGCAGACTCTGGTGGACCGGCTGTCCGAGCGCCCCGCCGAGGAGCGCAGGAAGGAACTGACCCAATTCGTCATCGAGCTGGCCGCAGCCGCACTGGGCCACGAGGCGACGGACGAGTTCGACGGGGAGACTGGATTTTTCGATGTCGGGTTCAGCTCACTGACCGCGGTGGAGGTCCGCAACCGGATCAACGACCTGTGCGGTCTGGAGACAACCCCGATGCTGCTGTTCGACCACCCGACCCCCGCCATGCTCGCCGAGCACCTGGATGAGCTTCTCTTCACCCCACAGAACACCTGACCCGGAGGCGGAACCAGACATGTTCGTACTCGACACCTACCTGAAGCACCTCGGCTACACGGGCTCGCTGGAGCCGAACGCCCAGACCCTGCGCGAGCTGCACAGGAGGCACATGATGACGGTGCCGTTCGACAATTCCCGCAACGCCGCCAAGGGGCTGGCGATCTGGGACGACGTGGACGCCGGGGCGGACGTGTTCTTCGACGCGCTCATCGCGGAGCGCCGAGGCGGGATCTGCCACGAGCACAGCGGTCTCTTCCGCGCGGTGCTCACCGAGCTGGGTTACGACGTGACGGTCATCTCCTCGGGCGTGCGCGGCGCCAACGGGGAATTCGGCCCCGACCTGGAGCACATGCTGAACCTCGTACGCATCGGCGACGAACTCTGGCTCGCCGACGTCGGCTTCGCCGGCCCATCGTTCATCGAGCCGGTCCGGGTGTCCGAGGAGGTGCAGACCCAGTTCGGCTTCGACTACCGCGTCCTGGAGGACGGTGCCCACCTGGTGGTGGAACGGCGGACCGCGGGCGGCGAATGGCTGGCCGTGTACCGCTTCACCACGACCGAACGCGAACTGGCGGAGTGGAAGGCCATATCCAGCGGCGATAACGACGACCCGTTCTGGCACTGGGCGGGCGAGATGATCGCGGCGGGCACCCTGATCTACGGCCGCGCCTACGAGACAGGCCAGCTCCTGCTGGTCGGACGACGCTACCTCAAGGCGGAGAACGGCCGGGACGAGACGCGGGTACTGGCGAAGAACGACGAGTACCAGGCCGTCATCCGGCACGTCCTGCTCCAGGACACCTGAGGGGTAACCTAACCATGGACGTGGAAACGGACGTGCTGATCGTCGGCGACGGCCCCGTGGGGCAAACACTGGCGATCCTGATGGCCCAGCGGGGCTGGCAGGTAACCGTGGTGGACCGCTGGCCCGAGCCGTACACACTGTCGCGAGCCGTGGCCTTCGACAGCGAGGCAGCCCGCACCCTGGCCACGCTGGGCCTCAGTGAGTACATCGCCACGGAGACCGAGCCCTCGGGCCGGTACGTTTGGCAGAACGCGGACGGACAGATCCTGCTGGACATCCAGGGATCGCCCACCGGCTGGTGCCACTGGCCCGACTCCAGTTCGATGTTCCAGCCCGGCTTGGAGAGTTCGCTGTCCGCCCGCGGCGCGCAACTGCCGACCCTGCGAGTCCTGCGCGGGCTGGAGGCGGTCGAGGCCACCGACCACGGCAGCCATGTCGCACTGACCTGTGTGGACCGGGCGGGCGAACGGCGGGTGCTGCCGGCCCGCTGGCTCGTCGGCTGCGACGGGGCGAACAGCTTCGTCCGCGAGTGCATCGGCCCCGCCATGCGCGACCTGGGTTTCTCGCACGACTGGCTGATCTGCGACGTCGTGCTGCACCAGCCCTGCGCCTTCGACCCCAACAATCTCCAGATCTGTGACCCGGCCCGACCCCGGACCGCCGCCTCCGCCGGGCCGGGCCACCGGCGCTGGGAGTTCATGCGGCTCGAGGACGAGCAGATCGAGGAAATCGACACCGAGGAGGGCGCCTGGCGGCTGCTGAAGACCTTCGATCTCACCCCGGACAACGCCACCCTGTTGCGCCACGCCGTCTACACCTTCCAGGCCCGGTGGGCGGAGCAGTGGAGAGCAGGCCGCATGCTGATCGCGGGGGACGCGGCCCACGTCATGCCGCCGTTCGCCGGTCAGGGCATGTGCTCGGGCATCCGGGACGCGGCGAACCTGTCCTGGAAGCTGGACCTGGTGCTGCGCGGCAAGGCCGGCGACCACGTCCTAGACACCTACGTCGCCGAGCGCGCGCAGCATGTGCGACACGGCGTGCGGATGTCGGTGGACCTCGGGAAGGTGATCTGCCAGCTCGACCCGGTCGCGGCCGCCGACCGCGACGTGGCCATGATGGCCGCGCGAGAACGCGGAGTGGGCAAGGGCGCCCCCCAGGCCCCGGTGCACCCGCTGCGGACGGGGCTGCTGCAACGCGGCGGCGGGGCGGCCGGCGGGCAGTTGGCCGGGCGGCTCAGCCCCCAGGGCCGGGTGCGGCGGGGCACCGAGACCGGGCTGTTCGACGACGTCGTCGGAACCGGCTTTGTCCTCCTCTGCGCCGAGGACCCCCGCCGTCACCTCGACGCACGTACCGAGGAGACGCTGAGGGAACTGGACGTACGACTGGTCACGGTCGTCCCCGACGACGCCCCGCCCGGCGCCGCAGACTGGGACGTCGTTGCCGACAACGATCGTCTGTACCTGCCGTATCTCGCCGAGGCGGGGGCCCGCGCGGTACTGGTCCGGCCCGATCATTACGTGTACGGCCAGGTCGTGGCGGACGAGGACTACGTGGCTCTCGTCGACGATCTGCGGCAGCGGTTGTCGGCCCCGGCCTCCGTGCCCGCACCCTGAAGGAAGGCGCGTACCAGTCCGGCGGCCCCGCAGAACCCGGGGCCGCCGGGCGCAGGCAGAGCGGCTTCTGGCAGTAATCTTCCGGGCCCATTGAGTAAGACCATCGCTACACCAGGGACTCATCCATACCGCATTCGCTCACAACGAAGCCCCTGGAGTCCTGTGAACTCCAGGGGCTTGCGCCGTCAGGCAGGTGAAGTCAGTTCCCGGTGTTGCCGTCGTCGGTGGACCTGTCCGGGCGGCTGAGGCGCACAATAGCGAGAGCGCCTCCGCCTGCGGCAATCAACGCTGCCGCGCCGCCGATCAGCCACGGTGTGGCGTCGGCGCCGGTGCGGGCGAGGGAGCCCGTGGGTGCCGACGGTGTGGCGTCGCCAACCGGGGCCGCGGCGGCGGACGACGAGTCGGCACTCGGCGTGTCGGTTGCGCCCTGTGGTGGCGGCTTGGCCTCTCCTGTGCCGCTGCCCGGCTTGTCCGCGGGGGTGGACGGGGTGCGGCTGGGTTTGTGCGTCGGCGTGTCCGAGGGGTCGGGCTTCGGGGCGGTGGCGGTCTTGGCGTTGGTGACGGTCACGGTGACCGGGGCGCCGGGGCCTGCGGTGAACGTCTTGGTCGGCTTGTAGAGGTCGTAGCCGGCGGGGGCCTTGATCTCCTTGGCCCAGAACTGTGTCTTCCGGCTCGATACCGGCAGCTCCCCGGAGGCCGTGCCGTTGGTGCCGGTGGTCAGGGTGAGGAGCGTCGAGGCGCCGGTTCCGATGTTCACGGTCGCGCCGGGCAGGAGTTTGCCGTTCTTGTCGTCCTTGGCCTCCAGGAGGACCTTGGCTGCCTTGAACGGGTCGGTGATTGTCAGCCGCGTGGTCGCGCCCGGGGTAACGATGACGTCCTGGTCGGCGGCGACCTCGTGGAGCGGGCTGCCGGAGGCCGTCTCCTTGAGCCGGTAGACCCCGGGGGTGAGATCGGGAAAGCTCACCTTTCCCTGTGCGTCGGTCTTCCCGCGTCCGGTTTCTTGGCCAGCGGAGTCGAGCAGCAGGAAGGTGGCGCCGGGGAGAACGTCCCCGGCGGTGTCCTTCGTGGTGATCTCGACGCTGCCCGTGTCCGGGGCTGGTGTCTCAGCCGGGGCGGCGGATGCCGAGGGGGACGGTTCGGAGGTCTGGGCGCTTACGGCCGGCGCCCAGGTGAGGGTACCGGCCGCCGCGACAGCGACGGCGGCGGATCGGACGAGACGTGCGTGCACGAGAAAGAGGATTCCTTGATCAGAGGAGGAAGGGTCAGCGAGTGCAGCCGACGGCGAGCGTCGCGGGCGGCAGAGCAAGCTGTTGAACGACGAATAGGTGAGCGGCTGTTTGGCCGCAGCGGGTGCGACGTGGAGGTGGCGGCGGGTGAAGAAGGGGATGTCCTTGACGGCGGGGTGCAGCGGCTCGTTCGGGACCAGTGAGGCGGTGAAGGCCGCTGCGAGTGTGGTGGGTGCTTCGGAGGTGAAGCGAGCCTGCCAGCGCGGCTCGCGCGAGTATCCGGCCCAGGCCCGCCAGTTCGGACCGCCGGAACCGGTGGTGGCGTACGTGTCGCACGGCGCTCGCCCTCCGGTGCGTGGAAGGTCTGTGTGCCGTCCGTTTTGACGCTGTGTGGCTCCAGCCGCGGGCGAGGAGCGGCGTGGACGCCTCGTGCGGGGCCGTCGCGTCCTCGAAGAGGTGGTCCTGGTCGTTGTGCCGGTCTTCGAGGTAGAGGTCGAACAACTCGGCGTGGACGTCATGCAGGAGTTCGGCGGGAGTGGTGGCGTCGAAGGTGATTCGCCAGGCCGTCTCGGCGAAGCGACTCCGGCCGGGAAGGTTGCGCGTAACTGCGGTGCGCGAGGATGTGTGGAGGTCTCAGCGGGCGCGGGCACCGGCGGGAGTGGCCGACGGGGCGGGAGTGCGTTGCAGGGTAGCCGGCCGTGCGCCTGGGCACGGAGGCGGCCAAGGCTCCGGCGAACCAGACGGCGGTGTACTGCTCGATGGCGTCGCGCAACCCGGTGGTGACAGCCCCGTCCCACGGGGGTCGGCCGGGACGGTGGTACTTGCCGAAGGTGCCGTACTGCTTTGTGTTCGGCCGGGTGTTGGTGGCTTCGTCGCGGCGGTGGAAAGTTCCGTGATCCACGAAGGTGAGCACCACCGCGTCGATTTCGCCACGTTCCGGGTGAATGACCGCCACGCGCAGCCCGTCGTAGGTGTCCGCGTGGATGGTGCCGGTGAGATCGATCCGCACCCGCAGCAGTGAGCCGGGGCCAGGGGCGGCGAAGTAGGTGTTGCCCACGACCGCGTGGTCGTGGAAGCGGAGGCACAACTCGGCGAAAAACTCGGCCGCCTGCAGGGTCAATAGGAGCTCCGGTAGGGGCGAGCCGGTGTCAGCGGCGTGGGCCGGGCAGGGCCGGTCGGCTGGCGGTGCTCCAGCGCGGAACGCTGGCCGCAGGGAGCACTGCCGGGCGGCGGGACGCGACATCCCGTTGCACGTCGAACGGTGTCGGCGCTCGTGGTCCGGGCGGAAGGATCGGGGTGAGCTGGGCCATGCCCTTGATGTAGCTGCCGGTGTCCTGTCGCCACCGGGGCAGTGGAGACGGATCGGCAATGCTCTGGGTGACGGCGGTGAGCAGGGCGATGGGGGTGCCGGTGCTGGCTGTGGCGTACCAGACGGGCCGGTCGACGGACGTGCCCGCCCATAGCTGCCAGCGGGCGTCACGCGTTGTCAGCTCGGCTGCCGGATCGAGGTCCCCGGTGGCGAACTCCAAGCCGGCGAGCCCGTCCGGCGCCTGGGCCGCGAAGACGCCCCGGCGCGGGCGGTCGAACTCCCACCCCTGCTTCAGGAGAGGCACGAGGGGGAGGAACGGGTTGCGCTCGTCGTTCCCTGGGACTGGCCTGGCGAGGTAGACGTCCGGCCCCTGCTCGTACGCTGTGGCGAGGGCGGTGGTGAACGCGGTCACGAACTCGGTGGGGACGCGGTCGTTGAAACAGACTCCCCATGCCGGCAGGCCGAATGAGTCCTTGTAGGCGTTGATGCGCCAGAGCCCGTCGTCTTCGCCTTCGGGCAGGTAGCCCAGGCGCACGCGCCGGTCGGGAGCGCTCACGTGCGCGTTGGAGTCCTCGTCGTACTGGAGGTTCCAGCTGAGGGCGAGGAGTGGGGCGAGGGCGGGGTCGCCGGTTTCGGTGGTGGAGGCGAGGTAGCGCGGGGACACGTAGACGTCCCCGTCGATGTCGTGGCGGGGGTCGGGCTGGGCGTTCATCGGGCCGCCCGGGTGGTCACGGTGATTTCGTCGGCGGCCGTGGTGAGACGTGCGTTGACCTCGGCGGTGTCGCGGCCGGTGACAATGTAGAACCCGGCACGGGCGGTGAACAGGTCGCCTTCGGGGGGCAGGAGGAGCCGGTCGCCGATCTCTCGGATCCACTGGACCTGCCGCAGCCAGGGGGTGTGGGCGGCGAACGGCTGGTTGATGTGCCGTGCGGTGAGGGTGCCGGAGGCGTCCGGGTAGAGCATGCGGATGCCGGCGGCCCCGCTGCGGGTCGGGGTGAGGTCCGGTGCTCGGCCGCAGGCGAGGTCGGCGGCGGCCTTCGGCAGGTCGATGCCGGTGGCAAGGCGGACGAGGCGGCCGATCATGTCACCGCCGATCCTGGCGTTGACCTCGATCAGCCGGGGCCGGCCGCCGACGAGGCGCAGTTCGACGTGCTGCACGCCGTCGGTGATCCCCAGGGCCTTGACCGCAGCAGTGGCTGCCGGGGCGATCTGGGCCAGGAGCGGGTCGGTGGCATCGACGGTGTGTCCGGTCTCGTCGAAGTACGGGGCACGGCCCAGGTGCTTGCGGGTTACGGCTACGGCGGTGGTCGCGCCGTGGTGGGTGACGCACTCGACGGAGACTTCCGGTCCGTCGAGGTATTCCTCGACCAGGACGCCGGTGTCCTCGCGGCTGCGGTGCGCGCCGGCTGAGGCGAATGCGAACGCGGTGGGCAGTTCTTCGGGCCGGTCGACACGGATCACGCCGATGCTGCCGGCGAAGGCGGCGGGCTTGATGACGGCGGGGTAGCCCAGCGTCATCGTCGCAAGGCCGGCCTCCAGCAGGGTCCGTGCCTTCATTGAGGCGGCCGACGGTACGCCGTGGCGGGCGAAGAGGGTACGGGCGGTGGCCTTGTTGCGGCAGGCCCGCATCACTTCGACGGACGGCGAGGCCAGACCGAGCGCGTGGGCAAGGCGGGCGGTGGGGACGAGGTGCCACTCGTCCCACGTGACCACCCCGACGAGGTCGTGGCGCTCGGCCAGAGCCCGGCCGCCGGCAAGCAGGGCTACGGGGTCAGCCAGGTCGACGACGGCGTGATCGACGATGAACAGCGTCTCCCACGACGGCTCGACGCCGGTCAGCAGGACGATGTCGTACGCGGCGGCCACCTGCTCAAGGCAGTAGCCGCGATAGGTCTCATCGCCAGGGGAAACGACGGCTATGAGGGGACGAGCGGACAAGAAAGGAAGCTCCCTATCGGTGGACGGCAGGACGAGCTGAGAGGAGAGGTGTCTCAGGCGGCTCGGCGGCGGCGCAGTTCGAACATGCAGGCCCAGTGGGGGTGGCCTTCGATCGGACAGCGGGCGTAGCGGGCGGTGAAGTTGTTGTTCAGTCCGACTACTCCGTGGGGGAGTAGTCGGCGCAGGTCCTCGAAGAGGTCCTTCACGCCGTTGCGCGTGACTCTGGTGGCAAGGCGTCGAGCGGCGAGGCCTTCCAGCTCGCGGTAGACGTGCGGGTTGTTCGCGTCGAAGGCGTGGAACTACTCGGTGATGATGCAACCGCGCGCACGGTTCGGGCCGAGGACGAGGGCGGGCATGAGGTTCTCCACGGGCTGGGGGTGCGCGCCGGAGTCAGGCGCGCAGGGCGGGATCGGTGCGCAGGCGGGTGAAGGCGCAGAGCAGGCCGAGGGCCTGCAGGGCGGCACAGGCGGTGATGACGTGGCGCAACGCGTCGGGCGGGGTGAGTGCGGTGAGCACGCCGGCGACGGGGAAGGGCAGCAGGAGGATGAGGATGGTCGCCGACAAGGTGGTGCCGAACTTCTCCGGGGGAATGAGGCGGGAGCGCAGGGTGCGCAGAACGACCGTCATGCCGCCGTCGGCCGCCATAAGGACGGCGACCAGAACGAGGTAGGACAGGTAGTCGGGGGCTTGGGCGACGGCGAAACAGGCGAGCGAGGCGAGGGCCGCACAGGTGGCGCCGACCGGCCACAGGCCAAGGCGGTCAAGGGCGAACCGGCAGAGCGTGACACTGAGGAGTGTCGCTCCGGCGGCCGCGGACCAGACCAGGCCGACGGCGGTGGTGGACTGCCCGAAGTGCTGGACGACGACCACCGGGCCGGCCGCTTGGAGCAGCCCGGTGGCCAGGTTGGACAGGGCCAGCCCGCTCACGAGCCAGCCGAGCGCCGGAAGGGAGCGGATGCTGCGCCACCCGGTGCGGAGCCCAGCGCCGGGCCTCCCTTTGGGCGCGCGGGCCGGAACGACGGGTGAGGGTGGCGTGCGCAGAGCGAGCAGCGCGGCGAGCAGTGAGAGCACGCTGGTCACGGCGAGCGTCGGAGGCGTCCCGGCGAGCAGGAGCAGTCCGGTGAGCGCCGGGCCGGTGAGCCTTGCGGTCTGGTCGATGCCGAGCAGGGCGGCCTGGACGCGGTGAGCCCGTACGCCTGCCCGGCGGCCGGCGGCGGCGCCCGCGGTCTCGGTCGCGATGTAGCTGAACTCGGTGAGCACTCCGGTGGACGCCGCGAGCATCATGACGGTCACGCTCGCCGCGGTGCCGGATGGGTGGAGGTGGAGAAGGACGGCGCCTGCGGCGAGGGCCAGCGCGCGTCCCAGTGAGGCGAGATGGAAGACGATGGCCGCCCCTCGCCGGTCGACGACCGATCCGGCCCAGCCGAACGCCGCCAGCCTCGGGACCCATTCCAGGACGAACGCGGTGCCCGTCAGGGCAGCCGAGTGCGTGGTGGCCAGGACCAGCAGCGGGATGCCGTAGGTGGACATCGCGAACGCGAGGGCGTCCGCCGTGCGCGGCAGGTAGATGCTGCGCATCAGCCCGGCGGTATGGCGTGCGTGCCTGGGGGCAACCGCTGTGCTCACGTGACCGGGTCGGGCTCGGATACGCGGGTGAGCTGCGGATTACCGGCCAGCCAGTGGAGCAGGAGGGCACGGGGATGGGCCAGATCTGCCTCGGCCTCGATGCTGGGCAGGCGCGTGGCGGACAGCCGTGCGGGGCTGTCGGTGCTCTCAGTCGCGAGCGAGGGTGTCAGCAGATCGAGAACGTAGCGGATGCGGTTGCTGAACTCGCAGACCGGTACCGGGTAGGCGTGGCGTCGGGACCAGCGGGCGGTCGCGTCGTACAGGTCGGCCAGCTCCGATCCAGCGTGCGTGAGTTCCAGGCCGGTGCCGGGCGTGTTCCGTACGAGACCGTGAGCGCGGGCTGTTGCGGTCGTGCGGCGCAGTTGGTGCGCGGAGAGGTCGGGAAGGGTGGCTGCCAGCCGTCGTGGCGGTATCGCCCCGTTGTCGTCGATCTCGGTGACCAGGCGGATCAAGGAACGCGACGCCAGCAGCTCGATCGCGTTACGTACTTCGGCCGTGGTGAAGAGGGTGGTCATCGGCGCGGGCCTCCCGCCGGGACGGCCGTCTTGGGGCGGGCGGTCGTGGCGTGGGAGAAGAGGTCGCGGTTGTGCCAGGCCGGAGCGGACTCGCCTGTCCGGGTTGGGGGGACCGCCGCGGGTGCCGGCCGGGACTGGCTGCTGACCCACTGCTTCGGCGCGGGCTTTGCCAGCGACTGCCCCCAGACCGGGTGGTGGGCCGCCTGGTTGAGGGGCTGCCCGGCGGACCACGCGGACAGGGCGCCGAGCGCGGGGCCCAGGCCGTCGCCCGCTGCGGACAGCCGGAAGGGCCGGCCGATGCCCTCGGTGTCGACCAGACCGTCGGCCACGAGCTGCCGCAGCGGCGGGTAGACGTTGGTCCAGTCGCTGCTGGGCATCACGATCCGGGCCAGGGCCCTCCCGCTGGCCTCCTTGCGGGACTTCAGCACCCACAGAATGGCGGCGGCGTGCCGCCGGGTGAGCAAAGTGAGGCTGTCCTCGATCTGTTCGATCGCGGGCAGTGGGCGCTCCGACTTCTCCAGATGTTCCTCGGCCCAGGTGACGATCATCGGCAGGATCGGCAGCAGGGCGGCACCGCGCTCGGTATGGCCGTAGGTCACATGCCGTGCGGTGTGTTCGGTGCGCTCGACAAGGCCGGCGTCGCACAGCGCCCTGAGCTTGGGGTGGAGCTGGCCGTTCTGCAGCCAGGACACCTTGGCCGCCAGCTCGCTGTAACGCGCCGGCGGGCCGGAGAGTGCCAGCAGGATCCGCACGTTCCATCGCGGGGTGATCATGGCGAGGGCCTCGGTGACCCGGGCGATGTCGGCGTCGGTGTCAGGGGGCAGAGCGGTGATGGCCAAGGGAGGAACTCCTGGGTGGGTAAGGGAAATCGCCTGCGAATCAGCGGCTGTGCGCCGTGCTCTGCGCCGGAACGGGCAAAGCCGGAACGGGTGGCGAGGTCGTCGGCGGGGGCGGCGCTGGGGTGGGGACGCGGGCAAGGCTCTGCAGAACTGCCAAGACCGACTTGGCTTGGGCGTCGCGGACTGCGACCGCTTCGGCGATCCGGCGGGAGCCGTCGAGAAGGTGGGAGACCTCGTGCCGGCCAATCTGCCGCTCGGGGTGGATGAGCCGGGCGAGGGAGTCGCGGTGGAAGTCGATGCTGCGCTCGGCGAGGACGAGGTCGTCGTGCATGCCGAGCAGGGCGGAAAGCATCCCGGGCGGCTGGTCCTGGGCGTGGACTTCGAGGTCGGCGAGCGGCGCTTCGTACAGGTCCTCGATCTGTCCGGCTATCTCGGTGGACGCGGGGTGAGACAAGCGCGGGCTTTCAGGGTCGGCGTGCCGGGGCCGCCCCGGCACGCTGGGGTACCGGGGCGGGTGACGAGGGCAGGGCTGCGGTGACTCTCAGCTGCCCCTCCCGAACGGGGCAGGCCCCCCGCTGGTCGGGCGGAGGCATGGTGCGCAGCAGCTGGCCGAGGGCTGAGCGGTAGCCGTCGCGGGCGTCGAGCGCCGCCTTCAGCCACTGAGCGTCGAAGCGGAGCTTGTCCGCAGACAGCTCGCCCATGTCACGGTCCGGATCCATGTCCGCGTGCACGCGGTCGCGGACGTCGGCGACCTGCTCTTCGGTCAAGGCGAGGAAGGAACGCAGTTCCAGGGCACGGACGAGCGCAGGCGAGGCGTCACGGCCTACAGCCGCCTGGTACAGCTCGGGGACCCGGTTCCCGAAGACCTTCTGCAGGTCGACGTCCATGGTGCTGGATTTGAACCGGCTCATCGGACGGCCCTTCCCGCACGCCGCGACGACGTCGGCGCGGGCGCGGGCGCGGGTGTGCCGGCGGGCCGGTGAGGAGCGGTGGTCTGTACCGCAGGCCCGGTTCGGGGCCGAAGTCGGGTGAGCCGCTCGGCAGCGAGGTCCTTCTTGCCCGGAGCGTCCGGGCCGAGGAGCCACCGCACGACCAGGGCCCGGCCGTCGCGTGCGGTGACGGCCGTGTTCACGCGGTGGGCGAGGCCGACCGTCGGGTCGTCGACCTCGCTGGGCTGGGTTTCCAGCGCGGCGAGGAGGTCGTCCTCCGCGCTGTCGAGCGCGGACTGGGCCTCGACGAGAAGGCCGTGCCACGTGACTGCGTCGGTGGCGTCAGGGTTCGCGGTCGGCGAGGCGGCGACCATGGCCTTCAACTGGTCCATGCCCATGGCGAAACGCGCTTCGATCCGTTCGGTGAGCACGCCCACGACATCCTCAGCGTCATCGGATATGCCGTCGGACAAAGGGGAAACTCCTGTTCTGGAAAGGCCGATGCCTGGGGAGATATGAAGGGCGGCCGTACCGGCTGCTCAGCCGATTACGGGTATCTGCTGAATTCCTGTCAGTCCAGGCACATTCGGACGTCGCGGTAGACGTACGTGCCGGACACCCACCCCTTGACTCCGGTCGACTTGTCCGTGATGTAGAGCCAGTTGCCGCTCTTCTTGGCCACGCTGAACTTGTGGCTCTTGTAGAGCACGCCGAGCGCGGTGGACTTCACGCTGGCCTTGGACCGGATGGTCACCGCCTTGGCGTGCACCTCGTACGGCAGTGGCGGCAGGGATGAACAGCTGCTCGCGGGGGCCGCACTGGCGGTGGTGGCGGACAGCACCGGCAGCGCGAGCGCGCCGAGCATCACTGCGGAGATGGCAATTCGGGTGGAGCGCATGAGGAAGAAACCTCCGTGAAGGCATAGGAATCGCGTGGAATGACGCCGCGGGAGTTGTCCCGGCGGCTGTATAAGAGTCGGGAGAATCGCCGGTTTGGCTAATCGGCGATCGTCGGCTATGTTCCGCAGCCGGCGGCAGCCTTGGCGCTCAGTGCGTACGGCCGGGCGGGCGCGGAGCAGCGGCCTTCGCCACACTGATCGGGCGGCTGATTGCGGCTGCCGGGCGGACCGGTGGGAGAGGGCCGGCCTGGCCGGTAAGCCGGTCATCGCACCACTGCAGGGCCTCGTCCGCCGTGTCGAAGCCGCCCTCGCGCAGCGTGTGCGTCCACGCCTTGGTGTCGACCTCCTCGACCACGACGCGGAACGGGCTGGGGGCTCGCTCGTCCATGGCGCGCAGGGCCACCACGGTGACCATGTCGTCCGGGTCGTCGGCGGTGTAGGAGCGGCCTATGGCGTAGTGGTCGCTGTCGCCCGCAAGGCGACGCTCCAGCGCACGAGTCGCCTCGTCTGCCGGCGGTGGTCCCAGCTCCGGGTCGAGGCTGATGGCGTCGTGCGGGCAGCCGCGGTGGATGAGCCAGGACTGCGCCATCGCGGGCAGCGGCAGCAGGGCCTGCTCGAAGTCGAACGTCTCTTGCTCCCGGTCCCGCTTCAGGTGAACGGCGACGTATTGCGGCATGCCCGGGTGCCCGTAGGTGGCGGTGCGGTCGAAGAGGACGTAGTAGCTGTGCGCGCCACGGGGGGTGTGGTGTTCGGCGAGGGGGACGAGCATGTCCTCGCGGACGGCGACCTGGCGGTAGAAGTCGAGGTACTTCTCCTCGTCGGCATCGAAGTCGTCGAGTTCGAAGTCGACTTGGGGGATGGACTTCCGAGCCGGCGCCGGTTCGGTGGGAGGCAACAAGGGCCTTTCGGTGGAGTTCAGCGTTGCTGCGCCGGGGTGGACGGCGAAATGCTGGGTCGGGCCGGGACGTTCGGTGTCTGGGTCGTGGGCGTCCGTCGGGCGGCGAACAGTTCGGCGCGACCGGCTTGGTGAGTGCGACGGGCTGGCCGGCGTGCACGGGGTGGCCCTGTATCCCGGACGACCGGACCGGCGTCCTCCACCCGCTGCAACTTGGCGTGCGGGATGCGGGTGCCGGAGGCGGCGGTGACGGCCATCTGGCCGGTCAGCAGGTGTTCGCAGAGCTTGGCGCCGCCGACGATGGCGAGCAGCGCTGCTTGGTCGTCCGTCGAGAGCGGCTTCGCGGCGACGCTCTGTGAGTTCAGCGGGTGTGATGGTGCGCGGGGCTCTGTGCGGGATGGGGCAGACCCGGCAGTGCGGTGGGCGGTGGACTGGGCCGGGGCACGGGAGCGCGGGTGGTCGGCTTGTTGAGCTGCGGGGAGCGGGAGCGTGCTGCGTGGGTGCGGGCGCTCAGCGGCCGGCGGGTCATCCCCAGGCGGCGGCCGACCTCGTCGTAGACGTCGTTGCCCGCACGCGGCCGGACCGCGACGACGTGGATCTCCTTCTGGTGCGCGGACTCCGTGGGCGCCGGGCGGACGCCGTAGACGAGGCGCCAGTCCTTGCGCGAGTCCACGAACAGCTTTCGGAATCCCTTCAGGTCACCGTCGAGGCGTAGCCCGAAGCGTTGCGCGTTCACGACTTCCTGCAGGTAGGCGAGGGTGAGGTCGCGGATATCGCCGGGGGCTTCAAGGAGGTCGGTCAAGGCGCGGGGGTCGAAGCTGAGGCCAAAGGCGGGCTGTCCCCCTCCCGGGGTCATGACGTCGGCTCGTCAGGCTCGGCGGACCCGGCGATTTCCGCCGGGTCCGCCGTCTCCGTACGGACGGAGGGCGGTGGACCGGACAGAAGACGGTGCGAGGGCCGGTCGGGGGAGGTCATGCAGGCCGACAGTGGCCCGCCTGGTGCGCGGATCGCCGCAACAGCGTGGGTGAGGAAGTCCCGGTGCCACACGAACAGGCCACTCAATCCGGCTTCGGGATCCTTGTGCTGCTGGTACGCGAGCCACAGGGCGTGCAGCCAGGCCACGACATCGTCGTGCTCCTGCCACCGAAGGCACCAGGGCGCCGCGGTGGTGACCTCCGCCCCGTACACCGGGAGGAAGAAGTCGTCGATCCAGTCCGACAAGGCGTCGAGTTCGTCCTCCCTTTCCTCCTCTTCGAGTTCCAGGATCGGCCGGGTCTCCGGCGGAGCGGGAGCAGGCGGCCCGCCGAGCCCCGGCATACCGAACGCGGCGAACGGCGATCCGATCGGCTCCGGGGCGGACGCGAGGTGGTCCAGTTGCTGTGCCTGTTGCGCCGACTGCTCCATGAGCCGCCGGACACTCGCCTCGATTCCCTCCAGCTGCGGATCGGGAATACGTACCGGCTCCAACTCGCCATCGTCAGAAGGTTTTGCGTATTCGGGCATGAAAAAGCTGAGACTCCTACGAGACACGAAATCAGAGAAGGGCGAAAGCGGCAGAGCGCGGAGCAGCCAGCGAGCGACAAGTCACTTCGTCGGATCGCCGACTGGGGCTCCGTCCGCTTTGACGGGCAGCGCGCTCGCAGCTCAAGCGGTGAGAATCACGTCGTCTCGCGTGAGGGTCTCGCGGATCGTTTCGGTGAGCCGGTCAGCGGCGATCGACGCATAGTGCTCGGTCTTCTCCACACCGATGAAGTCCCGGCCTTCCAGCAGAGCGGCTACGCCCGTGGAACCGGAACCGGCACAGAAGTCGAGCACCGTGCCGCCATCGGGGCTGATCTTGACCAGCTCGCGCATCACCTCGACGGGCTTCTGCGTGATGTGCTGGCGCTTCGCACCTGAGGGCTGCGAGGCCGAGTACAAACCGGGCAGATAGACCGGGTTCCGGGAGCCGTCGATCGCCCCCTTGCTGGCCCAGACGATGAATTCACAGTTCTGGGTGAACCGGCCCTTCTGCGGCCGGGCCTGCGGCTTGTGCCAGGCCAGAACCCCGCGCCACAGCCAGCCGGCCGCCTGGATCGCGTCCGTCGTAGTGGGCAGCTGGCGCCAGTCGGTGAACAGCAGCGCGGTACCGCCACTCTTCGTCAGACGGTGCGCCTCAGTCATGATCTGCGTCAGCCAGAACGAATAGGACCTCTGGTCCATGTTCTCGCCAGTGAAGTCGGCAAGGCCGTTCTTGGCATCGGCAGATGTGTACTTCTGTTTCGCGGAGCGGGTCGTACGCTCCTTCGCGGTCCGACCCCCGCTGTTGTACGGCGGGTCGGTGATCACGGAGTCGACGCAGCCGTCCGGGAGGCCGGCGAGAACGCTGAGGGCGTCGCCGTGGTGAAGGGAAAAAGGCAAAGAGAAACCCCTATTCGGGTGCGGGAACACGGACGGAACAGCCGCCTCGCACAGAAGTCCTCGCGGGCCGGAAGTGGGCATGCAGAAGCCCAGGGCCACATGTCAAGGAGCGCGAGGAGGAGTCCAAAAACTGTAGAGGCGAATCCGCCGACGACCAAGAAGTACTCCTCCGGGGTGCCGGATTCCCATACCTCACGCCGACTTTTTGGTCAACCGCCGATCCGCGCCTACTGTTTTAGAACCGCCCGGCGCACACCGCCGCTGGCTACTTCCCCCCACGCCCCACGGAGGTATCCCCTGCCCCCGCGCACCTAACTCACGGTCGGGCCACGCAGGGCGAGCGGCAACTCGCCCACCCCGGTCCACCTCGATCGCCCCCCGGCCGCCGCGCCCTTCCGATCCGCTCGTGCACGCGGCACGCCGGACACCGCACCTCGAAGGACACGCTCATGACGTCTCGTTACCCACCCGAGCCAGGAAACGCCGATCGGCGAGCGGCCCGCTCCGGTTGAAGGCGCTCGCCGCCGGCATCGGCATCGTCTTCCTCTCCCCCATCCTGATCGCCGGCACCGGCATGATGCTGGCCTCCTCCGCCGACGCCGTGCAGAGCAACGGCCTCGGCGGCAGCTGTCTGACCGACATCGACGCCGGCAAGGTCGCAGAGCAGGTCGGCAAGATCCTCGACGGGGCGTCCGGCAAGGACATCCATGTCGAGGGCCTGGACCTGCCCGCCGAGCAGGTCCCCAACGCCCAGACGATCGTGGCCGCCGGCCTCTCGCTCGATGTCCCCACGAAGGGCCAGATCATCGCGCTTGCCACGGCGATGCAGGAGAGCCGGCTGCGTAACCTCAACTACGGCGACCGCGACTCCCTCGGCCTGTTCCAGCAGCGCCCGTCCCAGGGCTGGGGCAGTGCCCAGCAGATCCGCGACCCGGTCTATGCCTCCGAGCAGTTCTACACGCACTTGCTCAAGGTGAGCGGCTGGCAGCAGATGACCGTCACCCAGGCCGCCCAAGCCGTGCAGAAGTCCGGGCTGCCGGACGCGTACGCGCAGTGGGAGAACTTGGCAACGGCGCTACAGGACGCCATCGCCAAGACCTTCCCGGGCGGAGGCAAGGACTCCGACCAGGGCAAAAAGCCGTCGACCAGTACGACCGGCTGCGCGCCGGGCCAGGACGGTTCCGGCTTCGGCCGTATCCCCGAGGGGAGCGTCCCGAAGGGCTACGCGATCCCCAAGGACGCTGATCCGAAGGCCCGCAAGGCCATAGAGTGGGCGATGTACCAGCTCGGCACGCTCTACCAGTGGGGCGGCTCCTGCACGAACTCGCACGGCCCTGACCCCATGGGCCGCTGCGACTGCAGCTCGCTGATGCAGCAGGCGTACTCCCACGCCGGCGTCGCCCTCACCCGGACCACGTACACGCAGGTGAACGAGGGGAAGGTCGTCTCCCGCGCGCAACTCAGGCCCGGTGACCTGATCTTCAGCCGCGGTACCGCCGCGCGGCCCGAGCACGTCGGCATGTACATGGGCGAGGGCCTCGTGATCGAGGCGCCCCGCACCACCAAACCCGTCCGGATCACCCCGATCAGCAACTGGACGATCCTCGCCGCCCGCCGCGTCCTCTGACGCTGCCCGCTTGTTGTAGGTTCCGAATAGAGTTGTCTATTTCCAAGTGACTTGTCATCAACTTGCCGTCCGGACGATCTCCTCCAGAACGAACGACGCTTCCGCCGGGAGGCCGTCGCCATCGCGAACCGCTCCGGCGCAGACGACCAGAGCCTTCCAGAGCGCCCAGCCTTGTCCACGCTCCCAGGTCGCCTCGTCTACCCCTAGCCGATCGCGGAACGCGGCCCGGCTCTTCCCGGTCAGCATCGTCCAGGCGATCGACAGATCACAGGCCGGATCTCCGACTCCGCAGGTGCCGAAGTCGATGACGGCCGCGAGCGCACCGTCCTTCACCAAAAGGTTCCCCGAGGCCATGTCACCGTGAAACCAGGCTGGCTTACCATCCCACGAGGCTCGCAACGCCCGTTCCCAGATCTCCTCGGCGGCCTCAGTCCGGATCAGGCCGTCCAACGTCTCCAGGGCTGCCCGGGCCCACCCGTCATAGGTCGCCAGTGGTCCGCCTCGGAACCAATTGTGCAGTCCCGGGCCCGGTCCGCCTGTCGGGTCGATCCGCTGCAGAGACACAAGAAACTCCGCAAGGCGGACGGCGAACGCCATCGTGTCCTCGACGACGGCACGGGCCGCAGGCTCGCCGCCGATCCACCGATAGACCGACCAGATGTGCGGAAAGCTCTCATCTGGCACGCCTCTGGCCAGCGGAACCGGTACCTCCAACGGCAACGCGGGTGCGAGCACCGGCAGCCACCGGTGCTCCTTCTCCACCGCCAGCGCGTACTCCTCGGCAGTCGGTAGCCGCACCAGCATCTCGCCACCGAGGCGAAAGGTGCAGTTGTCCCAACCCTGCGCATCGACCGGCCGGACCTCAAGGTCGGACCACTGCGGGAACTGCACGGCGATCAACCTGCCCGCCACCGCGGCGTCGACTGGTTTCCGGTCCGGCAACGGCAAGACCTCAGGCGTCTCGTTCATCGGAGGCGACCGTACGACGCCCCGTCGGATCACCACAAGCAATTTCCGATCGTCCCGAACTCAGACCGGGAACTGTCCGTCCCCGGCCCAAGCAGCTCGAAGCAATGCACCCCAGCCGCTGCCCCGCCAAACGCCGCACCTACTACCTCTTCACAGCCGAGGGCTACCGTGCCGCCCGGCGCGAACCCCAACACCGCACCACGGCCTGAGGAAACCGACAGATCTGTCGGACGAATCCTCGACAAGATGCCTGGACAGCACGCCAAAACACCAGGTCACGTTCCCACCGGCCGACAAGTCAAATCGGAACCTACACCGGCACACCCCTGGGCAGCTCACAGCAGCGGGCCACTTCCGCGCCGCGAGCGCACCTCCCCCTGTACCTCCCCCTCTTTCGTGGGCCCTCGCCTGGCCTGTGTATGCAAGGAGCCCGTCACACCTATGCCCGTCCCTCTCGCAGACCGCGTCATCCAGCTCGCCTACGACCCAGGCATATCGCCCAAGGGTGGGGGCCTGCCCGGCCTGGCCGTACTGAAGAACGTCGTCAACAGCATCAACCTGTTCGGGATCATCGCCGTCGTCGGTGCTCTCGCGGTCTCGCTCGGCGTGTGGGCCTGGGGTCACCACAGCGGTGGTCACCAGGCCGAGGCCAACGGCAAGAAGGGCGCGGTCGTCGCCGCAGGCGCCGCCCTCGGCCTGGGTGCCGCGAACGGAATCGTCGCGTTCTTCTCGACCCTCGGGTCTCAGGTCCATTGATGCAGAAACGATCCCCCTCCGTCTCGCTGCCTTTCCGCGGCACCGGCTGGTCGAACAACAAGCGCATCGCGATCGTCGCCCTGGTGGTCACCGTCCTGCTTGCCATCGCCGCCACCGTCGCCTGGCTGGGCGGGAACGGGAACAGCCGCCAGAGCCCGGAAGTCGCCACCGCGCCCCCTGCGGACAGCCCTTCTTCCTCCGAGGCTGCCCCGAAACCCGCCGCAGGACCCGGGGCGGTACCCACTCCCCCGCAGATCGCCGAGCCGGTCGCCTACGCCAAGGCGGCGGCCCAGATGCTGTGGTCCTACGACACCCGCCACACCAGCCGCGACCAGCAGCTCGCCGGCATGCATGCCTGGATGACCGCCGAGACCAAATACACCGACTGGGACTCGGTCTCCGGCCAGGTGCCCGACCCGGTGCTGTGGTCACGGATGGCCGACCAGGACCAGCACGCCATCGCCAGCGTCGCCGAGGGCCACTATCCCTCCGCGTTCAAGCAGGCGCTGGCCGACGATCCATCCGCGATCACCGAGGCGTACATCTACGTCGTCACCGTCAACGGCAAGCAGCAGATCACCTGGACGAAGGGCGGAGGAGGAGCCGAGGCGCGCGCCGTGACCCTCGCCGTGCAGTGTCGCCCCAACCACGACTGTTCCCTGGCCGCCATCGCTCCGAGCGTCACCCAGTGACCCGCACCTGAACGCGAAAGGAGGACTCGCACTCCGTGGGTTTCTGTGATTTTCCCCTGGCAGACAAGCTGTGCTCCGTCGGCGACGCGGTCGACTTCGCCTCGAACCCCGGCAAGGCCGTCGGCGACTGGATGGCGAAATCGGCAGGTGAACTGACGGCAGCCGCCGCCGACCTGGCAGCCAAGGCCGTCAATACCACCACCGAGGTCGATCTCAACGCTGCGTGGTTCCGCGACAACTACGAGATGCTGTTGCCGCTCGGCCTGGTCATTCTCGTCGCCACGTTCTGCGCGCAGTTGGTCCGAGCCGCCGTCAGACGCGACGGACAAGCCCTCACCCAGGCGTTCACCGGCACCATGTCCGGCGTCTTGTTCGCTTTCTGCGCCATCGCCCTGACGACGGTCGCCGTCGAGGTGGTCGACGCCATCTCCGACGGACTCTTCAAGGCCGCGAACCTGAACATCGAGTCCGCCGTGCGCCGCATCGTGAAGGTCAACCAGATCGGCGCCCTGTCAGAGTTGGGCTGGCTCGTCCCGGTCGTCGCCGGTCTCGGCGCGGCCATCGGCGCCTTCGTCTACTGGTGCGTCATGATGGTCAGAAAAGTAGGCATTCTCGTCATGGTCACCCTGGCGATCTTCGCCTCCGCCGGCGGCGGCTGGGAAGTCGCGCGCCGCTGGCGCAAGGGCTGGATCGAAGCCACCGCCACCCTCGTGGTCAGCAAGCTGCTGATGACCGTGATCTTCGTACTCGGGATCGCCGCCATGGGCGAGACCGAGGCCAAGGACGGCACCGGAGCCCTCGCCGACGTCATGTCCGGCATCGTCATCATGGTCCTGGTACTGCTGTGTCCGTACGCCGTCTTCAAATTCGTGCACTGGGCTGCCGAGGGAACCGACGGCGAGACGATCCACCGCTCCGGCGGTGCCGGAGCGCAGATCGCCAGGGCTCATGCCGAGAAGGCCGCCCGCAAAGCAGCCACAGCAGCCACCGCCGGAACCGGCGGCGCGGCAGCCGCGGCGAGCACCGCCCCACAAGGCCCCGACGGCGGAAGCGGCTTTCCCGGCAGTATCGCCGCCAACCCGACTGGCGGGGGCGGGGGCAGCAAGGAAGATTCACAAGGCGGCGGCACGGGCGTCTCGCCAGGGGGAGACGCCGTCAAGTCCGGTCTGGAGAAGGCCATCCGGACCGCGCCGACGAGTGTGTCCGGCGACACCGGCGGTGAGGTGGGCGGTAGCCCAGGGCCGGGTGGATCCGGCGCGGGCGCCGCGTCCGGCCAGGGCGGCGGATGGCAGTCCACGGCGCCGCTCTCGCCCCCACCGCCGCAGGGCGCACCGCCGCCCTCCGGCTCGCAGAGCGCCGCGTCCAGTGGGCCGTCCTCAGCACCGCCTCCTGCGACCGGCCTCTGATCCCCTGCCCGACTCCTGGGGGCGGGATGTGCACGCCGCCTCCCGCCCCCGGGTTCCACCCGCGCCTCCAGGACCCGTCCCTTGACTGATCTCTCCGTCGCCCCGGTCACGGTGAAATTCCCGCACCGGTCCCGCCGCGGCATCCTCCTCGGCTTCTCCGTCCCCCAACTCATCCTCGTGTCCAGCACGCTGGCGCTGCTGCTCATGACAGTGATCTCCGCCGGGCTGCTCGGCGCTGTCGCCCTGGCCCCGCTCTGGGCCGTATCCGGTGCACTCGTCGTGATCCGCCGGCACGGCCGCTCCCTGATCGACTGGGCGCCGGTCGTCGCCCGCTACGCACAGCGCCGGCACAGCGCCCAGAGGCTCTGGCTCGCCCGGCCCGTCACCCGGCCCCGTCAGGACGGCGTCCTCCACCTGCCCGGAGCCGCCGCCTCCCTCAAGGTGGTCACCCCCGGCGACTCCGCCAACCAGGCCGCGGCCGTACACGACCCGCACCGGCAGACCCTGACCGCTGTCGCCCGCGTCACCAGCCGTGCCTTCGCCCTCCTCGACCCCGCCGCCCAGAACCACAACGTGTCCAGCTGGGGACGCGCGCTGGCCGGCATCGCCCGTACCGGGCACGTCGCCACCGTGCAAGTGCTGGAACGGACCGTTCCTGACAGCGGCGACACCCTGACCCGCCACTGGGCCCAGAACGGGCAGCCTCAGACTCCGGTCGCCGGAGAGATCTACTCCGAACTGGTCGCCTCCGCCGGGCCCGCCGCCGCACCGCACGAGACCTACCTCGCCGTCTCCCTCGACCTCAAAGCGGCCAGGCGCCTCGTCGGCCAGGCCGGCGGAGGGCTGTCCGGGGCGTTCACCGTCATGGAACAGACCACCGCGTCCATCGCCCAGGCCGCCCGCAGCGCCGGACTCCAGGTCACCGGGTGGCTGACCGCTCGGGAGATCGCCGCCGTTGTCCGCACCGCCTACGACCCGGGGGCCCTCGCCGCTCTCCAGCAGTGGTCCGAGACCGGCCGTGCCGAGGCCGACCCCGCTGCTGCCGGTCCCGTCGTCCAGTTCGAGGAGTACGACCGCCTCACCACCGACAGCGCTCGGCATGCCACGTACTGGGTGGAGAACTGGCCGCGCACCGAAACCTCGGCCGGGTTCCTGCACGGGATGATGTTCACGGCAGGCGTGCGTCGCAGCCTCTCCCTTATATACGTGCCGCAGGGACTCGAGTCCGCGCTGCGGGACGTCCAGCGGAAGAAGGCCGCGATCATCGCCGACGCCAATGAGCGCTCCCGTCGCGGGCAGGTCGACAGCGAGGAAGACTCCGTCGAGTACGCCGACGTCAAGACACGTGAACGCCAGCTCATCGCCGGGCACGCGGACGTGGCCCTGACCGGCCTCGTCACTGTCACCGCCGAGACCGACGCACTCCTGGACGCCGCCTGCGCACAGATCGAGACCCACGCCGTCACCTCGGGCGTTGACCTTCGGCGGCTCAACTATCAGCAGCCGGAAGCCTTCGCCCTCAGCTCGCTCCCGCTGGCCCGGACCGCCCTGTGAACCCCACACCTCCTCACCAGCCGGCACCCTGGCCCGCTGCTCTTCGCTCATCCACGACGGACCACCGTCGCCGCCCCTGCCTCCCGGCAGGAAGGATCACCGCCTTTGACCTCCCGCACACCTCCCAGCGACGCACACCCCTACCTCCGCGCCGCGAGCGCCGGCGTCCGCCACCACACCCGGGCCCTCGCACCGTCGGACGCGACCCCGCCCCGACCGGCGGACCGCCCGCACCTTGACGTGCTGCACGCCCACCTCGCCGCCCTGCTCCACCTCCTGCACCGCCTCGCCGAGAACACCCGTCCGCCACACACCGCCACCGGCCGTCACCTGACCACCGCGCACACGCGCCTCTGGCAGGCGACCAGCGAGGTCCACTCCGCCTTCCACCTGCTGCCCGCCCACACTGAAGCAGGAGTTGAGACGAGCACCTGCCACCCAGAGCGGCTGCCCGAGGGGCCACCCGTGCTGACGATCTGCCAGCGCCACCTCGCTGCCGGGCACGTCGTCCGGCGCAAGACCACCCCCACCGACCTCCGCCCGCACACCACGGCCTGCGTGCGATGAACGTCATCCGCAGAAACGAGGGCCACCGATGAGCCACCGGCCCGCCCGCCGCGCCTCGGCCAGCCCGATCTTCACCCCCCACGGCACCGACCGCGCCAGCCGCAAGGCCGCCCGTCGCCAGCTCGCCGAGGCCACCGCCAAGGCCCGCGCCGAAGCCAGCGCCCACCAGCCCGAAAGCCCGTCCACCGAGCACGAGATGCCCGCCGCGCTCTACCCACCGAGTGGACGTCCCGGGCCCGCCTCCGCGCGTAGGAACCGGTTGAAGCTGCCCGCCCACCGCATGACGACGGCCGTGGCCGCCGGCGCGTATCCGTTCCTGGCCGAAGGGGGACTCGGGGCTGAGGGCATCTACATCGGGCGCGACGTCCACGCGGAAGCGTCCTTCGTCTTCGATCCGTTCGCGCTGTACGGCAAGGTCGAGGGATTCACCAACCCGAACCTCTTGCTCGCCGGGGTAATCGGCCAGGGCAAGAGCGCGCTCGCCAAGAGCTTCGCCCTGCGCTCGGTGGCCTTCGGCTACCGCGTCTACGTACCGTGCGATCCGAAAGGCGAGTGGACGCCGGTGGCGGACGCCCTCGGCGGCCACTCCGTCGCCCTCGGCCCCGGACTGCCTGGACGCTTGAACCCCCTGGACGCGGCCCCGCGCCCCGAGAGCATCTCCGAGGCCGACTGGGTCGGCGAGATCCGCAAACGGCGCCTGCTCCTGCTCGGCTCCCTGGCCCGGACAGTCCTGGGCCGGGACCTGATGCCCATGGAACACACCGCCCTGGACGTCGCCCTGGACGCGGTGGTCACCCGCGCCGCGGCCATCGGCCGCACCCCGCTCCTCGGCGATGTCGCCGCCACCCTCAACAACCCCGGCTCCCTCGACGAAGCCGCAGGGATGGTGTCGGGCCAACTCGGCGACGCCGCCCGCGACCTGGCCCACGCCGTCCGCCGCCTCGTCCACGGCGACTTGGCCGGCATGTTCGACGCCCCCTCCACCGTCGAATTCGACCCGAACGCGCCGATGCTCACCATCGACCTGTCCCGCCTCGGCGGCTCCGGCGACGACACCGCCCTCGTCCTGGCGATGACCTGCGCCTCCGCCTGGATGGAGTCCGCCCTCTCCGATCCGAACGGCGGTCGGCGCTGGATCGTCTACGACGAGGCGTGGAGGCTGATGCGGCACGTCGGGCTGCTGCAGCGTATGCAGGCCCAGTGGAAGCTCAGCCGGGGCCTCGGCATCGCCAACCTCATGGTGATCCACCGGCTGTCCGACCTGCTCACCGCCGGCGACGCCGGATCACAGGGACGCGCCCTAGCAGAAGGACTCCTCGCTGACTGCAGCACCCGCATCATCTATCGCCAGGAAACCGACCAACTCGGCGCCGCAGCCTCCCTGCTCGGCCTGACCTCCGTCGAGATGGACGCCATCGCGCACCTCAACCGCGGCAGGGGCCTCTGGAAAGTCGCAGGGCGGAGCTTCATCGTGCAGCACCTCCTGCACGGCCACGAGCTGGCACTCTTCGACACCGATGCCCGCATGCACTGAGTCTCCCGTGGGTTCACTGTAACTGAAGCATGGCCACTGCCGCTTCGTCCCTTTTGAGGTGGGTCGATGAGGCTATGTGAGGTCGCGGGTTCGGGGACCGCGACCTCATCCCTCGGGAAAGCCTGGCGCTCCCACCGTCCAGGTCAAGCGGTCGCCACCGCTAACCCGTCTCGAAGAACCAACATCATCGTCTCAAGGAGTCCCCTGAACCACCCCGCGCATTTCAGCGACGCCGACTGGGCCGAGTACCAGCAGTACCAGGCCGAGCACGAGGACCTCGTGGCGCAGGTCGCCGAGCACGAAGCCCAGATGGCACACGACCTGATAGCCACCGACAACGAGCACGAACTCGACTCGCGTCCGGTGCCGAAGCCGGGAGCCGCCCCCGCTCCCCGGATATCGCCACCGCACCGGTCACCGGCCACCCGCAGGAGGAGCCGTGGCCGCTGACGAGGAGAGCACCCCAGACACCATCCGCCCGGCTCCGCTCGCACCGCTCCCTGATCACCGCAACGTGGACACTCCGTGGTGGCAGGAGTTGTGGCGCCGCCACGCGCACATCACCACGCCGCTGCGAGAGCGCGGGTTGGAGTGCGACATCGAGTTCGGCCTCAGCGCCTACGTCGTGAGCGTGTCGCTCCCTGACGACAGTTACCTGATCATCAGTCCGCCGCAGGAGCCGTCCTCCGACCGCCCACCGGGCGATCCGGAGGGCTGGACCGTGACCCATGAACACCCCGACGACCAGTCGCTGTTCGAGGTCCTCTACGACTCGACTCCCTCCAACGCCCCCGCTGCTCCTCAGCGGCCCGAAACCCACCACGGCGGCAGCGCTCAGCCCCTGATCGAGGCGATCGACCACCGCCTCGCCCAGCTCAGGCTGCTGCCGCATCCCGTCTCGTCCACCGGAACCCCGCACCCGCTCCCGGCCGCGCCGATGCTCCACCCGCCCGAGTCCCCTGACACCTCCGACACAGCAGACCCCGCCCCCGTCTACGTCCACGGTGACGCTCTACGCACTCTGACCGAGCGGCTCAATGGAACCAAGTCGCATGCGGATGCCGCTGCCCTGCTGCACCAGATCCTGGAGCCCACCGACGGACTGCTGGCGCAGCTCGGCGAGTTCTTCGAGGCGGCCGGGGAGAAAGCCAAGGAAGCCGAGGAGGACGACGGCTTCGACCTGTCCTACGACCTCGCCGACGCCGCCGCCGAGATCCGCAGCCTCGGAGAGGTCCTGCACATGGCCGAGGACCGGATGCGGGCACTGACCCCGCTCGCCCCCGCGCCGCGACTCGCGCATGCCCCGGGCCGTCCGCCGTCCCTTCCCCCACGAATCCACCCGTCGGCACAGCCGCAGCACACACGCTGACGTCGCCACACGTCGACCAAGTCCGCACCCACGCGCCAGCCATCCGGCCATCGCGTCAGCCCTCCCCTCTGCTGCGGCCCCGTCCCGCGCGCCGCCGTCACTGACCGCTCCGCCCCGACAACGTGAGGAGAGTCCCGCCCCTTTGCAACCCGGCACCCACTTCGCCTTCGGCGACCACGACACCCACGGCTTCGTCGCCTCCTTCACCTCCTCCATGCCCACGCATCTGGCCCATTGGTACCTGGAGCGTGAGCAGTTCGAACCCGTCCCCGGAGAACCTGGTCTGTACCGTCTCAGCGAGCCCGAGCGTGATGGTCCCCGCCGGACCCGCCAGGCCGTCCGCGACCTGCGCCGCCAGGGCTACACCGTGCAGGCCGACATCCGCCTCGACCCGGCCGTCTCCGCCGGCCCGCCCCGCCCGGTCCGGCCAAATGGACTCCTGGAGCGCCGCAGCCGACTCGCCCAGGCCGCCGCCGGCCGAACGACTCAGCATCGCGCCACACCCCCCACCGCCTCTGCGCCAGCCGCCCGGCCGATCCCGCCGAAGCCGGCCTACGCACCCACCGTCCACCTGACGGCCTCGGGCGGCGGGCAGTCCCGGTGACGCCCGCCAGTAACCCGGCCCCTGACGGCCCCCTGCCGGTGTCCCCCGAACTCGCCAACAGGGCGCAGGACTTCCGGCTGCGGACGGCAGTCATCGACCGCAAGACGGAAGTCGCCCTCGACCTGACGCGACCGCTACGGCCGCACCGTCCACGCAGACGCCGCGGCAGCCGCACAAGCCCACCGCGACGAGGCGGCGGTGAAGGCGTACGTCGCCTGCCTCGCCCCGCACACCGACGCTCTGCTCGATGCGGCCCGTCGCGCGCTCGACGAGCTGCCGCCTGCCCGGCACCTGGACGGGTGGCGGGCCGTGCTGGACGGCCTGGCCGCCTCCGCCACCGAAATCCGCCGGTCCCTCAACCGGCCGGCCAACCCCGGCTCAGCAGCCGAACGCGCGCAGTACGCCGCTCTGTGGCCGTACGTCACTGCGTGGGCGGACTACAGCTTCATCGCCAGCAACCTCGCCGACCCGAGCGATGGCCAGCACCACAAGGCCCGCTGACCGAAGAGGAACAGCAGATGTGGACGGAGCTGGCTCAGGCCTCGCAGAAGCGCGGCGAGCTGGAGCTGACCGAGTCGTGGTACGCCGCCGCCAGGCAGCCGATCGCCCTCGCCCACTTGATCAAAGACGACGACTCGACGCTGGTCGCGCTGCGAGGCGACCCGGGTGCACCGGGCTGGCAGGTGATCGGGCACTATGCCCACGAGTTCGAGGCCGGGCAGGCACTCCCTGCTCCGGTCCCAGCCGGTGTGCTGCGCGCCGATGTCTCAAGGTTCAACCGGCCCGAAGCCGCCCCCGAGATCTCGCTGCAGGAACTCACCCGGGACGTCGTCGAGGCCCAGCACGCGGGTGATGTGTCCAACGCGCTCCTCAGTGCCGTCCAGCGCGGATACGACGCAGGTCCGGTGGTCCGCCTCCAGGAACTCCTGGAAACGAGCGGCCAGTTCGCCAGCGCCCTGGAGACCGTGCAGGGGCGCCAGATCGCCGCCCGCCTCTCGGCGCTTGGCCGGCAGATCGCGTTCCTCACCCTCGAAGTCGAGGAGGCGGCCGAGGACCTCGGCACGACGGTCGCCGTCCTGCCCCCGCACCGCACCCCCGAGCTGCGCGTCCGCCCGCGCCCTGCCGTGGACACCTCACCACCCGCGCCGGCGCCGCGCGCCAGTACACCCGCACATCATCGCTGAGCGTGGTCGCCAAGAGGCCCTCCGTACCGCGAAGCAGCCGCCGTACCGCAGTAATGCTCCCGCGCGTGGCTTTACCCATCGTTCGTGGTCCAGCCACGCACCGTTGATGTGCTGGAAGCTCCGGGCCCGTTTCGCCTTCGCCCAACACCCCACCGTTTTCCCGCCACCTCCGATAGGAGATCCGCCGTGCCCGAAGCTCCAGCGGAGCCGTTCATGCCGATCCGGCACGCCATCACCGGGGAGATCACGACCACCGGCTACAACGCCGCCGCCCGGCGGATCCTGCTCCAGGACGGCTTCGAAGAGGCGCCCGTCTGCGCCTGCCGGGCGACGGAAGGCGGTACGGAGCGGACGCACGGGCCTGCTCGGCAGCCAGCGAGCTGCTCGTCGCCGGCCATCCCCTGCACCTGGACCGTGCCCTCGGTCGGCCGGTGAGCGCCGACGGTACGCCCCGGTTGGCCCGGTCGCCGATGTCGGCACAGTCCGTGATCCGCTCCGAGAGCGGCCGGCCTCTCCCGCGCATCACCAACCCCGCCCGCACCCACACCTGTTGAAGGACTCTCGTTGTGACCACACCCGGACCGCCTACCAGTCCAGCGCGCACCAAGGGCGGCGAACTACGGGCCAAGGTGGCCCGACTGCTGGCCGACCGGCCGGCAGATGCGCTCACCATCGGGGACATGGCCAGGCAGCTGGGCCACTCCCACGGCGCCGTCCGCAACGCCGCCCTCACTCTGGTGCAGCGCGGCGAGGCCGACCAAGGCGGAAGGGGACAGCCGGAGTTCCGCGCGAACGCGAAGACCGCCGCAGCCGCGCAGACCGCTGTGATCAGTCCACCGGGCACCCACTCTCCGCGCGTCCAGGCGGCCATGGCCCGCACGACCATTCCCGCCGCAGCCACGCGGAAGCAGACCGGCCCGATCCGCCGTGCGGGGGGTCAGCTCTACCACCCCCGGGAGCTGGCCGATCTGCCCGATGTCGAGGCGTTGAACCGTCTGCGTGACGCCGATGTGCCGGTGCTGCTCTACGGCCCTCCGGGCACCGGCAAGACGTCGCTGGTGGAGGCGGCGTTCCCGGACCTGCTCACTGTCGCCGGTGACGGCGACACCACGGTCGGCGACTTGATCGGCGAGTACACACAGGACGACGCGGGAGCCTATGTCTTCCAGTACGGTCCGCTGGTTACCGCGATGACCGAGGGCCGTGCCCTGCTGATCGACGATGCCACCTTGATCTCGCCGAAGGTGTTGGCGGCGCTGTATCCCGCGATGGACGGGCGCAGGCAGATCCAGGTCAAGGCCCACAAGGGCGAGACCGTCAAGGCCGAGCCGGGCTTCTATGTGGTGGCGGGCCACAATCCCGGCGTCCACGGGGCGGTTTTGACGGAGGCGCTGTCGTCCCGGTTCAGCGTGCAGATCCAGATCGGTACGGACTATGACCTCGCCCTGGCCTTGAGGATCGATGCCCGGGTGGTCCGGGTCGCCCGGCACCTCGCCCGCCAGGTCGAACTCGGCGAGCTGGGCTGGGCCCCCCAACTGCGGGAGCTGCTCAGCTACCAGAAGACCGAGGCCGTCCTGGGCACCCAGGCCGCGCTCGCGAACCTGGTCGGCATCGCTCCTGTGGAGGATCGCGACGCCGTCGCCGCCGCCGTCATCAAAGCTGCCGGCGTCAAGAAGATCGCGCCCCTCACCCTCGGCAAACAGCTCCCCGCCTCGGCCGTCCGGCAGCCCCCGGGCAGCACCGGCTCCGCACAGCAGGGCCGCTCGCGATGAGCGCCCACCACCACGTCCAGTCCCCCGCCACCACGCCGGACGACAAGGCTGACCTCGCGCGATGGGACGACGACGGCGCCCCGCCCGCGCAACCCCGTTCCTCCCCGCACTTGTGGCTACGCGTGGGAGCCGAACTCGGCGACCGGCTGGTCGACCTCTCCGGCCGCCAGGACCTCCTCGTCACCTGCCGCCCCGGCACGCGCAGCGGCGCACCGGCCGCGTTCTTCCCCACCCTGGGCGAGGTCGAGTTCGACGCCCGGCTGTTCGCCCCCCTCCAGCCCCACGAGATCCATCCGCGGATCGTGGGCGACGAGGAGCGGTATCCCGCCGCCTGGGGAGTGTTCGTCCACGAGGCCGCACACGCGGCCCACTCCCTCTGGACGGCGCCTGCCGGAGCGGACCCCCGTGTCGTCGAGGCCGCGCTCCTGCTGGAGGAGAGCCGTGTCGAAGGCGCACACCTGAACCGGCGGCCCACGGACCGCACGTACCTGCGCACCAGTGCCCGCACCCTGGTCATGCCCGACATCACCCACCCCACCCTCCAGGGCATCGAGCACGCCGCCGGCGTGGCGGCCCTGGTCCTCGGCCGCCGTGACGTCGGCATCCTGGACGCCGGCGAGACCCGGGCCGTCGCCGATCTGTGCGAAAAGGTGCTGGGCGCAAACCTGCTGGCCACCCTCACCCGCATCTGGACCGCAGCCCACCAGTGCGCCGACCACGACGCCCAGAGCATGCTCGCGCACGCTCAAAACTGGTGCGACGCTCTGGACACCGCGGCCCCCGCCCTGCCCGTGCCTAAGAACCTCACCGATCTGCTGTCCGGCGCCGTGGGCGTCGTCATGGACAGCACGGCAGCCACCGACGCCGCCGACCTCGCGGCACAGGCCGCGGCGACCAACGCCGTGGCCGCGCGGTCCACAGCGCAGGCGCAGGACCGCGCCCAGCGACGCAAAGCCGCCGCCACCGCCAAGTCGGTCTTCAACACCCGTGGCACCACCGTCACCCCCGACGGCACACCGGCGCCCTACGGCAACCCTGTCACCGGCACCCGCAGGCCCACCACCGCCGAGCAGAGTGCCGCCGCGCGCCTGAGCCGCGCCCTGCGTGCCGCCGCCTACCGCGAGCGGACCGAGGAGCGGACCACCAGCCCCACCCCGCCCGGCCGCCTCAACATGCGCGCGGCCCTCGCCCGCGACGCCCAGCGCGCGGCCGGATCGGTCCCCACCGCGGAACCGTTCACCCACACCCGCCGCCGCAACTCCCCCACCCCACCGCTGCGTGTGGGTATCGCCGTCGACGTCTCCGGCTCCATGCGTGCCGCCTGCGCGCCCGTCGCGTCCGCCGCCTGGATCGTGGCACGCGCAGCAGCCCTGACCGACCCCGACTCCCTCACCGCCACCATCGCCTACGACCAGCACCTGACCGCATTGACCCGACCCACCCACCGAGCACCAGAGCGCGTGACGACGTTCGATGCCAACGGCGGCCACCACAACCTCGGCGACGCCATCGACGCACTCGACCACGGCCTCGAACTCAGCCGCCCCGGCGCCGGCCGCCTCCTCGTGATCGTCACCGACGCCTGGTACGGCAGCGACGAAACCGCACAAGCCGTCACCCGCGTCAAGCAACTCACGACCGCCGGCTGCGCCGTACTCCAGCTCACCCTCACCGCGCAGTCCCACCACTTGCCGGGGACCACCTTGCTGCACCTGCCCCAGCCCTCCAGCGCTCCCGCCGCCATCGCCACGGCGGCCACAGACGCCATCCGCAGGACACGCTGAGACGACGCAGAAGGCGGAAGCGTCCCCGAGACCACCGCCAAGCGCTCCAGACCACCTCCGTCCGCCGCATGAATCGTGCATCTGATGCACGGCCTTCCGCAACGACGCAGGCCACCACCCCAACCGCCAACGAAAGGCACGCGATTTGAAGCCCCAGACCAGCAGCCCGACCTCGAACGTAACGCCCGTCAAACGGAATTCCCCGGGGGTCCGTACGCAGTGGACCGTGGAGCACGCATGCTCCCACCAAGTGGTTCATGACTTGTCCGGTCGTCCGGCCGACAAGCGGGCCGGGTTCGTCCGCTGGCTCGCGACGAAAGACTGCACCGACTGCTGGAAGGCGGCACGCGACGCCGGCTCCGAGCCGAAGGAAGAGTGGCTCGCGGCCAAGCGCGCCGCCGAGCAGGAGGCTGCCCTCGCGTGGGCGAAGCAGTTCGACATGCCGCAGTTGGAAGGCCCGGAGAAGGCCCTGGACTGGGGCGAACGCACCCGCCACCAGCTGATGACCGCCGCGCACACCGCGCTCGTCCTGGAGGGGAGCTGGGACGAGGCGGACTGGGCGGAGCTGGAGGAAAAGGCCCGCGCCATCACCCGGGCCGGGTGGTGGATCGACCAACGCGACGCAGAGGGCACCGACATGCTCGAACTCCTCGACGCAGCCACCGAGGCTGACCGCGGGACAGAGAACCCGTTCCGCTGATCGCGGCGGAACATAGCCGGGGACCACCGGTTAGCCAAACCGGCGTTCCTGCGGACCATTGATCCTCCCACCCCGCCAGCCTCGCGTGGAAGGAACCGCATGTCCAAGACCCCGCCCACGTCGGCGTTCGCGCCGACACCCGACCCGCTCACCCCCGACCGGGACATCACCCACGCCCACTTCCAGGCCGGTGACACCGTCGTCGTCCTGAAGGGGGTAGCCGACGGGGAACTGTGGGGAGACGCGATGCGCGTCGTCGCCCCGTCCTGGCACACCTCGACCGACGAGGACGGATGGCGGCTGCGTGACGCGACCGGCGGCTCCCAGTCCTACGTCACCGCCCACCCCCGCTACCTCGTGCACCTCTCGCGCCGCTGCCCGGAATGCCTGATCCACCTGCGGGCCATGGAGGACGCCCTCCTTACGCGATTCGCCGACCGCAACGAACTGATCGACTGCGGCTGGTACACCACCACCGCCCTGGGCCAGCTCGTACACATCGCCGACATCCGGAGCGGACGGTGATCCCCGCCTCCACGGCAGGAGAAACGTCTCCTTGCCCCGTTCCGACCCTCTCCTGGACATCCGCCGCGACCCGCACTCCGACGAACTCCTCGCACGCGGCGGTGACGCCGAGGCCCACAGCGTCCTCCAACGCCCTGGCTTCGTCGCCGTAGTCCGCGTCCACGAGACCTACCTCCGCGCCCCCGCCGGCCTCACCGAACACGCCGCGGACCGTCTCGCCACCGACGCCGTCGGCCGCCTGCGGGCCCTCGGTTACCACGTCGGCTGCGACGCAGACTTCGGCACCGACGCCCGTCCGCCCGTTACCTGCCGCTGGGCTCCTCCGTGACCCACCTCGCCGAACGTCTTCGCGAGGCCACGACACGGAGGAGGCCGCCGATGCACTGACCGAGCTGACCGCCGCCCACGACGGCATCCTCACCGCTCTGGACGAAGTCCTCACCGCCAGCACCGACTTCTACGACGGACTTGGTGGCCCATCCGACAAGGACATCGCCCAGCGGCTCCGCCACCTCACGAACGAGCCTCTCCACATCATCCACGGCGACCTCTCCTGCCTCCGCAACCAGCTCGCCGACCGGCACACCCCGTACCCCGGCCGCAGCACCCGCAGCGGAGAGGTCCCCGCCACCGAACGCGAACGCTCCGCCGTGTGCACCTGCCCACCCCAACCCCGCACTGTCCCGGCCCCGCCGCCCCCGCCGGCCACCGGACTTCGCCGTGGACCCTCACCTCGCCCAAGGACACCATGCACGACCACGACACCTCCGAACGCCTCGCCTCGTACGCCGACGTCCTCGCCGGCGAACTCCCCGGCACCTGGACCAGCTCCCACCTGCCGGCCGACGCCAAGGACGATCTCGCCGAACTCACCGACCGGATCTGGGACCTGGACCTGGTCGCCGCCTCCCTCTCCGAGCACCCGCTCCGGCAGGCAGCCGTCCTGAGCCGCCCGGACGGCGCGCAGCTCGTCCTTCTGGACCGCCACGACGAACGCGACGGCTTCCTCATCGCCGCCGTCGCCCCGCGTGCCCTGCCCGCCGAGGCGTACCGCGCCGTTCCTGAGCCCAACGGTATCGCTCTGGCCGACGATCCGTTCCTGAGCGCCGAGCAGGTCGCCGGCGACCTGCTCGCGCGCTACGACAGCGCGCTCGCCCAGGTCCGCCACAACGCCCTGGGCGGCATCCAGCCCTCCCAGCCTGACCGGGTCGTCCTGACCTGGCAGCACGACGGCGGCGTCGCCGCTGCCCCCGCCGACCACCGTGCGAGCGCTGTCCTCGTGGCCCACGGCTTCCTCCAGGATCCGCAGAGCGGCATTTACCGCCTCAACGGCGACGACACCCAGGCACAGGCCCGCGCCCTGCGCAAGATCGGCCCGCAACTCGACGCGCTCGGCATCGGCACGGCTCTCCAGCACCCCGCGAACCGGATCGCGCCCACCTCCGCCCCTGCTTCCATGCCGCCGGTCCCGGCCGGCAGCCGTACGCCGGTCATCAGGTCTCGGTGAAGGAGGAGTCCGACTTCTGGGTGCTGGAGGACGTCACCATCGCCAAAGGCCCAGCATCGTTCTGAACATGCTGACTACGCCGGACGGCGAACGTGAGGCAGCCCTGTGCTACCTCGCCCGGGCTCGCCGAGCAGGTCGCTGCGGCCGTAATCAGCAGTGAGGTGGCCACCAAGGTCCTGAGCATGGTCGCTGCCCCAGTCCACGGGCTGCTGCCTCTCACCAGAGAGGTCGTCGTCCGTGCCTGGATCGCCTCCATGGCCTACAAGGGTCCGTGCTCGGCGCGGAATCCGAGCCGATCGCACGGTTCGGGGACACCACGAGATCCATGAGCGGGCCGCCCGCGTGCTCCCAGCAGCGCAACCACGCCGCACGCCCTGCGCAGCGGCCGGCCACCGCACCGCCGCCGAGCCGCGTCCATCCCCGGTATGCCGGCGTCGTTGACCCCGGAGAGAACCACATGGCCAACTTGGCCGACGATTACGGTACGGACGTCGAGATTTACGTCAAGGCGCTGACGACCACCATCCACGCGGACACCCCGGCCGGCGCCCCCACAGCGCTTCATGTCCTGTTGGAACAGCTCGGCCTGGAACGCCACGAACACGCCACTGGCGGGCCGGTCTACATCTGGCACACCGTGCCCGAACACCTCGGTGCCGATGAGCAGAAGCGCGTGGCGACCCGCGCCGTCCCCGTACTGCTCCTGGCAGGGTACGAGGTCAACTGCACGTCCGATGTCTTCGACGAAGCCGCCTATCGGCAGGCCGTGCGGAGTCCGCGCCCGTGCGGCCCGCCCTGCCGCACAGCAACCGGCACCGGCCGGCTCCCCCTCGCGCCCGGCACCGGCCCGCCGCGCCCCGTAAGACGCCCGGGCGGCCCGATCCCTGGAGAAATCCGTAGCAGCCTGTACACCCCCACCGATCAGCAACCGGCTCAAGCCCCGGCTCGCAACCGCCTTGTTCCGCCGCTATCTGCGCGCCTGTATCCCGACCGGACCCGACCGGACCTCCACGCCGGCCGGCACCCGCCCGGAGGCCGTCGTCACCGAAACGCAGCGCGTCGGGCAGCACCACAACTGACCGTCCACCGACCCGGAGGAGCATGTCCCACCCCGCCCCCTACCCGGTGAGACTGGCCGACGAGATCACTCGCCAGCTCGGCCAGCTCGCCGACCACCTCTCTCAACTTCCCCCGCCCCAGGCCGCGCAGGTCATCGCCTACGTTCTCGACCCGGACACCGGAGTCCTCGGCGGCGTCACCCACCTCGTCGCCACCGGAAGCGTGTTCGCCAAGGACCAGGCAGAGCGAGGAGCTCTCCCCCCAGAGGTGTGGCTCACTCTGGGCCGGGCCGCGAACGAACTGCACGACATCAGCCTCGACCTGGACGAACACAAAGACATCCTCCAGCATGTCAGCACCCAGCCCGCCACTGCGGCGGCGAAGCCCCCAACCCCCGTACCGCTCGTCGTGCGGCGGCGCCGGTGAAGAAGAAGCAGTGGCAGGGCTGGGGCCCGGTCGAGCAGGCTGAGCAGCACTACCTCGTCCAGCCCCGTGCCCTGGCCGGCGGCGGCGACATCCGGCACGTCTCGGAGTTCCTGCGCGCCTCTGGCTGGCGGGACAAGTCCAAGCCGGGCGGCCCCCTGTTCATAGAGAGCCCGGACCGCACCGTCCGCGTCGCCTACAACCCCTATGTCCTTCCCGGCGGGTGGACCATCCACGGCACTGCAGACGGCCTCAACGGTGAGTGGTCGGCGCATCTGGGCCGGCAGACCCCTGTGGAGATCGTCGCCGGTCTGACCGATGCCCTCACCCGTCCCCGCTCCGCCCACGCCCCCAGCGTGTGGGCGCCGTTCGAGGAGCAGAACTGGCACACACGTTTCGAGGGCAAGCACTACATGGCGACCAGCCCCGACGGCACAGCATGGATGCAGTACCACCAAGGCGCCGACGGCTCGGCGATGTGGTGGACCGGAGCGCGGGACAAGCAGGGAAACGGCTGGACGGCCACCTTCACTCCCACCACGCCAATGCACCTGGTGCAAGCCTTCTCGACCGAACTCGCCGGCCCCGATCCCCTGATGCGCCCGCGCGGAAGCGTGCCGCTGAGCGCGCAGATCCGTACCTGGTCGGTCTCCGTCACACCCTCCCAGCTCAGCGCTTGGCAGCAGGCCCGAATCACAGCCGCCCGCGCCGCCACCTGGGCCCGCAACAGCGCCCGAAGCACCCGGCCGCGCACCAGCGCCCGCCCCTACACCCCGGCCGGCGGCCCCCGGACCCGCCGCTGACCGCCGCCCCGTTCCAAAGGAGCCCGATGCCCGCACTCACCCCGGACACCATCCGCACCCTGACCGAAACGCTGTCGGACCTCACCCACTACCTGCGCGAGAACCCCGATCCCGTCGAAGCACTCGCCCTCGTCGAGCCTCTCCTCGACGAGTACACGGGCCTGCCCGTCCAGCTCGCCGACATCCTGCGCGCCCTCGCCCGCGCCGTACAGGACCACCCGGACGTCCCGGGCACCGCCCAGGTCAGCCCTCTGGCTGCCGAATTGCGCACAGCGGCGTGGGAGCAGGCCGACCAGCACACACTCCACTACGTCCTGGACGATCTCCGCGACATGTACGACAGCGCCGCCGCGAGCGAGCCGGGGGGCCGCTGGGGCCGCTGAGCGAGCGGCAGCTCGCCGCCTTCGCCGACAAGCACGCCAGGCAGATCCGGTGCGACACCAGCCCCCGTCACCTCGCCGGCCCCGGAGACGCACGCCACGTCACCCACGACCTGACCGCCGCCGGATGAGCGACGTCTCCGACCCTCTGAGTGCCGAGACCTTCATACGCAGCCCTGGCCTTCGCCACCGTCTCCAGTTCGCCCCGCAGTCCGGCACCTCGGCGTGGTGGCGGCGGGCAGAGCCCACCGAGAACGGGCCCGGCTGGTAATCGGCAACCCCTCGCGCCCGGGGCCGGCGCACCGAAGGAAGCGCCACTGAGCGCCGCTGGCGCCCGTACCACTTCCCTTTCCCGTACAAGGACGTTGATGCCCAACCCCACAACCACCAGCCCGCACCAGATCGCCCAGGCCACGAACACCCTGGAGCAGGTCAAGCGCTACCTGCGCGCCAACCCACCTCTCGCCGATGCGCTGCCGCTCCTCGCACCGCTCCTTGACGAGGACACCGGCGTTCCCATCCTGCTCGGCGACATCCTGCGCGAGGCGGCCCGTCTCGTCTCCCAGCAGGCCGGCCATCCCGCGGACGACGAGGTGCGCCAGATCGTCGACGGACTGCGCGAAGCCGCTCAGGAGGCCACGGACTGGCACGTCCTGCACTGGGACGTACAGCGACTGAGTGGCCGGTTCCCGCAGAGTGCCGAGGAGGCGTCGACGCGATGAGTCGCTCGGAGGAATCTCCCCGGCCCTCGTCGGCCCCACGGCGTGCTGTGCCGCCCAGCCACGACGAGATCGGGACGGCGCTGGACGTTCTCGACCAACTCGGCTGCTATCTGCGCGACCCGGCGGTCGCGGGGAACGCCCAGCCGCTCCTGGCCCAGGTGCTGGATGAGGAATACGGCGTGCCCATGGTGCTCGGCACCATCCTGCGCAACGCCGCGCACCTCGTCGAGGAGCACGCTCTGACCCCGTGGCCCGTCGAGATCCGCCACATCATCGCCCGGCTCCGGGCAGCGGCACCGGAGGTCACCGACTGCCACTCCTTGCACTGGGATGTTCACCGTCTCGGCGGGCTCCCCTTCCATTCCGTGGACCCGGCCGAGTTCCGCCCGGCGGTCAGGTCGTGATCCACCCGTATATCTCCACGCGCGCGGCCGAGCCGCACCACACCATCTGGTTCGAGACCAGCCCCCGGCACCTGGCCGGGCGTGGAGATCCCCGACGCATCACCGAAACGCTGCGGGCCGCCGGCTGGAAGAACCACTCCGACCCGGGGACCTGTCCCCGAAGGGTGGACACCTCTGAGCCCGGCCCCGCCAGGGGCCGGGGAGGAGGGATCTCTTATGGTGATGAAGGTCTATTCGCCCG
>NZ_JBFBEZ010000043.1:0-55124 GCF_040701725.1 Streptomyces sp. NPDC093109
AGCGCGCCGGCCAGGTCCGCGAGGCCCTGCTGTACGCCGGCGGGTGTGTCGGCGGTGATCCACCGGACCGGCGCGCAGCCGTGAGGGCGGGTGGCGGCCCAGTGGGCGGCCAGGGTGCTCTTGCCGATGCCGCCCAGGCCGTGCACGGCCTGGACGACGGCCCCGCCGGAAGTGGCGAGCGCGGCATCGAGGCGGTCCAGTTCACTCCCACGGCCGACGAACAGGCCCGGGTGCACCGCAAGGTTGTCCAGCCCGGCCGGGGCCGCCACCTCGGCCGGGGGCCGCAGCGCCTCGGCGGGCAAGGTCACCGCCCGGGAGTTGTCCCCGGTCAGCACGGTGCCGGAGTTATCCGCTCCGATGAAAACAGCCCGCTCGGCGCTCGCCTCCGCCTGGGGGCCGGGCCTGGTGGCGGGGGGTTCCGGCTGCGTACCGGCCCGTCTGAACAGCCATCTCACGGGTGGGCGCCCCCGGGCTGGCCGCCGGCGCTCTGGTCACCGTTGGACAGTGGGCCGGAGTTGTTTCCGCCGATGGCGATCGAACGGTTCCCGGACGCGGACACCGTGCCAGTGCCCGCGTCCGGGGTTGGGGTGGGGTTGGGTCCGGCAGCGGGCTGTGGCCCAGCAGCAGGCGGGACCGGTGACGTAGTCGCCCCGGGCCCGTCGCCGATGGAGATCGAGCCCTGGTTGTCCCCGCCGATGGCTACCGCCCGCTCGGCCGTAGCCTGGACCCGACGGTCAGGCGATGGTCCGGGGGTTGTGGCCCGGGTGGCGAAGCCGTGGCCCCACAGGACGGTCAGCGAGCTCAGTACCGCGCCGAGGGCGGAGGCCAGTGACCAGCGGACCGCGGGATCCTTCAGCAGGGGCGGCAGTACGACCGCCCCGCACAACCATGCCGGTACGACGAAGGCCGCAGCCGTCGCCAGCCCCGCCACCGCCCACCTGATGTTCTGTCCCATGCCGCCCCCACCGCGTCGGTTGTCCGTGTCTGCTCCCACGATGGCAGCAACACCCCTGCCGTGAAACGCCTTTGCACATAGAGATCGGGCGTAGAAGGAGCCCGTGGCGCTCAGGACCGCTCGCTGCGGCGGGCCCGCAGTTGCTGAGCCGGGGTGAGTCGTCGGCACCGGTCGAGCTCAGCGTCGACCTGCCCGGTCTGCTCGCAGCCGCTCGGCGCGGGCGTGGGCCTTCGCGCTCTGTTCCCGGGCGTACAACTGGTCCGCGCCTCCGCCGTGAGGCGTGGCGGGCACATTCACTCGGCCCGGACATGGCCGCTACGCGGACATGCCACGGGAACCCGTCGTGGCGGCCGGGACGGCGGGTGCCGCGACCTTGGGGCGCGGTGCGGTGCGCTGTGGTGCGGCGGCCATGGGGGCCGCGGGGCCGGTGAGGCCGGGCGGCAGGGTGACCGCGAGTCGCCCGCCGTGGTGCTCGGCCAGAGCGGCAAGGGTCCGTAGAGCCGCGACGTCGGCTTCGGCGAAGCGGGGCGGCTGCCCGCGTTGGGCGCCTTCGGCGATCGCGGCACCGGCGCGCTCCGCCAACTGCTGGGCGTGCCGGCCGACATCCCCGTAGGGACCGGCCGCGGTGCCGGGGCCGTCTGGCAAGTCCGCCAAGGGCAGCCGCTGCCATGCCTCCCGGAAAGCGACGACGCGGGGGTGCGCGGAGGCAGCGGTCAGCTCCTGCCCCATCGGGGTCTCGCGCCACGCCTGGAACGCCCTGGCGACCTCCCGGGATGCCTGCACCGCGTCCTCGCGCGTGCCGTACGGTACCGGCGCGCCGGTCCGCAGGGTGGTGCGCAGTTGGCGTACAGCGGCGACATTGCCGGCCGCCTCGTCGTCCGGGGCCGGGCGGCCGGGGTGGGGGATACCGGGGGTGCTGTAGATCCGTGCGGCGCCGCCGAGGTTGAGCAGTGCCTCGGCCGTGGGCAGTTCGTCTCCGCGGCGCCCGCGGAGCGCGACATCGGCCAGTGCCTGCGCGCCCGTGGCGATCGCCGTCGTGGTCCGAATGGAGACCGTGCGCCAGAAGCCCTGCACACGGATGTCCTTGCTCAGCTGCTCGAAGTAGTCGCCGGCCTTCTCCCGGATCACGTTCCACAGGTGCGTGGTGGCGCCCCGTACGGTCTGCAGCCGCTGCCACTCCGGGAGGTCCCGCAGCACGGCGGCGTGGTCATCGGCCTGCCGCATGGCCTCGTTGACGGGCCCCGGGTCACGCCGCGGGGGTGTGGCTTCGGCCTCCTGGCCGACCGGAGTGGGCGCGACCCGCTGCGCGTCGCTCGCGCGGGCGACGGGTACGGCGCTACGCCACTGCTCTTCCAGCTCGCGCAGCGGCGCGTCGACAGCTTCGAGGAGATCCTCGACCGTGCCGTGTTCGGGCGGGACGATGTCCGCCCATGCCTCCGCGACAGTGGCGGCGAACGCCTCCTCGATGCCGACGGGTTCGTACGCGACGGCCTCCGGGGCCGGACTGTCATCGGCGGGCGCCTCCGTGTCCCGCGGTTGGGCGCCGGAGTCCGCGCCGGGGTCCGTCTTGAGCCGCCACTGCGGGGCGCCGTAGGCGTCGTAGAGGACTCCGTTCTCCTGGCGCCATGCCCCGGTCGGCAGGTCGGTGCCGGTCCACAGGGGAAGTCCCTGCTGCTCCCGTGGCGGCGCCGCCACGGCGCGGGCCCTGGCACGGACCCCCAGCGAGCCGCCCGGTTCCTCGGTCGGCGGATCCGGCCGCGTGCGGGGCGCGTTCTCCTGCGGAGCCCGGGGCGCGGCGGTCTCGCCGCCGGTGGTGGCCGCGGGCCCGGATGCCGTCTCCTCACGCGACGGCTCCGGTGCCGCCTCGGGTGCCTCAACCGGCTCGGTGGTGGGCGTGGCCATAGGGGTCTCCTCCGTTCGGTCTGGTGCAGCGGTCTCCGGCGGGGACGGGGAATCGTCGGTACCAGTACCGGTCTCCCCTGTGGCGGCGGGCGTTTGTGCCGCGAGGTCTTCGGCGTACAAGTCGGGTACCGGCGGGTCCTCGACCGGCAGCGCCGGATCCGGGGCCGGCCCTGCGTTTCCCGGCTCGGGCGCGGCAGGCTGTCCGGACGTTTCATCGTCCGTACGGGCCGAGTCCGGGGCGGGCAGGCCCGGTTCGGTGGTGCCGGGCTCAGGTGCCGGCTCCGCGCCGGCGTCCTCGGCCGGTGTCCGCTCGTCGCTCGCTTCGTCCTCGCCGAACAGCCCCAGCTGCTCGGTCGCGGACGCCGGATCCGGTTCTGTGGTCTCAGAGACGATGGCCATCTCCTCCTCGCGGGCGGGTAGCGGTGGCTCCGGCGGGTGGGTCGACGCGTCCGCGAGAGGGCGGTCCTCGACGTCGGCGCTCCCTGGGGCGGCGTCGGTCGGTACCCGGTCGGGCGCGGGGCGCGGTACGACGACGCCTCCGGCGGCCCGGTCCGGTCGGTCCGACGTCCCTGCCCGCTCAGCGGGTTCCCCGGTGGTGCTGATGGTGTCCGTCGCGGGCTGTGCCTCCTCGACGGTCATCTGCCCGTCCGAGACGCCCGCGGGCTCCTCGGCGGCCGTGTTCGTGTCTGCCGTCGGCGCGGCGGCCGCCCGTTCGATCAAATGGGCCACGTCCGCGTGCAACCGCTGGACCTGGACGTCCAGGTGCTGGCGCAGCCGGTGCAGCGGCACACCGACATAGCGGTTGAGCATGTCGTCGGCGGTGGCGGCGAACAGCGCGGCCGCGGCAGTGCCCGCGGCCTCCATCGCCGCGGCGTTGGCCCGGTAGGCGTCCACGCCCCTCGCGGTCACGTCGATCGCCCCGATCGCTGTGCTGAGCGCCTGGATCTCGCCCTGGGGGCCGGATCCGTCCGGCCAGACGCGCGAGGTGACCTCCGTTGCGGCCGCGTGCAGGTCGTAGGCCCTCCGGGTCTCCAGCGCAACCTGGTTGCGGCTGTTGTGGCGGCCGAACACCGCGGCGACGTCCTGCGGTGCCCGCCGCTCGCGGGGCACGACCAGGACCTCTTCCGTGAGGTCCAGAGCGAAGCCGTTGGCGGCGCCCGTGGCCACGTCGCGGGTGGAGAACCCAATGACGCTGCCCCGGCGGTTGTTGTCCACGAATCGTAGTTCGGTGACGGACTCACCTCGCGTGCCGCCCTCGGCGATGAGGTCGCCCAGGCGGACCTGCGCCACGGTGCGGGTCTCCGGCCGCAGGTCGTCACGGTGTTCAGCCGGGATGAGCTGCACCCGCGAGGGCAGTTGCCGGATGAAGACGCTGTCCGGGACGGTCACCTCCTTCCCGGTCCGGTCGAGAATCACGGCATCGAGCAGCGTGCTGTTCTGGCGGTAGTCGCGGTACCCCGGGTAGACGGTGCCGGTGACGGTGACCGTCTCCGGAACGGGCAGTCCCCAAGCCTCTCCGTCCCATTGGATGCTTCTGCCGCTCACGACAACCGCGATCCGGTTGCCGCCCTGTAGCGCTTCCCGGGCGACCTCGGGCGGCACCTGCGTCGCTGTCTCCTGTTGGGCAGGCGCGTGGGTGGACTGCTCGGCATCGGCTGGTGGGGCCGTGCCGTCGACGGCCGCCGACTCGGGGACTGCGCGGGGCGCCCACGGCAGCTGTGCCCCGGGCCCGTCGGCGGGCCGCAGGTCCGCGGCCGCGCCGTTGATGGAGTAGGTGTAGCCGGTGGCCTTTTTCCCGCTCCGGCTCAGCACGTGGTACTCGCCGGTGTGGCCGGTGAGGTCGGTACTGACGTACCAGGTGTCCCCGGCCTCGCCGGGTGACATCACCTGCCCGGTCATCTGCTGGTCGCTCTGCTCGTCCCGCCAGGTCACCCACGAGCCGATGCCGTACTCCGCAGGGGTCAGGCCCGAGGCATCCGCTCGCTTGGGCAGCCGCAGAGACGGTGGCGGCCGGAACGGCTCCAGGAGGTTGCTTCCCTTGTACGTACGGCGCCACCGGGCCAGTTGATCGGCCTGTTCCGCGGGCGTTTGCTCTGCCTGCTCGTTCTTGGCCTCGACGACCGCGGTGAATTCGCCGAGACGCCGTTGGTACCCCTCCACCGCCTGCTGGGCCAGTCCCTGGTCCCCGGGGACTTCGAGCAGGGTGAACGTCAGCCGCCCGTCCGCGCTGGTCAGACGTACCCGCCCGTCGCCTCGTGAAGCGGTGTCCGGCCCGTCCGGGGCGCCGGCGGGCTCCGCCGTCTCCGCCTCCGTGCCGGGTTCCTCCCCGGGGCCGGGCGGGGCCTCTGTTTCCTGCGCGTGCGCCGCGTCCTCGGGGGCCGGGCTCGCTGTCTCCTGCGCCGTGCCCGGGGAGTCGAATACCTGGCCGTGTACCGCGTGGTCGACACCTGCGTCGGTGAGGGCTACGAGCAATTCGCGGACGGCCTGGTGCCGCTCTTCCTCGGACTGGTCGCTTCTCGGCCGCCACACCCCCTCCGGCACGGCGTCTCGGTCCCACCAGAACTTCTGCGCGCGGAGCGCTTCTCCGGCCTTGCGCCGACGGTAGGTGCCGTAGACGGCGTAGCCCACCTCCGCAGCGTGGGCGACGGCCACCGTGCCCTTGGGAACAGCGGCGGCCAAGCGCCACTGGGGGTCATCGGGCAGCGCGAAGCGTGAGTGGGGCGCGGCCAGAATGCCCGCCACGTCGATGCCGAACTGCTCTTCCCGCCCTTGCCGTACGTCGTCCACGCCCAGGGCGAGGTCCATCAGGCGCCGGTGCAGCGTGTGTCGGGCCTCGCTGACATCCCGGACGCTGACCGTCCGGCCCTGCTGCGAAATACCTCCAACCCGGTCCGCGCGCCGGCCGATGTCATCCATCAGGCGGTAGTAGGGCGTGTCCGACGAGGAGTCGGAGGCCGCCTCGTCGGAGAGGCAGGCGACGGCATCGGCGCCGCTCAGCCCGACGACCTCGAGCAGGGGCTCGTAGTGACGCAGCACCGCGGCGGCTTCGAGGTCGGTCGGCTGCCGCATCCTGATGCTCATTCCTCTCTACGCGCGGTCGTTCAGCGCTGCTGTCACAGCGGCGGGTCCGTCTCCAGGGCGGCGCGGGTGGCCTCGGCTTCGGCGGGGTGCCGGGCCGGGGCCGTCGTGGCGCCGGAGGTGACGAGGTAGGTCTCGAAGTCCTCCTGCGCGCCGGGCGGCGGCGGGGGGACCGGGAGCGGTTCGTGCGCTCCGGTCGCGCACGCGGCCAGCTGGAGGCGCGGGGTGAAGGCGTGGAGGGTGTTGATCCAGTCGGCTTCGGCGAGTTCGCGCCCGGGAGCCTCCTCTCCGGCGTACGTACGGACCCAGCCCGTGTACAGGGCGGTGAGGTGTTCAACGACGGGCGGGTGGCGGTACCAGCAGGAGGGGATCTGGTTGTGGAGTTCGAACGTCCGCCGGAGCCAGTCCACCCACTGCGCCAGTTCGCGCAGCCGCTGCCGGCGTTCGGGCGGGTCCATGGCCTCCCACACCCAGCGGCGCGGCTCCGGCCCCGCCTCCGCGGTCGGGGCGGGCAAGGCCGGCCACAGGGCCGCCGGGTCGTCCAGCGGGTCAGACACGGCCGGCTCCTCCCGCCACCGGGGCCGGCGGCTTGGTCAGGTCGACCGCCTCGGCGGCCGGGACGGGCACGGCGAGAAGCCTCTTGAGGTCCTTGTCGCGGAAGGTGAGCCGCATTTTGACCTTGATCGGCGGCAGATTGGAGTACTGGGCGATCGCGGTGAAGTCCTTGAGCTGCTGGAGGGAGTGGACGGGGGCGAGGTCGGTCTCGGTCAGCGAGGTGTTGGTGGAGTGCTCGCCGCGCGAGCGGCCGTACGACGTCCGTTCGACCTCGGTGCGTCCGTAGAGGCCGGAGAAGTAGCGCAGGGTCTCCAGATCGCCGCAGCCGGGCAGCAGCATCCGCAGTCCGCTCGCGGAGAGCACGGTGTTGGCCTTCTGGGTACCGAGGCTGTCGCGGAGCTGGGAGAGGTCGTGCCAGACGGTCAGGATGTCGATGCCCATGCCGCGGCCGGTGGTGAGGATGTTCGGCAGCCGGGGGTAGCGGAGCATGTTCCCGGCTTCGTCGACCAGGACGCCCAGGGACGGGTCGAGGGGCTTGCCCGTGGTGTTGTAACGGACTTCGGCGCCGTGGATGATCGACGCGATGATCGAGGTGAGCAGCGGGGCGAAGCGTTCGGCGTCCGCCTCGCTGGCGATCAGGCAGACCGTGCCGTTCCGGTCGAGGAGTTCCTCGACGGTGAAGTCGGTGCCGGAGGAGGTCTCCCGGACTTCCTCGTCGGCGTAGACGCGGGCCAGGACGTTGAGGCTGAACTGGATGGAGCCGACGCCGTCCTCGTGCAGGCGCAGCCAGGGGGAGGCGTAGTCGTCGGCCGCCTCGTTGTAACCGTGCTGGAGGAGGACGGCCCGTACGTGGTCGACGGCGTCCTTGCCGAGTCCGAGCCAGCGGCGCATGGCGTTGATGCCGCCGCCGGAGAGGTTCGCCGCGAGCAGGACGCCCTTGAGAACGCTCTTGGCCTGGTCGATCCAGGGGGCGGCGCGCTTGTCGTCGCCGGAGGCGGATGCTTCGGCCATCCAGGCGGCCATCCGGTCGGCGGCCTTGGCGTCGGTGCAGTAGTCGACGGGGGACCACTTGTTGGTGGTGCGGCCGGGGATCCCGGCCGGGGCGATCACCCAGACGGGGCCGTACTGACGGCGCCGGGCGTAGATGATGTCCAGGTCGGCGGCCTTGGTGGTGGTCACGACCAGGGGGCCCTGCCATTCGGCGGCGTTCGGCAGTACCAGCCCGGTGGTCTTCGACGACCCCGGTACGCCGAAGACCGTGGCGCTGATGTTGGGCTGGGCGGCCACGATCTTCTTGGTGCGCATGCCGCGCCCGGCGGTGATCCGGTTGGCGCGCTTGACGGGGTCCTGGGGCGCGGCGAGCTTCCGTTCGACCTTCGGGCCGCCCCACTGCGCGCCGCCCTTGGTACCACCGGAGTTCAGGGCGCTGACGGCCTTGATGACCAGGGTCAGGAAAACGATCACGAAGACCGCGAGCAGGGTGTAGAAGAGCCAGCCGGGCGGCGCGGGGCTGTAGACGGCGCCCGGGCCCCGTACGAGTGCGGTGAGCACCGTGGTGGGGACGCTCTCGTCGCTGCGGGCCCAGCCCCGGCCAGACAGGACCGCGGCGAGCGGTCCGGCCAGCAGGACGGATCCGCCGACGGCGACGGCCAGGCCCGCCGCGTAGGCCGCGAGGAGGCTGTTGTCATCGAGGCCGCCCGTGGCGCCGCTGCCGCCGGCCATCAGATCACCATCTTCTCGTCGGTCTCGAAGAGCTTCTCCTCGGTGTGGGAGAGCACCAGTTGGACGGCGTGCGAGCCGCCGCCGCGGCCGACCTTCCACAGCGCGCGGCCGCGCTGCCCGGCGCCCCAGGAGCCGATGAGGTCGCATTCGGCGTCGGTCAGGCCGATGACCTCGCGGGTGATCTGGAGCGGCCGGGTGTCCTGCGCGAGCTGGATACGGGTCTCGCAGGAGGAGATCAGGTCCTTGGCGATGTTGACGGCCTCGGAGCCGGCCGCGCCGACGCTCTCGAAGTCGGAGAGCCGGTGGGTGGCCAGGACCTGGATGGTGCCGGTGGCGCGGGACAGCCGCAGGTCGGCGTCGATCTTCTTGACCATCGCGGCGCCGCCGGAGCGCATCTGGCGCCACAGTTCGTCCCGTACGACGATCCAGGGCCGGTGGCCGGGCCGGTCGATGGCGGCCTGTGCCCAGGACGAGACGCAGCTCAGGACCATGGCGACGGTCTCGTCGCCGTACTGCTGGAGGGCGGAGATGTCGACGGACTGGATGGGTGCGTCCCAGTCCAGCCCGATGCTCGTCTCCTGGTCGAACAGGCCGCCCAGGTGGCCGGTCACCATGCCGCCGAGTGCGGATCGGATGGAGACCATCTGCTCGCGGGCCCGCTGCACCTCGCCGTCCCGTACGCGCAGTTCGCGGGCCATCTCGGCGGTCGGGTCGCGCAGCTTGTCGTACACGAGGGGGAGGGTGGGCACTGCGAGGCGGCTCTGCCCGTGCAGTTCGCCGGTCACTTCCCGTACGGCGACGTCCAGGGCCTCCTCCTCCTGAGGCTGGAGGTTCCGCTTGAGCTGGAGTTCCAGCAGCGCCTTGAGGAGGGTGAGGCGGCGGCGGTGGATCTCCTGCATGCGCGAGCGGAGTTCGGCCGGGTCCTTGACGAGTTCGAGTCCCGTGCCGAGCGGACCGGCGTCCAGCGGATTGAGCCGGCCCGGCAGGCCGGGGCCGAGGCGGACGGGCTCGACGCCGAGGTGCCGGCAGAGCGCCTGGTACTCGCCCTTGACGTCCCCGGCGATCAGCGTGCGGTGGCCGAACGCCATCAGCCGGAAGCACAGGGCCTTGACGTGCGCGGACTTCCCCGAGCCGGGGATGCCGGTGACCATCACGTTCGGGTTGGTCACCAGTCCTTCCTGCACCCACACGGCGGGGTGGGCGCTGAACGCCTGGGTGGTCAGAGTGTTCTGGCCGATGTACGCGCCGATCGGCGGCAGGGTCGCGGCGTGCAGGAACGGGTAGGCGCCGGCGGCGGTCGGGGTGTCGGCCCGTACGACCTCGGTGCGCGGCAGGGACGCGGCCCGGCCCGCGTACGGCTGGGGCCATCCCTTCTTCGGGGCGACCCGCATCACCGTGTCGGGGCTCTCCAGCAGCCGGGCCCGGCGCTGGTCGCGCGCGCTGAGCTGGGCCGGCACCGTGGCGGCGGGCCGTTGGTCGAGTCCGCTGGCCTCGCCGATCCCGGCGGCGTCCAGCAGGGTGTCGCCGCCGCTGCGGCGGCGGGTGAGCAGGCCCATCAGAATCCCATCCGTCGGTCGGGGAGCCCCTGGCCGAGCGGCAGCGCACCGGCCGCGAACCCGACGTCCTGGGCGCCCCACATGCGGCGCAGTTCCAGGCCGGAGGCGGCGGCGTCCGCCTGGAGTTCGGCGCAGGCGGTCTCCAGCTCGTCGAGGTCGGTGACCGTGACGGCCAGGACCGCCGTCATCCGTACGACGCCCTGGCCGGCGGCCCGGGCCGCGTCCTGGGACCGGGCGAGCAGCGCCTCGCGCCGCTCGTCCTCGCTCTCGTCCCGGCCGGTCTTGGCCCGCAGCTGGCGGGCCGAGTTCCGCTTCGCCTTCTCCCTGGCCAGCTCCTGGCGGGCGCGGCGCGGGCCGATCGGTTCGTACACCAGGGACATGGACCGCCGGGCGTTCTGACGCGGCCTCAGCAGCGGCTGCAGGAAGGTCGCGTACACCTCGGACTGCGGCCAGGTGCGCACCTGGTACGACACGCTCCAGGCCCCGTCGTGCTGGTAGGTGCCCCACCCGGTCTCCGCGGCGGCGGGACCGGCGAGAGCCGGGTCGACACCGGGCCCGGTGCCCTCCCAGCCGGGCGCCTCGGCGGCCACGGCCCGGGTGGCGAGCATGAGCTGGGACTCGGGGTCGTACGCGGTGCGCACGGTCATGGCGACCTTCCGCGGGGAGAGCCACTCGACGACCTGGAGGCTCGCGCTGCTCAGCGCCCCGTGCATGGCCTGGATCTCCCGTACGAGGACGGCGGCGGCGCCGATCTGCCCGCCGCCGGCGCCCTTGATGGCGAGCCGGGCGCGGGCGGCCGAGAGGGTGACCGACAGATACGTCTCGCGGGTCGTGGCCGCCGGGCCCGCGCCTTCCATCAGCTCCGACAGCGCCGTCACGGCCGCCGCGGGTGCGTCGGGGGTGATGTGCTGGGCCGTCCACGAACGCAGCGCGGCCCCGTCGTCGGGCAGACACCGCTGGTGGACCGAGAGGCGGACCACGGCGGAGTCCTCGGTGCAGTACGAGCGCAGGAACGCGGCCCAGGACCCGACCCGCGCGTTCTGCTTCTCGGTGTCCACCAGGGCCAGGCCCGGGAAGGTCACCCGGGCGACGGCCGTGTAGAGGCCTGCCACGGGATCGTGGACGACGCCGAGCTGCCCGCCGAGTCCGTCGGGGGCCTGCAGGATCCGCAGTCGGGCCAGTACCCCGGGGAGGTCCATCGGCTGTTCACCGGTCCGTTCGGACCGCGGGGCGAACACGCCGGAGAGGAACATGTTGCGCTTCTTTGCCACGGCGATCTGATGCCTCACTGCGAGAACGATCCATTCATCGGCGCTCAGCCCCATCACCCGGCCGAAGGCCAGCAGCAGCAGGACCAGCGCGATCGGCGCGCACACCAGTGCGGCACGCCAGCTGCCCAGATTGATGGGGATGAGGGCGACCACGGAGGCGGCCGCGACCATCGCGAAGCCCGGGCCGGACAGCCGGCCCATGAACCCGGACTTCTCGGACTGCCAACCGCCGTACGAAACAGGCTCTGCCATCAGTTCCCCTCCTTCGGGGAGGCGGGTGTGTCCCGGGGCGCGACCGCCGGCGCGGGAGGATTCTCCTGCTGCTGCGGGGCGCCCGCCCTCCGGGGCGGTACGACCACATGCCGCCCGCCGCCTCCGCCGTGGTCCAGTCCGGCGTGCGCGGCCGTGTTGGCCATGCCGGACTCCAGGACGTCCTTGCCGACGGCCAGGGCCTGGAGCCCCAGCCCCACACCGGCCGCCACCTTGCCGCCGAAGCGCGCGCCGCCCCGGACGGCGCCGCCCTGTCCGCCGCCCGTACTCCCGGCGCCGGCGCCCGGGGAGGAGCCTGCGGAAGCCGCGGCGTTGGAACCGCTGCTCATCGTCTGCGCGGTGTCCCGTTCCAGAGCCCGTGTGTAGTTGCTGCCGCCGCCGACCGCGCCGGCGCCGCTCATCTCGGGCCGGTAGCCGCCGGTCATCGAACCGGCGGACGAGCCGACCGAACTCATCAGCCCGGAGGCGACGGAGCCGCCACCGCCGACCGTGGAGAAGGTCATGAACTTGGCCAGTACGGGCCAGGCGAAGCAGGCGATGACGAAGATCAGCAGGCCCACGAACATGTTCTGGACACCCTGGGTGTCGGCCCCGGCCATCGCGCCGAACCCGATGGCGAAGCAGACCACGATCAGCGGCTTCATCAGAACCAGCGCGATCAGCGCGTTACGGGCCTTGGGCCACCACTCGCTGGTGGAATCCGCCATCTGCCCGGCCAGCACCACCGGCATCGTCGCCATCAGGATCATGATCCCGGCCTGCCTCAGCAGCACCTCGATCCACAGGGCGGAGATCGCCAGAATGCACACGATGCCGACCACGATGATGACGCCGACAGCCGCCGCCGTCACCCCGTTGCCGGCGATGAGCGCGGTACCGGCGGTCGCTCCGCCGCCACCACCGACGATCAGCCCGCCGAACAGGGTGCCCAGTTGCTGCTGCATCTTGTCCTGGGCCGACCCGGTGCCGTCGAACGACTCGTTGATGATCCACGTGGACACCGCGTCCGACCAGATCAGCGCCGTCTGCGTCACCCCGAAGTAGACCGCGGAGATCACCGCCCACTTCACCAGACCGACCACCGCCGTCGCGGCCGGCTCACCCCGCTGGCTCACCGCGACCTTCCCGAACTGCAGAAGCAGCAGAAACGTCGCGATCACCACCGACAACGCGGTCATCATCGCGGTGACCGATCCGATGCCCACCTTCGAGAGGTCGATGGTGGAGGCGGAGTTGAAGACCTTCGCGAACTCGTCCAGCAGCCACACCACGGACCTGCCGACGTACCGCGCGGCCTCCTGCAGGGCATCGGACGCCATCTTCGAGAACGCGCCGTAGACCCAGTTCCCGAGCCAGGGCTCCGCCGGATACTTGTCGTACGCCTGTCGACGGCACTCCCGGAAACTGCCGCCCTCGTCGACGCAGGCGGTGAGCATGGCGTCGCGCTTCTGGAAGTCGGGCTCTTCCTTCGCCTGCTGGCGCCACTTCTCCAGTTGCTTGACCTCGAACGCCTTGCGCCCCTCCTCACCGCACTGGCCGGTCGATCCGGTGCCGTCAGCGCCTTCGCACGGCTGGAGTACGCCCTCGTCGGCGGTGCGCTGCCGGCAGTCGTCGGCGCGGTACAGATGGCAGTAATTGCCGTTGCTGTCGATGCCGACGTCGCCCTGCCATTCCTCCGGCGGGTTCTTTGAGCTGCCGGGCCCGTAGTCGACGTGGTCCTTGGGATCGTCCGCGGCCAGAACCGCTGGTGTCCCGGCGAGCGCCACGGGTGCCCCTGCCGCGCCGATCCCGAAGCAGATGGCCAGCACGGTGATGAAGCACAGGACACGCGCAAGATGCGGGGGACGGTCAGTCCGCATGCTGCACCTGCACCCACCCGTCCTGCGTGGCGTACGGGGAGTCCGGGGCGTAGGCGACGGGGGACGAGCGCTTCTTCCAGTACTTCGGCTCGTTGGTGAGCTTCCAGCCGCCGTCCTGCCACTTCACGATGAAGTCCTGTGCCTCGCCCTTGAGCGGGTCGTTGTCGGAGCCTCCGTCCGGCCCGGTGGCGTACCGGTCGTAATCCATCCAGACCTGTACGACGTCTCCCGGGGTATCGCCGTCCACGATGATCGAGGTCGACCGCGCGGCGTTGACGTTCATGGTGAAGGTGATCCCGGCGGGAGCGGGCCCGGACGGCGGCAGACCGGCGGTCTCGCGGGTCTTGCGGACCTCGGAGATCTGCTCGTCGATGTACCCGGCGGCATCCGGCGATACGACCGCCTCCAGCTGCTGACGGGCCTTCTGGTCGTCCAGGAACGCGTACTCCTCCCAGAAGTAGACGGCCGCCGACACAGCCCCCTTCGCGTTGTGCGGGAATCCGGTCGAGGCACCGCCCTTCTGACCGGTCGGCACGGACAGCGTCAGCGTGTTGGCCTTCTCCGGGGTCATCTCCGGATTCCACAGACCGCCCTTGCCCGATCCGGACGGTGAGGGCTTCGCCGAAGAAGCGGTGGGCCCCGCGGACGGCGCCTTCGGTTCGTCATCGTCGTCCAGCGCCACGACGACGCCGATGACCCCGGCGGTGAGTACGGCCCCGGCCAGCACGCCGATCCCGGCGAGCCTGAGTTTGGCCCGGCGGGCCTTGCGGTCGTCCATCAGGAGGCCATGTTGTAGAAGGCCAGGACCAGACTGGAGGTCACGCCGATACCGCCTGCTCCCACCAGGCTCCACAGCACGCCCTGCTTGCCCCGCGCGGCGAGAGCGGCCCGCTCGGTGTTGTGGCCGATGGCCACGAGCGCCCAGGCGACCAGCCCGCCCAGTACGGCGGCGGACAGCCCCAGGCCGGCCGTCCAGGCCAGGATCGTCTTGACCGGCGTGTTCACCTCTTTGGGCAGCGTCGGCGTGTAGTCGGGGACCGGGCCCGCCGCCAAGGTGGTGAGCGTGTTCAGAAGTTGACTCATGTCCGATACCTCGTCAGAGAGCGGGAACAGCGACGGGAACGCGCGCGGGCCGCGACGCGTCGGGAAGCGGGTCTCCCCAGGTGGTGTGCGCGGCGTCCAGCACGGCGGCGGCCAGCCGGTCGGCCGCCTGGCGGGTGCGGGAGTGCAGATGCGATGTCCGGCGCAGTCCGTACGCGCGGATGTCGGGGTCGTACGGCACGTCCACCACGGCGGCAGCGCGGGAGGCGAGCATGGTCGTGCCCGCCCGTACTACCGCGGGCGGGCGGCCCCCGGCGGTGGCGACCATCACGATGACGGTGCGTTGGAGGGGCAGTCCCTCGGCCTGCATGGCCATGACCGTCTGCTGGAGTGCGTGCATGCCGTTGGCGGTCGCCGTGCAGCACAGCACCGGTACGGCGTAGGGAAGTTCGCACCAGCCGCGCGTCTGTCCCGCGCGGCCGTCGCACCGGGCGACCAGGATGTCGTGGGCGACGGGATGCGGGGTGTCGGTGATGACGGCCTGCCAGCCACCGATCGCTGCCAGCTGGTACCAGGCGGCGGGGTCCTGCGGCAGCGCGAGCGGCGGACTGTGCCAGTCCCGGCCGTCGGTGAGCACCTGCCAGGAGGCGCCGTTCGGCGCTGCGCACCCGGCGGCCGCCTGCCGCACCTGTCCACGCGTTGCCGGCCGGTCGGGGGGAAGCGACGCCAGTCCTACGGCTTCCTGATCCGACGTCCATGCCGGCCAGGGCGATGCAAGACGTGGGCCGGTGTCCAGGACAGCCGTGTGTCCCAACAGTGCGAGGCCGCAGGCGAGAAGCCCCGCCACCGTGGAACGGCCGCTTCCGCCGACGGGTGCCATCACCGGCAGCAGCAGACGGCATCCCTCTTGCAACGGCGCCGAACCGGGCCGTTCCCTCATATGTCCCCCCGGACTGGACCCACGCGAGTTTGCATAAGCTAACAATTGGCGGGTCAACGACAACCGCAAGGCCGCGCCGGAACTTTACACGCCCACCTCGCGCCACCCGCAGGGCGGGAGCGTCGAACTCTAATCAGCCTACTGATTACTGGTGATGGCATAGTGTCACGCACGATCACGGCTCCGTCGAGTCGATTCCGTGGGACCGGATCGACCTCTCATGTCGATTTGGGGGAGCAAATCTGTACATGATCAGACCAGGAGGGGGATCCTGTGCGGATCACGGGATGGGTCAAACTGGCCGCGGCCGGGCTGATCATGACACCGGTCGCGCTCGGCGTGGGGATGGTAATGCTCGTCGCGACGTTCGACGACGACGAGAAGAACGGCGGCAGCATCGCGGTACCGGCGGGCAGCGGCCTGAAAATCGGCGACGGCGCGGTCCCCGCCAAGTACGCGCAGCTCATCATGCAGGCCGCGTCGGCATGCGACGCCGGGCTCACCGCGCCGATTCTGGCTGCCCAGCTCAAGCAGGAGAGCGGCTTCAACCCACGGGCCGCAAGCCCGGCGGGAGCCCAGGGCATAGCCCAGTTCATACCCGGCACCTGGGAAACGTGGGGCGTCGACGGCAACGGTGACGGCAAGAAGGACGTCTGGGACCCGGAGGACGCCATCCCCGCGCAGGGGAAGTTCATGTGTTCGCTGCTCAAGCAGGCGAAGAAGCGTCCCGAGTACAGCGGCTCGCCCATGGAGCTGGCCCTGGCCGGCTACAACGCCGGGTGGTACGCCGTGCAGAAGTACAGCGGCATTCCCCCGTACCGGGAGACGCAGAACTACGTGAAGATCATCATGCAGACCTCTGTCGAACTGTCCGCGAATCCCGGCAGCAGCACGTCCGGGGACTGGTACCTGCCCGTCGACGGCCCGGCCGGGACCCCGTACCACCAGAAGGGCCCCGCCTGGTCCAGCGGTTACCACACCGGCATCGACTTCGCGGTTCCGACCGGGACGCCCGTCAGAGCGATCGGCCCGGGAACAGTCGTCACCTCCGGACAGGGCGGCGCCTACGGCTACCAGGTCGTCATCCAGCACGAGGACGGGAAGTACAGCCAGTACGCCCACCTCTCCTCACTCAAGGTGGACGCCGGGCAGTCCGTCGACGGCGGCACCCCCATCGGTCTCTCCGGCGAGTCCGGCAACACCTTCGGACCGCATCTGCACTTCGAGATACGCACCGGCCCCGACTACGGATCAGATATCAGCCCCATCCCCTATCTGCGCGCCAAGGGCCTGACCATCTGAGCCGCACGGCCGCCCGGCATCCTTCCCGGAGACCCGCTCGCGTACCCGACCACGATCGAGGCACCCCATGGACGAACCGCAGTACGGCCCCTGGGGCATGGTCACGCCAACCTTCTGGCACGGCGCGGCCGCGTCCGACGATCCGTCCACGCCCGCGGACGCGGACAGCGTCCGCACCCGGCTCGCCGCCATCCCCGCGCTCGTCGCGGCGGAACGCCCCGGAGACGCGTCGGCGCTCGCCGAGGAGATCGACCGCGAACTCACCTCCGCCGGACGCGAGCACACCATGGACATAGTCGACGTCCGCGAGGTCCGCGGCTATCTCGCACACCTGCTGGGCGACCACTCCACCGCCGTGGGCTGGTACCTGCACGCCGTACGACTCCGGGCCGGCCTACAGGGCCCCACCCACCCCGACACCGTGCAGGCCGCGCGCCGCGCATACAGCCTGTGGCGCACCGTCCCGTCCCCCGACGCCCGACGGCTCGGCCCCGAACTCCTCGCCGCCGTAACCGACATCCACGGCCCCGAAGCCACCGTCACCCGCCGCACCCGCGAACGGCTGGCCGCCCTCGTCGAAAACGCCTGAGCGGGGGCCTCGGGCTCCGGTACTACCTGGTCAGGCACCGTTGCCCCTATTGGACCCAACAGGGCTACAGCCGCCCTCGCACGAGTGCACGAGTACCCGGGTACCGCCCGCTGCGGCCGCCAACGCGCGTTGGCGGACTCGCCGGTGGCAGGCCGGTCAAGGCTTCTCCGCAGCCCTCTCAACCTCCGGTAGACCTGTTGGACCCAACAGGTCTACCGGCCCGGGAACGAGCCCTTCCGGCTCTGTGCGGGCTGGTGGCGGTAGGCAGCGGCCGACGCCTCCGCCGAAGCCCGGGCGCGGACCGCGGCCTTCTGCTCGGCGGCGTGGGCGGCGCGGGCCCGGGTCTCGATGTCGTGGAGCTCGGGGTACTTCTTCGCGATCTCGGAGCGCCGGGCCTGCTCTTCCTGCCCGCTCGCCGCGTTCGCACGGTTCTTCGCGGCCGCGCTCTCGTACGAGGTGATGTCGCCCTTGAGCCGGGTCAGCAGTTGTGCGTCGTGCCGGTCCAGGCGCTGTTCCACGGTGGGCAGGTGTTCGCGCATCGCGGCCAGCTTCTCGGTGACGGCGTCGAGGCTGCTCGGGGCGTACTTCTCCGCCCCCATCTCCCGGAACTGCCCGGCGAACTCGCTGGTGCGGACCGTCTCCCACGCAGCGATGCGCGCGTCCCGCGCAGCGCTGTCCGCCCGGCTCTCCTCAGTCCGCCAGGCAGCGCGCTCGGCGGTGTACCGCTGGGTGAGTTCCCGGTGTTCCTTCTTCGAGGTGCCGGCCAGCAGCAGGGCGACGCGCCCACGGACCTTCTGGGGTTCCAGGTGTTCGGTGAGGTACCGGTCGGCTTCCTGCGCCTGGGCCTTCGCGTTCGTGGCGTTGGCGGCTTCCCGCCCGGCCTCGGCGGCCTTCTTCTCCGCATACGCCAGCAGGACGGACGCCTCGGCGGCGTATGTCTGTCCACGGGTCTGGCCGGCGTTCTTCTCCCTGGCCAGACGCTCCTCCAGAGCGCGGGCCTTCTCCGCCGCGTTCAGAGCACCCTGTTCACAGGTCTTCGCCTTGGCCAGAAAGTCGCCGACCTTCAGCCGCAGTCCGGCGTCCGAGTGCTTTCCGTACGGTCGTGTCCTCCACGCGGGCAGCGCGGCCATCTCGCGCCAGCGTCGGCTCGCGGCGAGCTCCCGCTCGTGGTCGCTGCTGCCATCGGTTTTGCCGTCCGGGGCCGGCGGGACGACGCGGTCGTCGGGCTCGGTGCGCTGCTGTGTCTCCTCGGCGACGCGCTGCGCCTGCGCGCGCGCTTCCTGAGCGAGGGCGGGGGAGACAGCCCTCGCCGCCCGGACCCTGGCGAGAGCGGCTTCGTTCGCCTCGCGGGTCTGCTCGTATTCCCGTGTGGCCTGAACGGGCAGAGGCGCGGGGGCCGGTGGTTCGCGCAGCAGGTCCGAGACCATCGCGTCGCCCTTGTCCTGCCCGAGGAACCGGGCGAAGGCGGTGATGGCGCGCTGGAGCCGTTCCTTCTCGCTGCGGGCCGCGCCGAGCCGGGCCTGGGTCTCCTCGTCCTCGACGACGGCCAGGGGGAGCCAGATGTGGTTCTCCCGGCGGCCGCGGGTGATGCCGGGGTAGGTCGCGAACGCGTTGGAGCCGTGCCCGTACAGCAGGGACACCTCGGAGGTCAGGCCCTGGCTCGCGGCGACCGTCATCGCGTAGCCGAGGGAGAGCGTGCCGGAGGCGATGGCCTCGGGCGCGAACCATGCCGACAGCTCGGCGGCGGCCTTGTCGCGCCAGGTGATCCGCAGACGGTGGTCGTCATCGATGGCGGTGACCACGGCCCGGTATCCGTTGAGGACGTCGGGGCCTTCGCCGCGGCGGCTGCGATAGTCGTTGGCGCGTACCCGCACGATGTCGCCGACGGCGAGGTTCAGTTCCTCACCGCCGGGCAGGGCGTAGCGGTGTTCGGCGCCGAGTTCGCCGGCGGCACGGCGGATCTGCTGGGCTCCGAGGTTGAGCAGGTCGACGTCCGCGTTGCGGGCGGCGAGAACGGTCAGGGATTCGATCAGGTCGTACGGTCCGGTCCACCGGCCGCGCAGTTCGTCCCAGGTGGTCAGGATCTGTGAGCGGGCCTCGTCGGCCGTCTCGGCGGCGTGGACGCGACCGCCGTCGGCGAGCAGCGTGAGGGCCTGTTCGTGGTCGCCGGTACGCCACACCTCCAGAGCGGCGCGTTCGGCGTCGTTCTGCTGGCGGCGGTTCTCCGTGAGAGTGAGGCCGTGCACCAGGCGGTGGACCTCCTTGAACCAGCCGCCCGGGCCGATCGCCTGCAGCTGCTTCGGGTCGCCGATCGCCACGATCTTCGTGCCGGTACGGGCCGCCTCCGTCATCAGCGCGGCGGCCTGCCGGTCGTTGGACATGGTGGCCTCGTCGATCACCAGGACGTCGATACCCGACAGGCCCTTGCCGTCGCGGATCTGCATCAGCCAGGAGGCGATCGAGCGGGCCGGAATGCCCGAGGAGTCGTTCAGCGACTTCGCCGCGACCGCGCTCACGGTGGCGCCGCCGTATGTCGTACCGGTGGCGTCCCACGCGATCCGGCACGCCTCCATCAGCGTCGACTTGCCCGCGCCCGCGACGCCGACCAGAGCGTCGATGCCGTGCCCGGCGGTCAGCGTCCGCTCGATCGCCTCGCGCTGCTGGGCGGACAGCTCGAAGCCGTTGGCGACCTCGAACACCGACATGGCGGCAGCAGTCTGATCGTTGGTCAGCCGGACGGCGCCCTCGTCGAACCGCTCCAGCGCCTGGGTGGTGACGATCTCCTCGGCGTCGAGGACGTCGCGGGTGGTGTAGCGGGCGGTGGACGACATGACGGTGGAGCCGACGTGCGGCACCGGCACCGCGTAGCCCTCGACCGCGAGGACCTGGTCGGCGAGCCGGTCCAGGAGGCCGAGATCGCCCGCGATGCCGTACTCCATCGCGTTCGCCACGGCGGCGAGCAGCTGCGCACGGCTGAAGGTCTTCTCCGACGCGGTGAGGCCGGTCTCCGGGTCGAACACCGCGGCGGCGAGGACGGCTGGCGAGGGCGGGGGCACGCGCGGGCCGCCGCCGGGCCCGTCGAAACTCGCCGCTCCGCCGGGGCCTGGCGGGCCGGGCGCGGCGGCCGCCACCATCGCGTCGACGTCGCCGACGACTCTCTCGGCGCGGGTGCGCCAGCCGGCCCGCATCCCGGCCGCGTCCGCGTCGAATTTCGCGCGCCGCGTCTCGGCGGAGACGCGCTGCTTGTCCTGGCGCGAGGCGTCCTGGCCGGCCAGCTCGTCGACGGCGGCAGCGCGCCGGGAGAACGCGTCACGCAGTTCCTGGGGGACGTGCTTGATCTCCCACGCGCCGGTGCGCTCGTTCAGCTCGCGGCGCACGCCGAACCGCTCGTACGTCAGCTGCCGCACCCGGCCCTTGAAGTAGCCGTCGAGAGCCTTGGCGTGACGGTGGAAGTCCTGCCCGCTGTTCGCGATGGCGCGCCACTCGCCGTCCTCGCACAGGGCGACGTTGGCGATGGTGACGTGCGCGTGCAGATGCGGGTCGCCGGGCTCACCGGGTGTCACGGGGCGCGCGGCGAGGTGTTCCACGGACCAGCCGATCAGGCCGCCGGTCGCGATCCGTACCGGCTTGCCGTCCTCGCTGCCGACCGCGTACCCGATCCACTTCTCCGCCTGGCGGACGGTGTCGTCCTTCGCTCGCTGCACCAGGTCGCGGAACTCGTGCTCGTCCATCTCGTCCATGAGCCCCACGAGCGTGCTGTCGGACTTCGGCAGGTCGAGCACGAGGTCCCAGCCGCGCACCCGGCTGTCGATCCGGATGTCCTTGTGCGCCCACGCGCGGGCCAGCTCCTCCTCGCCGTAGACCTCGGCCAGGTCGAGGCCGGCGGCGCGGGCGAGCTTGTGCAGGGTCTCCACCTGCAGGCGCCGCGCCTCGCCGAACCGGTTCACCAGACGCCGCTGCGCGGCGAGCACCTTCTGCTGCTTCGGCTTGCCCTCCAGCAGTTGCTCCGGGGTGACGCCTTTCCCGGCGGCCGCGGCCTCGATCGCCTCGGTCACCCGCGCCACGGTCAGCTGCGCGTCGGGGTGCGCGCGTACGGACGTCTTCGACGTGATCAGCCGGGCGCCGGTGGCGGGGTGACAGGCGTTCATCAACCGGCGCGCGGCGTTCTTGCCCTCGTCGTCCAGGCGCTCGCCCTCGACCAGCCCCACGTCCGCCAGGCCACCGCCGACCCACACCAGATGGCCATCGCCCTCCGGTCGCAGCCGGTAATCGACCGCCGCGTCCACCACGTCGTCCAGGACGGCGGTCACCTCGGCATCCGCCTCGACGACGCCGCAGCCGGCCTGCTCGCGGAGCCGGTACTCGACCTGCCCGTCCGCCACGATCTTCGTCAGCCAGGCCACCGGGCCGCTCCTTCGTGCTTGTGCGTTTGTACGCTGTTCCGGACCGGCTGCGCCGGGGTTCCCCGCCAGGGGAACCCCCTTTGTCCACTGCCTATTTTTGATCTTCAACGGACAGACAGACGACCAGGCCATCGCAAGTGATCATTGACAGTAACCCCGGATCGCCGGTCACCGAAATAGCGGCCGGAGCACTGGACCGACAGGCATCGGATGGACGGTTCAACGGGGCGCCCTGAGGATGTCGCCGGGTCTTTCGGACGGGACGAGAGGCCGGAGCGGCGTCCGCGAATCGCTGGCATTCCCGGGGGCGTTGGCGATCACCAACGGTGATCGCCAGTGGGCCAGCCGGGGCATAGGTACCGGTAAGCATCCGGTCTGTAAAACGCCAACCGCCACATGACGCCCCCCATGTGGCCGCCGGCAGTGGGCAAACTCGCGCGTATGGACGGCGTCACCTACCCGGCCGCCCGCACCCTCGCCGCCACCGCCTTCGCCGCGGTCATCACCCTCGCCGCCGCGGTGACGGGCGCCCTCGCCGCACTCTTCGCATGAACAAGCCCTCCCGACCTCGGCCCCCGGCAGACCCACAACGCAAAAAAGGCCCCCGCTCCTGCCGGTGGAAACCGGCAGCGCGGGGGCCTGCTCGTGCCGTGCGCGGTGCTACCTGCGGACGACCAAGGATCCGGGGTCGAACTCCATCGGGAACGGCTCGTCGATGAGGGCGACGGCGCCCGCCAGGAGCGGCGGCTCGTCGGCGTACGTACCGTTCTGAAGGCGGCCGATCAGAAGCCTCGGTGCGGGCTCCAGCTCGATGCGCCAGTAGTGCGCGATGCCCGCAGCCGCGTACAGCGACGGCTTCAGCTTGCGGTCGGTGACCCGGGTCGACGGCGAGGCGATCTCCACGACGGCGAGCACGTCGTGGGCGGAGATGGCGACGCCCGATGTCTCGGCGGCCGCCGCGTCGACGATCGCGAGATCGGGGATCAGCAGACCGTCCGGGACGATGACGTTGATCGCCTCGAACACCTCGATGTCAGCGCCGGCCCGTTCGGCGGCCTGTTCCAGCAGAACGTGCAGGCGGTGCGATGCGCGCTGGTGCGGCAGGCCGGGCGCGGGGCTCATCATCAGCGAGCCTCCGACCAGCTCGACGCGCTGGTTGGTGTCCTCGGGCAGCGCCAGGACATCGTCCAGCGTCCACGGTCCGGCGTGGCTGTAGGCGACACTCACGGTTCCTTTCACCTCCTCGCGGGTGGTCTCCAGTGTGACCCGGCTCCGTGCCGGATGTCAGCTGCGGGGACCACCCAGCACGATCAGTAGCGGTTTCGTCCGAGCGGGACGTCGGTATCGGCCCTCTTGCGGTCGTACGAGTCGTCGACGCGTACGAGCGTGGTGGGGGACCAGTCGGTCATGTGGTTCCCTTCGCCGGTGAGGCCGGGGGCCGGTTTCGGCGGCCCCCGGCCTCATCCTGTCGCGCGGGGTGACGCGGCGGGTGAGTTCCAGCCGGACGGTGCCCGTTGGAGGTGTTGGACCTAACAGGTCCGACCGGGTTCGACCTGCGGGTGGCCGGCGAGGGCGCCGGGCCCGTACGCGTGGGCCACGGCGGCGGCCGCCTGGCAGGCACGCAGGATGTCGTCGAGGGTGCGGGCGGAGTGGTTGGTCCACGCCTCGTAGTCGACGTACGGGGCGCCGCTTGCGGCGGTGAGCACGGCTTCCAGGAGGATTTCAGCGACGTAGCGGCTGTCGCTGTCGCCCAGGCCGTCGTCGCTGGTGTGCACGAGCGCGTAGTACAGGGTGCGAAGGCTGCCGGGGGTGCAGAGCTGGGGGTCCCAGCTCTCGCGCTTCATGAGGGCAGCGGCGGCCCGGAGGTGGGCGGCGACGGCGTCGCCAGTGACCTTCGCGCCGCTGAGGCCGTACCAGGTCTCGGGCTGGGCGAGGCGGTGGACGGTCTGGTGGGGGAGGGCAATGCCGAGGATGCCGACAGTGGTCACGATGGTCGCGTCCTTTCAGTTAGGGGCGTTAGGTCCAATAGGGCTGACCAGTTTTGATCAGCCATTTCGGTTTCTGGTAGGTCAGTCCCGGCGCAGCAGGCGGTCCCGGATGCGCCGGGCCGGAACGGGCGGTCGGGCGGCGGCGAGCAGTTCGTCCATGTGTCGGATCTGGGATTCGGCGTGCCACTGGGGCTCCCACGTCGCGCCGTGGCAGACCGGGCAGGCGTGCCCGTGGCCGGCGAACTCGTAGGTGCAGCCGAGTTCGGCGCAGGACGGGGCGGTCGGGTCCTCGCCGCACCCGCCGCAGTAGGCGCAGCGCGTGTACGCGTAGTCGATCGGGGCGCCGCCGGCGAGGTTGCTCTGGAGGGTGGCCAGGCCCGTGATGCCCTGCTCTCGCAGGACGGCGTCGGCTCCGTAGACGTGGGAGAGGGCCGGGGTGTCGGGCTGGTGGTCGACCAGCATCTGGTGGGCGACGGCCCAGGCAAGGCTGGTGCGCTCGATGTCCGGGCCGGGGCCGTACGGCCAGGAGGCCGGATCGGTGCGGGAGGGGCGTCCGGGGGCGGTGAGCGGGGCGTCCAGTGCGGTGAGGACGGTCAGGACGGCGGCGCGGAGCCGGTCGCCGCGGTCGTCCGTATGGGTGCGGATCATGAGGATTGCGTTCCTTTCTCGTCGCGAGTGGGGGACCGGTCAGTCCTGGTGGGTGATTTCGCGGTGGAAGACCTCGGTGGGGACGCCGTTCATGCGCAGCACGTTGGCGATCTCCTCCGCGATGCCCACCGACCAGTGGACTCCGCGGGTGTCGCCGACGGAGATCTTCACCAGGCGGCTGCGGGCGTCGGCGACGTCCTGGAGGATTCCGATGGCGAGCATCGCGGTGTTGTCGACGATCCCGGCGACGCCGGCGGCCGCCAGGACCGCGGTTGCGATGTTGGGGTCCAGCCCGGTGCGGGTCTCGCTCACGGGGATCTGGTGGGTGTCGAGCACGTGGCGCCGGATGTCGAGGTGGATGTCGCTCGCCTCCGCCGGGGCGCCCTGGTCGTATCCGAAGGTGTTGATGGTGACGCGGATCAAGGGGGTCTCCTTCTCGGGGCCCCGGCCGGTCGGCCGGGGCGGGCGTGCGTTCGGGTGGATCAGGTGAGGGTGAGGAACGTGGCCGCGACCAGGGCAAGGAGCGCGGCGGCGGTGACGTGGATCGCCCACCGCAGGGCGCGGTACTTGGCGCGGGCGAGGATCGCGAGCTGGACGAGATGCTCGGCGCGGTGGTCGTGCGTGAGGTCCTCGACGACCTCGGCCGGTGTGCAGTCGGCCCAGTAGAGGTAGGACCCGCGCGGGCGGCCGGTGATGTCGGGCCGGACCACCAGGAGGACGATGAGCATCGCGGCGATCAGGCCGATGGTGCCGGTGCCCGCCAGGACAGCGGCCGCCGCCGGGAGATCGCGGCCGGGGACGACCGCCACCAGCACCGCCAGCGGCAGCCCGAGCGCGCCGAGCAGGTTCCCGGCCTTCGTGTCGGAGCGGCCGATCTCGGCGAGCGTGATGTCGAGCGCGGCGTCGAGCCGCGCGCCGGTGGTGTTCACGCGGCCTCCCCGCTGATGTCGAAGAGGCTGATCTGTGCCTCGTCGAGTTCGCGGCGGCGCTGGTTGGCGACTCGGTCGCGTTCGCGGGCCACGGCCTTGCGCCAGCACGGCCAGCACCAGGGCCGCAGCTCCTCAACCGGGGCGGCGGCGTTCTGGGTGTCGGTCGCGTACGGCAGCGCCGGCGCGGCGAGAAGCTCCTTGACGGCGCCGCCGGGCCAGGCCAGGCAGATGCGGCCGGTGTGCTCGGTCCCGCAGGCGCCCTCGCAGCCGCAGCGCCGCCCGTGCGCGGCCAGGACAGCGGATAAGACGTTGCTGGTGGTGGTCATGTGTCCTCCGGTCAGATGCTGATCTGGGTGACGAGGTGGGCGAGTGAGGAGAGTGCGGTGCGGATCGGGTCGGCCAGGCCGGTGGAGGCGAGGAAGAACCCGAAGAGGACCGCGACGGTGGCCGCGAGCGCGCCGAGGCGGCGGGCGCGAAGCAGGACGGCCAGGGCGATGCCGAGGAGGACGACGGCGCTGACGGACAGGACCATCGCTCAGCCCTCCGTACCGCAGGTGGCGGCGATGCCCTCGCACCAGACGTCGTCGGGCCGGCCGCCCTTGTAGACGTCGAGCAGGTCGGCGGGCCCGGTGACTTTGACCCAGGCCGGGCCGGGGCAGCCGTCCGGGCAGGCGGTGCGGGCCTGCCAGTGGTGGTCGAACGGGTCGCCGTCGTCCCGCTGGCGGACGGTGATCTCCTGTCCGGCGACGGCGAAGGTGCCGGTCTCGCCGCCGGTGTCCCAGGCGAACACCGCGGCCAGGCCGTCGCCGAAGAACGTACGGACGTCGGCGAGCGGGTCGGGGCCGGCGTCCGTGGAGCGGGCGAGGAGCAGGCCCATCAGGTCGAGTTCGGCGGCGTCGTGCACCTCGTCGAATCCCTCGGCGCGCAGCTGCCGCGTGCCGGGGACGCCCTGGTGCTGCCGGGCGACGGTGCCGGGCGGTACCCGCCGGTCGGCGGGCCGCGCGTCCTGGCGGGCCTGGCAGACCTCCAGCGGAGTGGACGCGACGATCGCGACGGCGGGCATCCGATGGGCGTGGGCGCGCTCCACCAGACCCGCACGGTGGCGCTCCTCGGTATTGGTGGAGTCGACCACGGTCGGCAAATGGCGGGCGAGGCGCCCGGCCAGGACCGTGTCGAAGACCCGTACGGCGTCCGGGGTCGATGCCTGGTCGCCGCGCCGGTCGGCCACGCGCTCGCGGCAGGCGTCCAGCTCCAGGCGCCAGCGGGCCGGGAACGCCGCGGCGATACGGCTCTTGCCGCTTCCGGCGGCTCCGATCAGTACGTACAGGCTCGGCTGTCCGAGATCCACTCGTTCTCTCCTCTGCGGGGTCGGTTCTGCGCTGCCCCGCCCCCGGCAGTCGACCGGGTGCGGAGCAGCGATCTGGTTAGACCTGTTGGGTCCAACCGGTCTAATGGGTGTTGGTCTGGGGTTTCGTGACCGTCAGGGTCAGCGGTGGTGCTGGTTGTGGGTGCGGGCGATCAGGCCGCGGGTCGCGGTGGTGTAGGTGCTGTGGTCCTGGACGACGGGGCCGTTGTAGTGGTGGTGGTGCTCGGGCGGGCCCGCCGCGCGGGTCGCTTTGGCGTGCTTGAGCGCGCGGGTGAGGGCGCCGAGGAGGGCGACGGGGGCGCCGCAGACGAGGGCGACGACGAGCGGGTCGAGCGTGCCCACGGTCCACAGGACCAGGGAGGCGGAGCCGCCGAGGGGGACGGAGGCGATGCTCGCGGCGAGCATGATCCCGCTGATGTCCGTGGCGCGCTGGCTCATCGGGGGCCGGCCGGGCTGCGGCACCGGCGGGGTGGTGCCGATGGCGGGGACGGGGCTGGTGTCGCGGTACGACGTCGGTACGGCGGGCGTGGGGCGGTAGGCGTCGGCGATGAGGCGGCGGGCGGTGTCGGCGGCCTCGTCGTCGCTGAGCCGGGGGAGCAGGGGCTGGTCGTCGTGGTTCACGGGGCGGGCTCCTTGGTCGTGTGGAGTGGGGGGCCGGGCCCGGGGTGTGGTCCGGGCCCGGCGGCGGAGCGGTGCGGGCGGGGTCAGGGCGTGGGGGTGAGGGCCCAGGTGCCGTGTCCGGTCCGCAGGACTTGGCCCTCCGCGGCGAGCTTGGAGAGGGCGTTGTCGACGGATCCGGCGGCCGGGCCGTCGGGTGTGCCGACGCCGACTTCGGAGCGGATCTCGCGGGTGCGGTGGGACTCGCCGTCGGCCAGGGCGTCGAGGATCTGGTCCCTGAGTGATTTCGGGGCGGTGGGCACCGAGATGCGGGGCGGGCCGGCGGGCCGCTTGGTCCTGCCCTTCTTGCCGCCGTCCTCCTCGTCGTCGTCGCCGGACGCGCCCTCGGTGAGGAAGCGTTCTGCGGCGGCCAGGGACTCGGCGTACGCGGCCTGGAAGATCCGGTCCTCTTCCGGGCTGAAGCCGGGGATGGCCGGGGCCGTCTCGAACAGGCTGATCAGGTGCGGGTACGTCTTGTCCTTCTTGAGGGCCTTGAAGACCCGCATGAGGACGGCGCGGCCGCCTTGCAGGCCCCAGGCCATGCCGGCGGTGACGGGGCCGGGCGGGGTCTCCTTGCCGTCCCAGGCGGCGAACAGTTCGTCGGAGACGTTGCCGAAGAACGGCCGGATGGCGGAGATCTCGGTGCCGTCGCTGACCATGTCGGAGGCCATCGACTGCGTCATGGTGCTGTTGACGCGGCCCATCCACACCAGGCCCTGCTTGGCGTTCGCGCGGATCTTCTCGGCGTCGCCGAGGTCGGTGACGTGGATGGACTGGCCCGCGAAGCGGATCCCGAAGCCGAACTTGCGGCCGGTCTGCTGGAGGCGGGCGACCATCCCGGTGACCCACTTGCGGAACTCCGGGGGGACCAGGGCGTGCTCGCCGAGGACCATGTTGATCTCGTCGAGCGTGACGTTCACCAGCCGCCAGGGCGAGCCGAGGGTGAAGGAGCCCCAGCCGTTGGCGGAGGAGACCTGCTCGCGGTAGTCGGCGACCGCGCAGGCGGCGGCGAGGGTGGCGCCGAGCGCGGCGATGCCGGCGCCGAAGTGGTGGACGCGGCCCTTTGCCTCGGGCAGCGACATGCCCGACTGCGCGTCGGCGACCAGGGAGATGACGCCGCTGAGGCGTTCGGCGGCCAGCACGGTGAGCAGGAACACCGACTTGCCGGAGCCCATGGCGCCGACCGCGAGGTCGGTGAGGCCGCCGAGTTCCGGGCTGTAGAGGGCCATCCTGAACGGGCGGCCGTCGTGGCGCAGGCCGATACGGATGAGCCCGTCCGGGCCCATCGTGAGGTCCTCTGCCGTGGCCTCGCGGATGTTGATGAGCGGGTGCTCGCGGTAGATGGTGACCACGCCGCGGGCCATGCCGTCGGTCTCGACCATCACCAGGTCGGGGTCGTCCACGTGAAGGGCCCGGGCGAGTTTCTTGCGCGGCAGGTGGATCATCGCGTCGTCCTCGGCCTCGACCAGGATGCGGATGCGGTCCTCGTCGATGCGGTGGTCGGCCATCTCCATGCCGGGGAGCATTCCGCCGGGCCCGGAGACCCGGCTCTGCCACAGCTGCTCCAGGCGTGACTTCGCCGCGTCGCCCTCGGCTGCGGAGGGGGCGACGCGCACGGCCAGGCGGCCGGGGCCGAAGCCGTCGACCGGCTGGAGCGTGACAGTGGCCGGCGGCACGTCGAACACGGCGGCCACGCTCTTGGGGTTGACCGTGGCGGGGACGGCCTGCCCGGCCGGGGCGAGGATCATCGCCTCGAAGTCGGGCCGGTCCTCGTCGTACTGGTGGATCTGGCACAGCTCGCTCCCGCCGGTCGACGGGGACAGCGCCCACATCTGCCGCAGGTGGCCCTCGTAGGTGGTCGGCGCGGGCGCGGTCTCTCCGGCGGGGACGAGCGCGGTCTCTCCGGCGTACTCGGGCAGCTGCGCGATGATGGCGCGCTCGAGGCCGCGCGAGCGGGTCCAGGGGACCATCGGGATCATCACGGCCGTCCAGGCCGCCGCGCCGAGCATCGGCCAGCCGCTCGGGTAGTGGAGGACCGGGGCGAGCAGGCCGGCGGTGTAGGCGGCGGACCAGCCGAGGACCGGCAGGGACCGCATCGTGGAGAGCAGCAGGCCCGGCCCGTCCTCGCGGGCGGTCTGCCGCCACAGCCGGTAGCCGGACAGGGCGCCGGTGACAACGACCGTGCCGTGCGCCCACCACGGCACGTCCGTCAGTGGCCCGACGGCGGCCCACGTGCCGGCGGTCCCGTACAGGACGCGTTCGGCGAGCGCGAGGCGGCGGGCGGCATGGGATGTGAGCCCCCGGTCGGGGGCGGGCACGGCCTCTTCGGCCGTCAGCATTTCGGTCGTCACTGCGTCTCCCGGTCCGTGGCGAATAAGGAAAGGGGGGAGGGGCCCGGCTCAATCGCCGGACCCCCAGGCCGCTATTAGGCCCGTTGGGTCTAACGGGGCTGATAGCGGTTGTGCTGGTGTTTCTTTTTTCGGTGCTCAGCGCTTGCGGTAGAAGCCCGCCTTCGCCTGCTGCACGCCGGAGGCTTGCACCGCCTCGTAGACGCCCCGGTATTCGCTCTCGTGGGCGTCCACGAATCCGCGGGAGTTGGTCTCCATCTCGTCGGCGGCCCCGGCCACTCCGGCCGCCGCTTCCGCGACCGCGCGCAGGGCCGTTCCCGAGTCGGTGATGAGCGCGGTGAACCGGGGCTCGACCTCGGCCTCCGCGCACATCTCGGCGAGCCGGTCGGCGTCGTCGGCGTCCTTCTCCATCCGCCGCTTGAGCACCCACAGCCCCTCCTTGAGGGCCAGGGCCGCGGTAGCGAGAGCCGTCATCTTCCCGGCCAGGCCGAGGAAGCCGAGCCGCCCGCCCTTCACCGGCAGCGGGGGAGCCTTGTACGGCACCAGGTCGCTCATGGTCACCTCAGTCCTCGTTGTGGATACGGGCGGACGGCATGTGCAGGCCCGCGTCGACGGCGGCCTGCTGCACGGGCCGGTAGGCGTCATGCATCTCGTCGTGCGCCAGCTCGACGGACTCCGCGGCGACGAGCGACTGCGCCCGCATCGCCTCCGCCTTCACCCTGAGCAGGTCCATCGACTCCGCCAGGCGGTACATCGCCCGCGAAGTGAGGCAGCCGATGATGTTGTGCCGCTCCGCCAGCTCGGCGGCCAGGTCCCGCAGCGCGTCACCGAGCTGGACCGCCCGGTGCGCGAGGACCGCGCACTCGTCGTACGTGGTCAGGCACTCGTCCTTGGCATCGGCCAGCTTGTCCAGGACGTCGTCGAGGGTCACCTCCGTCATGTGCTCGGCTGACGCCGAGTCCCGCATGGAGGGAACGGACACGGATGCTGCGCTCACGCGCGCCTCCTTCGTGATCGTGCTGCTGGGCGACGCGGGCAGGCCGCGCGCCCCGGTCGTCACGGCGGCGGGATCCCACCGCCGGGCCTGCGAGACGGGAACGTGGAGGCTCTCTGCCGTCCACTCCTGCTGGGGATCGGTGTCCCACATCGACTCGTAGGCGCTGCGGCGCTCCTCACGCGGCGGCAGCCAGGACCCGTCCGGATCAGGACCGGTGAACCAGTCCCCCGCCGCGGCCCCGGCTCGCGCCCGCTCGTCCGCCCGGCGCGCCCGTTCCTTACAGCGTTCCTTGCGGCGGGCGGACGGCCCCATGGCCGGGCCCGTGCCGGCGGACTTCTTGCCCTTGCTCCCCACCCGGGCCTTCTTCCTGCCGGGGCCGGCCGGACCCTTCCCGCCCGCCGACGGCTTCCTCGGTTTCTTCGTGAGATCAACCTTCGGCCCGGCCCCGCCCGCCGCGCCCGGTTTCGGTTTCTTGGTGAGCCGGACCTTCGGCCCGGCCGATACCGTGCTCGGCTTCGGTTTTTTGGTGAGGTTGACCTTCGGCCCGGGCCCGGAACCAGCGGCGGGAGCAGGGGCGGGTTTCTTCGTGAGGTCGACCTTCGGCGCGGCCGGGGCCGTACTGTCCCCGGCGCCGCCTTTGGTCTTGTCGTCCTTCTTCCCGGTCTTGCTGAGGACCGGCGGGGCGAGCTTCCCCCGGCGTTTCTCCAGCCGCCGCCGGGCTTCCTCTGTGGTGGCCTGCGCCAGCGTGGTGCGCTCGGGCTCGGCGGCCGCGGTCTCCTCCTTCCTCTCCCGCTTCTCGGCCGCCCGGTTCTCCTTCGCCACCCTCCGGGCTTCCTTGACGGCCTGCTTGCGGTCGCGTGCCTGGTCGCGGTCGCGGTTGCGCCCGTCGAGCGCGGCGGCGTGGTCGGCGCCGCGCCGCTGGATCTTCGCGTCCTGGCGGGCGGCGGCCCTCTCGTTGCGTCCCCTCGCACGCTCCAGCGTCGGGGTGGAGGCAGACGCGTGCGACGACTTGCCGTTCAACGGGGACCTGATCCCGCCGGACGCCTTGCCCGGCGCCTTCGGACCCTTGTCCTTCGAGCGCTGCTCCTGCGAGCCGCCCGAGGATCCCTTCGATCCGCCTGCCCCGGAGCCCGAGGTTCCGGACTGCCCCTTGAAGCCGCCACCGGTCCCCACCGAGCCCGAATTCGACCGGCCCGAACCGCCACCGGTACCACCGGCACCTTTGCCGCCACCGCTACCGGTACCACCGGCACCTTTGCCGCTGCCGCCGGCGGACGGGCCGCGGCCGCCGCCGAAACTTCCCCGGCTTCCGCCGCCCCCAGCGCCTCCTCCACTGCCGCTGCCGGCGGACCTGCGGCCGAACTCGCTGCTGGAGGGGACACCCTTCTTCTGCGCGGCCTGGTCGTTCAGACCCGCCATCGCCAGAGCGTGCTTGGCGTGGGCCTCTTCGGCGGCGAGCCGGTGCTTGAGGCGGGCCTCGCGCAGCGGCGCGGTTTCCGCCTCGTGCTCCAGGCGGCGCTGGCGCCAGTCCTGTACGGCCGTAGCCGTACCGCGCAGGGCCGCCAGGGCCACGGCGAGAACCGCCGACAGGCCCAGCGCCCCCAGCCCGGGGGCCTCCGGATCCCGCCCGCCCTCGCCGTCCCCGAGGCCCTCCGAGCGCAGCGCCACCGTGGTGGTCGCGGGCCCGTCGGAGGGGAGCGGGGGAAGGGACGGCGGCCCGGCGGTCAGGGCGGCCAGTGAATCGGCCGCCGACCGGCGGGTACGCGCCGCAACGAGATCCGCTCCGCCGCTCCCCGGCTCGTCGGCCGGGGAAGGCGGCGGGGCGGCGGGTGGCGTCGGCGGATCCTCGTCGTCGTCCGGCAGCGGGGGGAGCCCCGGAGGAACAGCCCCCCTCGGCCGGAACGTCAGAACCGTCCGGTCTTCGTCGTCATCCACGGGTCCTCCTGACTTGACAGACAGTGACCGGATGGGGCATCCTCGCGCGCCCGCGCGCCCGCGCGCCCATGCGCCCGCGCGCCCGCCTTGAGAGCCCCGATCCGGCCCGCCCGCCGTGATGATGATGGTGATGATGGTTACTTGGCGTGATGCTCGATGAAGTTCTCCAGCGTGCGAGCCAGCTCCTGCCACGGGTCCGGATCCTCCGGGCCGCGCGCCGCGTCCCGCTTCGTGCACGCCGCCTTCGTCCGGTCCCACCACGCCTCGGCGAGCCCCTTCGAGCCGCGCGCCTCCAGCTGCTGCTGCTGACGCGCGGCCCAGTGATCACGCTTGTTGGCCTTACGGACTTCCTTGATCGTCGCCACCGGGGTCAGGCCCCCTTCTTGAACAGGTCACCGATACCGCGCACCGGCGCTCCGGCCGGGGCGGGAGGCCCCTGACCAGCGGTTTCACCGGCCTGGGCCTCTCCCTGCGCCGGTCGCGCCATCGCGGCGGCCGTCTTGTGCAGGCTCTTCGCGGCGATCTCGCCGCCCCACCGGCGCCGCTCGGCCCGCTCCAGGGCCTTCTGCTCACGCTGAGCGGGCAGGGCGGCCACCGTACGGACGTGGTCGGCGTAGGCGGTACGCAGCTGCTGCGACGCGTTCGCCGCGTCCCGCGACGCCCTGGCCAGCGTCTTCCAGTGCCGGTTGACCTTCCTGGCCCGCCACCGGGCGGCGAACTTGCCGTCGCCGTCGACGTACTGCGAGCGCAGCGCGGTGTCGAACGCCGCGTGAGCCGCCTCGTACGCGGACAGGTCCGCGGTGTGCTCGCGCTGCCGGTCCAGCGTCCAGGCGGTCAGCCGCTCCAGGTTCAGCAGCGGCCGGAACTCCGCCGGGACGCGGTTGAGAACGTCCTGCTTCACATGCTCGATCTCGGGCACGGGTTGATCTCCTCTCGGGGGAAGGGGCCCGCCGTCTTCGGGGGCAGATGGCGGGCCCTGCCCGCGGTGCGTACTACCGCCGCCGCATCAGGTGCTGCGGACGGCGCGGATCTGGTTGCGGACCCACTCGGTGTCCGTGATGCCGAACTCGGCGGCGAGAGCGGTAGGCGAGGGCGTCTCGCCCACCGCGAGAAGCTCGGTGGCCCGGGCCCGTACCGCCGCACGCTCCTCGTCCCTCGGCCGGTGAGCACCGGCTTTACCGCCACCGGCAGCGCCGCGCTTACCGGCCCGGCCACCGCCACCGGCAGTACCGGACTTACCGGCACCGGCAGAGCCGCGCCTACCGCTTCCGGTACCGGTCGAAGTACCGCTTCCGGTACCGGTCGGATTACCGGTACCGGTAGATCCGGGGTTACCGCTACCGGTGAAGCCGGAGTTACCGCCCGGGCTACCGCCACCGGCAGAGCCGGAGTTACCGGTGGCGGTGAAGCCGGGGTCACCGGTAACGGCACCGGTAACGGCACCGGTAACGGGCGTCTCCTCGTCGTGGTCGCCAAGGAGGCGGTGCACGCGCCAGATGATGACAACGAACGTCACCACGACGAGCGCGGTGAGCCCGAGGACGATCCTCGGGTCGCTGCCCGGCTCGTTCACTCCGCCGCGCTCGGCGAGGTGGTACGCGAGGTTGGACGCGGCCATGATCGACAGCGCCGGGCCGACATCGGACTTCTTCTTGAACGCGACCACCGCGTAGATGTCGACGGAGAGCGGGAACAGCGGCGCCACGTACTGGTGGAAGCCCACCAGCCGGGCGAGCGCGAACTCGCCGGAGGCCGCGAGGCCGACACCGGCCGCGAGCGCGACCCACGGAGCCGCCCGCCACCCCCGGCTGCTGATCCCCTGCCACTTCGACGTGCGCTTGGCCGCCTCCCGGACCTTGGCGAGGTTCCTCTCGGCCTCCGCCTCGTGTGCCCGGGCCCGTCCGGTGGCACTGGCCGCCTCGTTCGCGGCTGCCTTCCGGATCGCGTCGGCCTCCTCGCCGGCCTTCTCGACGATCGCCCTGTTCTCGGCGGCCGCGGTCGTACGCAGCTGCTCCAGCTCGGCGGCCAGATCCTGGATCTGCTGCTGGCGGGCCAGCTCGTGCTTCGTGCCGAGGCCGGTGAACCCGGCCTCGATCTCGGCACGAGCGGCGTCCGCCTCCCTGCGGCAGCGGGTCAGCTCGTCCTCGATCGAGGCGCGCCGCTCGGCGAGTTCCTCGTCCAGGTCCAGCCGTGCGGACCGCCGGGTCAGCTCCAGCTCGGCATCGAGCCCCGCCCGGGCGACCTTGACCTCCGTCGCCCGGTCCTGGGCCGCGCCGACGATCCGCGCTGCGTCCTCCAGCGCGGTGCGGTAGGCGGCCTCCGCCGACGCGCGGCGCAGGGCCACCAGTTCGGCGGCCCGGTCCTCGGCATCGGCGAGCAGCACCTTGACCTTCTGCTCCGCCTCCCCGAGCAAGGCCTTCGCCTCCGCCTCGGCCGCCGCCAGGCTCTCCACGCTCTCTCCTGCCGCGTCGATCCGGGCAGCGTCGAGGACGCGCCGCGCATCCTGGCCGGCGGCGGCGCGGATCCCGTCCGCGTCGCCCTCGGCCCGGCGCAGCCGCTCCCCGGCCTCCTCGACCGCCTCGGCCAGGACCTGCCTGGCGTCGGCGGCCGCGGCCTGCCGGATCGTACGGGCCCGGTCCTCGGCGGACCGGAGCAGCGCCGCCGTCTCATCGGCCGCCGTACGCCGGGCGTTGTCGAGAACGGCGGCGGCCCCGTCCATCAGGTCCGCCGCCCGGTCCCGCATGTCCGCGAGCCGCGCGTCCGCCTCCTCCCGCACCTCCGGGCCCGGCGGCGCGACCGCAGCCGCCGGCGGGCGGCGCGGCTGCGGCGGTGTCGTTCTGGTCGGCGACTTGCGGGCCGCCGTCTTCTTCCGGGTGGCTGTGGCCGCCACTCCGTACTCCTTTCATACGGGTGGCCGCCCCCGAAGGGGCGGCCACCGTGGCGGGACGGGGCCGGTCAGCCCCGGGCGACGCGGTCGCTCGCCCGGCAGACCGCGTCGGTGTACCGGTCGGTCAGGTCACCGGCCCGGGTCACAAACGCCTGGTCACCGGCCCGGAGGCACGCCTCCTCCGCGACCGAGCACCAGTCGTCGAGGCGGTCCAGGTGCCGGTCCAGCCGACGCCAGTAATCGCCGCGCACCGCGTGCGTCAGCTCGGCGACCGCGTAAAGCGGCATGGCGTACACCAGGAGCGCCACGGCCCGCGCACGGAGCCGGAGCCGCCGCAGCGGGCCGGGCTTCGTGTGGGCGGCGGTGAGCAGGTCCTGGAAGACCTCGAAGTCGTCGCCGGTCCAGCTCTCGATGTCGCCGTGGGTCCGCCGGAACGCGCGGACAGCACGGCCGCTGAGCAGGGACAACATGCTCATGCCGCACGCTCCGCGCGGCCCGCGGTGCCGTACGCCACGGTGCCGACCAGCTCCTCCAGGTCGGCGACGGTCACGTACGCGCTGGAGACGGTGATCCCCACCAGGACGTTGCCCTGGCACATCGCGCCGACGATCCGGGCGCCGCCCGGGGTCCGGGTGATCCGGCTGTCCTCCAGCTCCCGGATCAGGTGGGGCAGCAGGCCGGCGGCCTCACGGCCGACGACGATGTCGGCGGTGATGGTGCCGGGGGAGACGGTGACGGAGACCTGGACCCCGAGCCGGGCAAGGTCCTGGACCTCACCGAAGACGGTGAAGGACTCGGCGACCAGATCCTGCACCCCGTCGGTGACGGCCTCGGCGCGAAGCGGGGCGGCGGCGGTGATGTCGTTGATGGTCATGCGGTCAGCTCCCCGCACTCGTTCTTGCCGAACTGGTGACCCGAGGACTGCTTGTTCTTGTCGCTGTTCTTCTGCTCCATCGCCTTGCGCTCGGCCTCGGTCACGCCGCCCACCCCCGGACCAGCAGCTCGTCCTGCTCGTAGCCGCGGCGGTTGTCCTCGTCCTCGACGTCGTCGAGGACCCCGGCCATGACCTCCAGGTACGCGGCGGCGTGCCCGGTGTCGGCGAAGCCCGCGGCGACCATGTCGCGCAGCGCCTCGCGGCGGGTGTACTCCTCGGTGAAGGCCAGCAGCAGCGCCTCGCGCCGCTCCAGGTCCGTCAGCGTCGAGGGGATGTCGTACTCGGCGCCCAGGACCAGGTCGATGTCGAGCCCCAGCTCGATCGACAGTCCGATCCGGGTGGCGGCCGTGCCGGGAGCAAGCGGGATTCGCTTGATCGTGATCGGTTGCGTCATGCTGTTCACGCGGTTCCACTCCTTTGGGTGAGATGGATTCCGAAGTGGCCCCGGGGGTGTGTCCGCACCTGATCCGGGGCTGCGCCCATTCGGGTCGGCCAGATGGCCACGGCCACGGCACATCCCGTACAGGCGATGCGCCGGACCGAATCCGTCCGGACGTCCTCACGCTGGCGGCCCGCACGGCCACCACCAGCGCAAAGGCTGTTCTCTTACTTCTCGACTCTCTGTTGAGTTCTTCTCGGTACACCGGGCTCGGTACAGCTCCGAGGCGGTCCGGTGTCGCCGTTTTTGGCATGGCTGTGCCGTCACACTTCGTGAGTTGCACTCACTCGGCGTCGCCTTGCCGGGAATGACATTCCCAGGATTGCGGCACGCTGTCAATCATCGCGGCCCGTCATTCCCAGGATTAAAAGACCATGCCCTCTAGTCCCGGGATTGTGGTTCACTGGGGGCGCCGAGAAGGAGGAGATCACCGGACATGCCGCCCAAGTGGAAAGTCCTCGCCGACGAGATCGCCGCGAAAATCACCAGCGGCGAGTACGCGCCCGGGGACCGCCTGCCCAAGATCGAGGACCAGGTCAGCGCCGGGAGAGGGTCCAAGACCACCGTCCACGCCGCGTACAAGGCGCTGGAAGCCGACGGGCTGGTCACCTCGTCGCGTGGCCACGGAACGGTCGTACGGGAGCGCACCACCCTGGCGACCGCCGCCGAACGTGAACAGCGCAGCAAGGTCACCGGATCGTCCTGGCGGGCCGGGGAGCGCTCCGACTCCCACATGGCAGGCGTCGTCTCCGCGCCCCCGGACGTGGCCGAAGCTCTGGAGATCGCGCCGGGCGACCTCGTGCTCCGCCGCTCCCGTACCTACCGCGACGAGCGGGACAGTGACGTCATCAGTCACTCGACGTCATGGATTCCGGCGGTCTTCGCCGAAGAACTGCCCGAACTGGCCATGGGCCGACGGCTGAGCAACGGCACGTCGATCGACATGATCACGCGCCACACCGGCCGTCCGGTCGCCCGCCGGTACAGCTCCATGTGGGCCCGGACCACCACACCGGCCGACGCCGGGCCGCTTGAGATCCCCGAAGACACAAAGGCCGCCATCATCGTGCTGACGGTCCGGATCGTCGACACCAGCGGCATGACGATCGAGTACGGCGTCGACATCGGCGGCCCCGGTCGCCGCTGGACCAAGCAGGAGGTCAGCGAATGACCGCCCTGCCCCACGACGACACCCTCATCGGCACCTCGGCCCCGGACGACAGGAGCGTGATGGTGGAACGGCGGACCGGTCCGGCCAAGCTCGTCCTGATGGCCGGCCTCCCCGGCTCCGGGAAGACGACGCTCGCCCTGGAGCTGGAGCGCCAGGGCTTTCTGCGCCTGTGCCCGGACGAGCGGGTCTGGCAGGAACACGGCCACTACGGGCGGGACTTCCCGCGCGGGGAGTATCTCGTCAGGGAACGCCCGATCCTCGCGCGAATCACCACCGAGCTGCGGACCGCCCTGGTCAACGGCCGCGATGTCGTCATGGATCATGGGTTCTGGACGGTCGATGAGCGCGAGAAATGGCGCGAGGTGGGAGAGAAGGCCGGCGCCAACGTCGTACTCCTGTACCTGCCCGGCGATCTCGACGCCTTGTGGGAGCGGATCGAGGAACGCAACCGGGCGACCTTCGACAGCCCCAACGCCATGTACTTCAGCGAGGACGACCTACGGCGGCACGCGCGCCGCTTCCGCGCTCCGGGGCCGGACGAACCGCACCTGGTCTACGACGGGCGCCTGGAGCCGGTGCTCTCCGCGCTGGAACGGCGACCGCCGGACCCCGGCGACACTCCGAATCGACCCGCTGACCACACGTGACCGCCGGACGGGGGAGAATGGCCCGCGAAACGCAAACAGGCCCCTGTGGGGGGCCTGTCGGTCGCGCTCGCCGGTTGTGGTGGTCGGCGCCGCGACAAGCACCTGACAAGGAGGTGCCTGCAATGTTCAGCAGGCTACGCGTACCCGCTGCCCGTGGGCCAGCGAAACACGGCGACACGCCGGTGGCGGCGCGCACTTCCTGTGCGGCGGGACTGCGTCGCGAGTTCTCTCCCGGAAGGCGGGATCTCGGGGTATCTGTACCGAATACCCGGTACGGCACAGCTCCGGTCCCCGGCCCGACGATCACCGGCCGCGCCGATGCCTTCTATCGGCTCAACTACCACTTCATCGCCGGTTTCCCCAACCGGCGAAAGGACGCCACCATGGTCATCATGACCGCACGCGCCCCGTAAACGCAGAGGGCCGTCCCTGCGCCAACAGGAACGGCCCTCTCAATCGCTGACTCAGATTCCAGCCCTACAAAGCCACGTCCCCTGAGTCGTACGTCGGCGGTAACGCCGGGCTCCCGACCCCTTGGGGCCCAGTCACCACTGCCAGGGTAACCGGCTGACCGGCCTTTACGCAGCACCACCCCTAGGCCCGTCCGGTTACCTGGTGAAGATCACCGACGTGCGGCTCTCACCCTGATTGGGAGAGAACGCACCCCATGTACCACCCCCGCCGACGCTGCACAGCGCAGCCCGCGACGCCAGTCTCCGCAGCTGCGAACGGTGCCGTGTCCGCCCCGGCCGCCCAGGCGGTGGCCCTGTGAGCGAGCGGCTGAACGACCCGAACGAACTCGACGAGACCCTTGAGGTCGGCCTCGGCCGACGCGCCCCGTTCAGCCAGCTCGGCGACTGGGTGCTGTTCTCCGGTGTGGACTCCGACGCCCGGACTCTGTACTGGGGCTTGTCCGCGCACATCAACACCAGTGTCCGTGACGACACCGAGGTCTGGCCGGGCCTGGCCGCACTGGCGCGGATTCTCCAGCTCAAGAAGCCGGAGAACGTGACGAAGTACATGCTCCAGCTGGAGGTCATCGGCGCGATCGAAGTGGTCCGCACGATGATCGGCCTCGTCCGCCGGAACCGTTACATCGTCCACCAGACGCCGCCGGCCTCCCACACCGGCGCCCAGTCGACGAGCCAGTGGTACGCGCTGAACCGCGGCCCGAAGGGCGAGTCGGCCGAGGCCCGCAAGGAGCGCGAGACCCAGTTCGACAAGTGGCTCGCAGCCGTCCACGACGGCCTCAAGGCGCACTGCGACAAGGTCGCCAGGGCGCGCGCCGCCGCGAAGAAGGCGAAGGCCGCGTTCCCGGCCGTCGAGCTGTTCGTAGCGCCGGTCCTGGCGGACTTCCGTACCCCCTCCAGCGGGGGTACGTACCCCCGCTGGAGGGGGTTCGGTACCCCCTGGGGAGGGGGTTGAACGAGACCAAGGAGAACCAGACCAATCTCTCTCTCCTCTGCAGGCCGTCGCAGAGGCTCCGCCAGAGGCGGCTGCGCCGAAGAACGAGAGAGAGAGCGGCGCTTCGCCCGACAAGCCACAGACCTCCGCCGCGACTCCCGTCGTCAACGCTTGGGCCACGGGCTTGCGAGCGGCTGGACACGCGTTCCTGCCGAAGCGAGCAGCTGTCATCGCGGCCGAGGCGGCTGAGCTCCTGGCCGCCGGCCACTCCGCCGAGCACCTGTGCCGGGTTGCCGAGTGGATGGGCCGCAACAAGCCGCAGTGGAAGGTCATCGAGGACGCGATGACCTGGCATGAGGCCCCGCAGCGGGTCGTCCCGGCCCAGCGGGCGGACGTCTTCACCCGTCAGGACGCGATCGACGCGTGCGGCTGGTGCGATCCGTACGGCCAGATCGAGGTGGGCGACAAGGTTGCCTTCTGCAAGCACGAAGCCCCTGCGGCTGTCGCGGCCACCCCGACCACGGAGGCTCCGGCAGACCAGGGCGTCGCCCCGGCTGGTGAGACCCCGATGCCAGGCAATACCCAGAGCCTGAGCGAGCTGTTCGCGTCGCTCCGTCAGCCCACCTTCTGAACCCCGTCGGCGGAACACAAACGGCGTCCGGGGAACCTTGGCAGGCCCGGACGCCGTACGACCTCACCAGGAGATCACTGATGACTGTAGTACCGCCTCAGTCGACGGGCGCCGACGACGTCCAGGCCCGGGCCTTCGAGCGGGTCCCTCCGCACAGCCGGGAGGCCGAGATGTCGGTGCTGGGCAGCATGATGCTGTCCCGGAGCGCCGCGATCGACTGCCAGGACATCGTCAAGGAGGAGGACTACTACTGGCCGCTCCACGCGACGGTCCACCAGGTCATCGTCGAACTGCACTCCCAGGAGCAGCCGTGCGACCCCATCCAGCTCGGTGCCGAGCTCCAGCGGCGGGGCGAGCTCTCCCGAGTCGGCGGAGCGTCCTACCTCCACGCCCTGGTCCAGTCCGTCGACACACCTGCCAGCGCCGTCTACCACGCCGAGATCGTCCGTGAGCGGGGCATCCTGCGGCGTCTGATCGAGGCCGGCATTTCCATCACCCAGGCCGGATTCGCCGCGGAGGGCGAGATCGACGACATCGTCGCGGACGCCGCAGCGAAGATCGCGGCCGTCGTCGAGGGCACCGGAAAGGAGGACGACTTCGTACTCCCGGCTCAGACCCTGGAACACACCCTGGACCTGGTCGACAAGGCCAAGAACGGCAGCGGTGTCACCGGCATCTCCACCGGCTTCACCGACCTCGACTCGCTGACCAGTGGGCTCCAGCCCGGCCAGATGATCGTGGTGGCCGGGCGTCCGGGCATGGGGAAGTCCACCTTCGCCATGGATGTCGCCCGGTCCTGCGCGGTCAAGCACAACGTCCCCGCCGCGTTTATCTCGCTGGAGATGGGCGTCGACGAACTGAACATGCGCCTGCTGTCCGCCGAGGCCAAGGTCGCCCTGCACCACCTGCGCAACGGCACCACCACCGACGACGACTGGACCCGCCTGGCGCGCGCGACGCCCCGGATCAGCGAGGCCCCGCTCTACATCAACGAGTCGGCGAACACCCTGGGCGCAATCCAGGCCAAGCTGCGCCGGCTGAAGTCCCGCCGGCCCGACCTCGGCCTGGTCGTCATCGACTACCTGCAGCTCATGACTGTCGGCCACCGCCCGGAGTCCCGCGAACGCGAGGTCGCCGAGATCAGCACCAGCATCAAGCGGCTCGCCAAGGAGCTGCAGGTGCCGATCATCGCCCTGGCCCAGCTCAACCGCGGCCCCGAGCTCCGCGCCGACAAGCGGCCCACCAAGGCCGACCTGCGCGAGTCCGGCTCGCTGGAGCAGGACGCGGACATCGTCGCGCTCCTCCACCGCGAGGACGCCTACGAGAAGGACAGCCCCCGCTCCGGCGAGGTCGACCTGATCATCGACAAGCACCGAGGCGGGCCGACCGCCACGATCACGATCGCCAACCAGCTGCACTACAGCCGGTTCGTCGACATGGCGCAGACCTGATCGGAATCTTGTGGGACCTCAAATCCCGTGTCGGAATCTCACGACCAATGTCGGATCGACGGCGGATGCGACACCGGCCGTGAGACCGCCCAGGTCAGAGGACCGGCGGCCCGAACCGCCCGGCGCGGACCGTCGAGGAAACGACACGGGCGTGAGACTCCAGCGTCCGACACGTCGTGAGACTGCGGATGAAACCGCAGGTCATGAAGGCGGCATCCGACACGAGCGGCGAGAACCTACAAATCTGTAGGTTCTCAAATCCCGTGTCATCTTCTCCGCCGCAGAATCTGTTAACAGGCCGTTGTGCCCCCATATCACCAGTGATAGGTGCGGCCGTACCGCCCCCATCACCACAGCTCACAGCCCTTCTCCGCCCCGTTCAGGCGCGAACGGCACGCGACTCCTCGCGCAGTGGGCAGGAGTTCTGAGGCTCGGTCGGGGCGGCCGGCGGTCGGAAACGGCAGTTCATCGGCTGGACGAAACCCGTGAGTAAAGATGGCAAGGGCCTGTTAATAGCATAGAGGGAGGGGGCGGCGCCTGTCACCCAAAGGGGTGACAGGCGCCGCGTGGGGCGTCCCGGGGAAGAACGCGCGGTCAGTGCCCATGAAAAGGACGCGCTCCGCGCGGCGACTTAGGGGTCCCAGCAGTTCCCGCCGAAAAACAACGCTAAGCAGCTGCGGCCCAGTTCAGAGGGTGGATCAGGGCAGCCGCAGCGGATGCCCGCCGAGGGGTGCCCGGAGCGCGGTCCTGGTCACTGGCAGAGAGCGCTGACCCGGTTCTCGTACTCGCGGCGGGCCTTGCGCTGTGCCGGGACTGCCGGTGCGCCCTGGGTGCCGTCGAGGGGCTGGCAGCGGGTGAGGAGCTGGCGGTGGACGGCGGGGACGGCGCTGACGCGCAGGGTGTAGCCCTGACCGCGTCGCACGGTAACCCCGTGGTCGAGCGCGGCCCGCTCGGCGGGCTCCAGTTCGGTGGCGCGGAGGAAGTCGGCGACCTTGCCTGGCATGTCGAGGGTGACCGGCAGCTCCGCTGCTGACGCGCCCTCCTCGATGGCGGTGCCGTCGGGCAGGAGGTCGGCGACGGCCGTGCGGATCGCCCCGCGGCTGACGCCGTGTTCCCGGGCGAGGGCGGCAATCGAGCGGCCCTCCAGGTAGGCGGTGCGCACGTCGGCGGTCGTCTCGGCCGGGACGGCGGGGCGGCGTCCGCCCTTGTTGCCCTTGGCCTCGGCGGCCCGCAGCCCGTCGTATGTCAGCTCGCGCTGGAGGTCGCGCTGGAGTTCGCCGGCGGCGGCGAGGGTCTGCACCATGAACTTCACCGTGGACAGCAGCTCTCCGGTCCGCGGGTGGCGGGCCGTGAGCTCCATCGCGGAGAACGCGCCGTCGTGGATACGCAGGGCGACCTAGTCGCGGTGCAGGACGTCGAGCACGTCGAGGATGTGCCCGGTGCCGCGCACCAGGCGGAACATCTCGGAGATGTGCACGGTGTCGCCCGGCCGCGCGTACGTCAGCAGCTCGCGGAACTTCGGGCGCTGGAGCGGGTGGAGGCGGCTGGAGGTGCCGCCGTCCTCCTCGAAGACGACCGGATCCTCGATCCCGGCCTCGGCCAGGACGAGATCCTGCCGGGCGGTCGACTGCTGGTCGGTCGAGACCCGCTTGTAGACCAGGTTCGCCACCGAGGGCCCCTTCCGTGCGGAGGATCGGACCCTACCTGTCGTCAAACCCTGTCAGCAATCACCATCGGATCCGATTGGATTCGATCCGCCGTGAACCCCCGGATTGCACGGGTTCATTGGACGCGTCTGGCGCCTGTCGTCATTCGATCGTTTACCGACAGGCGCCAGACGCTCCCTTCAATGAATCAACATCGATCTCACCTCCGGGCCTCAGACGTGGAGTTCCTGCGGAAAGCCGGTCCAGCGAAGCTCGGCGGGGAGGTGGCCTGAGTCGTTGAAGAGGAGGATCGACGGGGGGCGGCCGGGCGCATAGCGGATGACAGTCAGTGCCGCGTTGGCGTGGTTGATGCCCATCCAACGCCACTTCGGCGCGTCGAGGGCGGCTCGGACGAGCCAGCCGACGAGGAAGTTGTGGGTGACGACAAGTTCGTGGCGTGGTTCGTCGCCGACGACGGGTCCAGTGAAGTCCGCGAGCGCCGCCGCCGCGAGGGCGGGTCCCTGCTCGCGTTGCTCAGCCGGGAACTGGTCTAGGAACCCGAGCATGGCGTCAGCCGCCTCGGTCGGCAGCTCCTCGCGCGCCGGGAGGTAGGGAATGTAGTCGCCGGCTGCATCGGAGCACCGACGGTGGACGCCGTCGAGCTGTTCACCGACCAGCCGGGCGGTCTGTTCAGCACGGGCGAGCGGCCCGTGGTGGATCGCCGCCAGCGGGACGCCACGGAGCCGCTCCCCGAGCAGGGCGGCCTGGCGGCGGCCTGCCTCCGTCAGTTCACTTTCGTCCGACGATGCCTCGCCGTGGCGGGTGAGATAGAGGTAGCGGGCGGCCGTACCGGTCATGGGCGGGTCCTTCAGGAAAGTCGATCTTGCGGACTAATGGAGGGACGCCGACCACCCAGGGCCGGTTCCACGAAGGGGTGGGGTGTGTACCGCCCTTCCCCGTGGGGTGGCGCCGGGACCGATCGTCGCTCTACAGCCCGGCTGCGGGCTCGTCCGTACCAACGGTCCGCAGCGGCCGGTGTCCCTGCTCGTCGAGCTGGGCCAGTTCGTGTTCGTAGTCGACGGTGATGGAGCCGTAGTAGTTCACCACCGAGCTGCGAGCCGGGGAGATGTGCGCCAGGACCTCGGCGTCCACCTCGCGGCCGGCCCCGCGCAGCTCGCCGACTGCCAGGCCCATGTACTCGGTGTGCCAGCAGACCACCGCGTTCGTCACCACCGTCAGGCACCACGCCTGCTCGTTCTGCTGCTCGGGCTGACGGCGGGTGATCTTGCCCTCGCGGGCGTAGTGGAGCTGGCGGCGCAGGGCATGCAGGGACTCGCCCTTGACCAACGGCGAGACCGTACGAAGGGCTCCGGCGGACGGTTCCGCCGGAGCCCTTCACATCAAGACCGTTGTCGCCGATAACCGCTGTACCGATGTTCCAACCGCCGGTTCGTACACTGCGAGGGTGAAAGACCATAGGGCCACCAGGATCTATGCACGTCCGGCGCCCGCCTTGCGGCGGTACGTCGGCTCGTATGTCGGTTTCGATCTTCGTGGGTTCCCGGCGGGGGTGCACTGCGGTCCGCCGGGCCGCGTGCTCACTGCGGTGATCAGTCTGTCCGGCCCTTTGGAGGTGGCGGCGGGCGTCGACGACGGGTCACCGGTCACCCAATTCGGCAGCGTGGCCGGCGGTCTGATGCGCCGGTCCGTCGCGATCCACCACGACGGACGCCAGGAAGGCGTGCAGGTGTCGCTGACACCGCTCGGGGCCCGGGCCGTCTACGGCATGCCCGCCGCTGATCTCGCCCACCGACTGGTCCCACTCGACGAGCTTCTCGGAGCGCTCGGCGTCGAGCTGGTCGACCGGCTCCGCGCGGCGACGACATGGGCCGCGCGGTTCGCCGCGCTGGACGAGTTGCTCCTGCGAGCCGTCGGCCGCGGCGCCGGCGGCGACCGCGTGTCCCGGGTGCGCCCCGAGGTGGCCGAGGCATGGCGTCGCCTCTTGGCCGCGCGGGGCCGCGTCCAGGTTGGGGCGGTCGCCGCAGAACTGGGCTGGAGCCGTCGGTACCTCACCGAGCGGTTTCGCGGTGAGGTGGGCCTGTCGCCGAAGACCTTCGCCCGGGTTCTGCGCTTCGAGCACGCGCACGAACTGGCCACCACGCACGACCCGCTTCCGTGGGCCGATGTGGCGACCGTCTCCGGCTACGCCGACCAGGCCCATCTCGTCCGGGACTGGAGCGAGTTCACGGGCCGATCGCCGACAGCATGGCGTCGCGGCGAAGTCCTGCTCGGGACCGGGTAGTCGCCGACCGCGCCGCCCATCGCGTCGGCTTCCGTTCCCTTTTCTTCAAGACCACCCGATTGCCGTCCTGTGACGATCGTCGGCATGAGACTCGTCAATCACGAACCCAACGCCATCGACCTGCGGACCACCCCCGTGCACCTCGGGCTGGGGTCGAGAGCGAAACCCGTCGAGGGCTTCGCCTGGGACCCGGAGGTGCTCCATGCCTACAGCGCCGCGGTTGCGGCGGACGGCGCCGAGGGCCGGATGGTGACGGTCTTCGACGGCGACGGCCCCGGCGACCATTGGGAGCGCCACCCCGCCGGCGACGAACTGGTCGTCTGCCTCAGCGGGTCGGTGACGGTCACCCGCGATGTGGACGGAGTGCCCGACCGGGTTGTGCTCGGGCCGGGCGAGGCCACCGTCAACCCGGCCGGGACATGGCACGCGGTCGACATGGCGGGGCCGGCGTCCATCCTGACCATCACCGCTGGCCTTGGCACCGACCACCGTCCCCGGACCGAAGCCCGCCCGACCGAGCACGCCGGCACGTCCGGCCCGCGAACACCGTGACGACCCGTGTCGCGTGCCTCGGCGACAGCCTCACCCGCGCGCAGTTCAGCGTCGACTACCTGGACCTTCTCGAACGACGCCGCCCTCCCGGCGACGTACGGCTCGCCCGCTTCGGCGTCAACGGCGACTTCGCCCACAACCTCTCACGGCGCCTCGATGCTGTCGTCGCGGACTCACCCGACGTGATCACCGTGCTGATCGGGACCAACGACGCCCGAGCGAACCTCGTCGGCTACCCCGTTGAGCGGGCCATGAAGCGCAAGCTACTCCCCGAGCGCCCGTCGGCCGGCTGGTTCCAGCAGTGCCTGGGAGCCGTCGTCGAACGGCTGCGAACGGAGACCGACGCGACGATCGCTCTGCTGTCCCTCCCGGTCCTCGGCCAACAACTCGACGGAGCCGCGGCACGGGCATCACAGGCGTACAGCCGCATGATCGCCGAGGTCGCCACCACCAACAAGGCGACCTACCTCCCGCTCCACGAACGCCAGACCGAGGAACTACGCCAGGCGGACCCGCCGCCGATCCCCTACCGGGACCCGACGCCCGCGGCGAGCGTCAGCGTCCTGGTCCGGCACGCCGTGCTGCGCCGCAGCCTCGACACGATCTCGCGGCGCCGAGGTCTTGTGCTCACGACCGACCACATCCACCAGAACAGCCGCGGCGCCGCCCTTGTCGCCGAGGTCATCGACACCTGGCTCCCGACCCGGAGCGCGTAGCCGGTTCCGGCGGCGGCCCCTTTCCTGCGTATTCGGTTCCCGCCCCTACCGGGGCAGGCAACGACGACCGGACCATCTCGAACGCTCTCGGCTACCACGACAAACCACCACCCGCCGGCTCAACGAGACCGGCGGGACCTGGAGCCGATACGCCGTTGGGGATCACACACGGTCACCGGCAGGTTGGGTTCCACGGGGAACTGGCGTCAGTTGATTACGAGAGTCCGCCAGTACCGAGGCCGGGGAGACCACGGGCGTGGTCCGGGGTGGGGTCGTCCTCCAGCACGCGACGGACGGACTCGACGGCGGCCTGCTCCGAGCGGGCCAACTCGCGGAGGATCTTCTCGGCCGCGTCGCTGTAGAACGCGTGCGTCTGTGCGACATCCCGCGAGTTCCCCTGAGCCCCGCCGAGTCCTTGTCCCCGTGGCCAGGGTGTTCTGCCTCCTTGGGATGCTCTTCAAGCTGGTGACGTAACTTCAGGATTCTTGAAGCGTTCTCATTTCGTCCGATCGATCCGTGATCGGGGTGAAGGTGAGGAGGCTCGGGTTGGCGCTGGCAGCCGTACGCGACCTGCGCGAGTACCGGGATCCGGTCTCGGCTGAGGAGCTGGAGCAGTTCGAGACCGACGTGCTCGCCGGCTTCGTGCTCGCGCGGGCTTCGGCGGGCCTGGCGGACGGCACGATCCGCGGGGACGTCGGGCACCTGGACCAGATGCGGGCCTGGTTCGGCCGACCGCTGTGGGATATGGAGCCGGCCGACGCCGACGGGTACTTCGGGAAGGTGCTGCGGGGCTCGCCGAGCGGCACCCGGCTGGCCCGCGCGCAGGCGCTGACCACGTACTTCCTGTTCTTGGAGCTGCGGCACAAGGTCGAGATCCATCGGATGACCGGGCGGATCGTCGAGTGCCCGATCGACGAGATGAACCGGCCGCGGGGATCCAAGGACGCGGCTCTGCGGATTCCGCCGACAGAGCCGGAGATCAAAACGCTGTTTAGCGGCTGGGGCGGCGAGCTGGCGACCTGCCGCAAGTTCGCCCCGACCGCGCGGAACTACACCGCGGCGAAACTGATGTCGCAGGTCGGACTCAGGGTGAGCGAGGCATGCAAGCTCGACCTGGCCGACATCAAGTGGGAGCTGGGCCGCTTCGGCAAGCTCCACGTGCGTCACGGCAAGGGCGCCCGCGGCTCGGGCCCGCGCGAGCGGATGGTGCCGCTGATCAACGGCGCGGACCGCACGCTGCGGTGGTTCATCGAGGACGTCTGGGGCCAGTTCGACGAAGACCACACCCGTCCCAATGCCCCGCTGTTCCCCTCCGAGCGCAAGAACTCAGACGGCTCCTCGCGCCGCGTCGGCGACGACGCGTTACGCAACGGTCTGGCCGCCGCGGCAAAGGCCCATCTGCCCGGCTGGTCCGACACGCTCACGCCGCACGTCCTGCGGCACTTCTGCGCGTCCGAGCTCTATCTCGGGGGTCTTGATCTGCTCGGGATCCAGGAGGTCCTCGGGCACTCCTGGATCGCCACCACGATGCGGTACATCCACGTCCAGCAGACCCGGGTCGAGGACGCCTGGGTGTCCGGGCAGCAGCGGGCCGCGAAGCGGCTGGAAGGACTGATGGAATGAAGTGGAACCTGCGGCTGACCGCCGCGAACAAAGGCATCTGGAAGGCGTCCGAACTCCAGCGGAGCCTGGCCGAACACGGCTTGGTGATCTCGGCCGGGAAGATGTCCGGCCTGTGGTCCGGCCAGCCGGTCTCCCTCAAACTGGAGGACCTCGACGTGATCTGCGTCGTGCTCGGATGTGAGATCAGCGATCTGCTGATTCCCGAGCCCGGGAAGGTCAAGCGCCCCGGTCAGCAGGCTGTCGTCCAAGAGGCCACGACCGGCTCCGTGGTGGCCCCGGCCGTCGTGCCCAAGCGCCGCGACGGCCGTTCCCTGCCGCCGATGTGACCTGGTCACACCACCATGGGGAAGATCAGCGAGAACAAGCCGGCGGCCTCCTGCTCTGGCTGTTTCGCCTGGGGGCAGCTGCCCGGCCGGTTCTGCCGCGGCTGCTACACCTACGGCCAGCAACACGCCGTCGGCGCATGCGTCGGCTGCCGGCGGCAGGTCCCGGTCGATGACAAGCACGGCTACTGCCGCCTCTGCCGGGCCCAGGCGACCTGGGCGATCAAGGCCAGCGGCAAAGCTTCGGTGATCGAGCCGTACCTACAGCAGGTGACCTGCCAGCAGCTGTTCTTCGCGAACCTCCAGCGGCCCAAGAACGGCGGGCCGCGAGTCGGCAAGGCCGGACGGCGCGTGCTGAAGCCGCCGCCACTTCCCGAACCGCCTCGCGTGATCACGCCGTCAACGCAACTGACACTGTTCACCGTCACTCGGGACTTCCGCCGGTTCGACCGCGAACTCCACGCCGACCTGGCCAATCCATGGCTGGTCCGGGCCCGGCAGGCCGCTCGGGCACTGGGCGAGGCTCGCGGCTGGAGCCGCTGGATCACCAGCGATGTGAACCGAGCCCTGGTCATCGTGCTGTCCGGCTTCCGCGAAGGTGAATCGATCCGATACTCCGAGCTCTTCCCGGCCCTACGAGTCCGCGGGCTACCCGTCGTGCGGACCGCCGAAGTCCTCGACCGCCTCGGCCTGTTCGCCGACGACCGGGCCCCCGCCGTCGACCGGTGGTTGGAGCGAAAGCTCGACGGGATGCCCCCGGGCATCCATCGCGCCGTCGAAGCCTGGGTTCGCACTCTCCTCAACGGTGGCCCGCGATCCGAGCCTCGCTCCCGGCATACGACATGGGCCTACCTGGGTGAGATCCAGCCGGTGCTGCTGGAGTGGTCCAGCCGCTACGACCACCTGCGACAGGTCAGCCGGGAGGACATCATCACGGCCCGGGACGCTGTCACTGGCAAACAGCGCGAAAGCCGGATCGTTGCACTGCGGTCACTGTTCCGGCACGCGAAGAAGAACGGCCAGATCTTCCGCAACCCCACGATCCGCATCCGTGTCCCCCGGCAGACCGGCGGCGTCCTCCAGGCCCTCGTCCAGGCGGACATCGACGAGGCCATCGCCACGGCCACCACCCCAGACATCCGGCTCATCGTCGCCCTGGCCGCCGTCCACGCGGCACGGCCGAAGATGATCCGCACCATGCAGCTGGACGACGTCGACCTGGGCAACCGGCGCATCACCGTCGGCGGCCACGTCCGCCCACTCGACGACCTCACCCGCCGTGCGGTCCTGGACTGGCTCGATTACCGCCGCAGCCGCTGGCCGAATACGGCCAACACCCACCTGCTGATCACCCAGAAGACCGCCGTTGAACTCGGCCCGGCCGGCAAGCTCTGGACCACCCGGGCCACCCGCAACCTCACCGCCACCCTCGAACGGCTCCGCGTCGACCGCCAGCTCGAAGAAGCCCTCACCCACGGCGCCGACCCGCTCCACCTCGCACTGGTCTTCGGCATCGACGAGAAGACCGCCATCCGCTACGCGGACTCGGCGCGGGCACTGCTGGATCAGGCAGCCGAGCACTCACCGTCGCCCTCGGGAAAAGAACTTGGCCCGGACTGACGGGACTTGAAGAATGACGGCCATGCAGATTCGACAGGCATGGCCTGATGATGCGTCAGCCGTCGCCGGTGCCTACGTGCGCTCCTGGCAAGCGGCCTTTGCCGGTCTTGTTCCCCAGCACTACCTCGATGCCATGGACCCAAGCCGCGAAGAGTCCGAGTGGAGGACACGGATCACGGAAACACGGTGGGCATCGTCGGGGGTACTGGTAGCCGAAACCGAGGCCGGGATCGTCGGATTCGCAAGTTTCGGCCCGTCTCAGGACATCCCTGGCACCGCGGAAATCGGCACGCTCTACGCGATGCCCGAGGCCTGGGGCACGGGGATCGGAAAGCAGCTGATGCTGGCCACGATGGCGGCTCTCGGCCAGGCCGACTACACACAGGCCACCTTGTGGGTCCTGGAAGACAACGAACGTGCCCGGCGCTTCTACGAAGCCGCCGGCTGGGGCGCAGACGGCGCAGCCGTGGAGGACTCCACCGGCGGCGCCTCTCTCAACAAGTTGCGCTACCGCCGCCCTCTTGGCTAGCCCGCTCACCGTTTTGTCCGTCCACGGAGCCCGGAAGCGGCGTGGTCGCGGGTTCGAGTCGAACTCGCGGGTCCGATGCCGTTCGGCATGACGACGGACCTCTGGGTTCCCGGCAAGGACTCTTCAGTTTGCGTGAACCCGCGGGACTCACGGCCCCGAAGTCCTAGCCCAGACACCGGGGAGCAAGTAACCCACCGGTAGGAAGTGGTCGCTACGGGGCAGGGTTGAGGGTCTTGTGCACGACGCCGACGGACACCTTGACGGCGGCGGCGATCTCGCGGATGGACTGGCCTTCGGCGCGGCGGGCGAGGATCACGCGGCGCTTGTCGTCGTCCACGACGGGTCGGCGGCCGCCGACGCGGCCGCGTGCGCGGGCGGAGTCGAGGCCGTTCTTCGTCTTCTTCACGATGTCGCGCCGCCGGTCCTCGGCGAGCGCGAGCGCGAGGTCCAGGATGAGGGAGCGTTCGGTGTGCTCGCCGGCGGCGATGCCCTCCAGGACCTTGACGGCGAAGCCGCGCTGGAAGAGGTCGTTGAGGACGATCAGCCCTTCGAGGAGGTTGCGGCCCAGGCGGTCGACCTCCTGGACGGTGAGCATGTCGCCGTCGCGCAGGTAGTCCAGGGCGGCGGTCAGGCCGGGCCGCTCGTCCACGGCGAGCTTGCCGCTGACCTTCTCCTCGAAGACCTTGAGGCAGATCGCATCGAGGGCGTCGTGCTGGCGCAGTGTCTTCTGCTTGTCGGTGCTGACGCGGACCAGTCCGATAAGCGCCACGGGGCAGCCCTTCCGTTCATCAAACGTCTCCAGACGGCGGTCTGAACGCTAGCAGTTGATGAACGGGAAAATGAACGGTTCCGACGAGGAGCCGGGCCGCGGGGCGGCTCCACGCCGTGTGTTCGGTAAACGGTCGATTGATGAACGGTCGGATCGGGTGCAGACCGGCCGATAGGATCGCCGGACATAGCTGGGGGGAAGAAGCGAATGGGTAATCTCGGTGGCTACCAGACGATAACGACAATCGTCAAAAGCCTCGGTGGGCCCGCCAAGGCCACGGTCATCGTCGGGTCCGGGGTTGCCACGGGCGGTTACGTGGTCCTGCGATGCGCCGAAGCTGGAGTGAAGAAGGCAGTCAAAGCGTCGAAGGCCGCTCTGGCGAAGAGGAGCGCGCCCTGCGCGACGAAGGACCAGGTTTTCGAGGTCGTCTCCGACGGCGGAGACGGCAGCGGCCTGAGACTGAGCGTCGGCGACGAGTACCGAGTGATGGATTGCGACGGGGATGCGGTCCAGATCGAGGTGCTGGGCGGTGCTGGCAATCCCTACTTCGTGTCCGCCGCGTTCTTGAGGTCGGTTTCGGGCTTCCCAACAGAATCTGACACTGTCCGGTGATTCAGAAGACGTTCTCTCCTTGAAGATCACCCTGCGGGGCGGAGCAGTCCCTTGCGGTAGAGGCTGGTAGCGATGTGCACGATGTCGCCACGGGCTCTGGACGGGCTGATGCCCAGTCGGCGGGCGTTCGCGGTCACCGCGCCGTCCAGGCCGCCGTCGGCCGACACGGAACGGAAGATGGGGTCCCAGCAGTTCCCGCCGAAAAAACAACGCTAAGCCCGTGGGGCTCCCCTGATCTGGCGTGATCTCGGAGAAGGCGGAGCAGCGGCCCGTTGCCGTGTGCAGGGTGGCTCGTTGGGCTGACCGGGTGACGGTGGTAGGAGGGGCGGGCGGATGGCGACGAGGGTGTTCAGTGATGAGGAGCTGGAGGCGCTGCGGTCGTTCCCGACGATCGGCAAGGACGAGCTGATTCGGTACTTCACCCTCACCCCGGCCGACGAGGCGTTTCTGCGGAAGTTGGGGTGCCGGTAAGAACTCTGTCACCAGCCGCAAACGGGGCACTTCGAGACTGAGCAGGGATCGTCAGGTGAGGAAGGCGGCGAGGGTCCCGGCGATGACGGCGGCGAGGGTGATGACCGCGACGAAGGTGGTGGCGGCGCGGGTGAGGGCCGTGGGGTAGCTGGCGTTGTCCATGCGGGCGAGCTTGCCCGCGCCGACGGCTGCCAGCAGCGCGACGACGGTCACGAATGCGGTGGTGAGGAGGACAATGGCGATGGTCACGGCAATCTCCCGGTAGGAGTGGGGGTGTTGACGTGATCGAAGGTCGCGGAAGCGGTGTTCGCCGTGGTTCGCCGGGAGGAAGATGAACACCGGCGAACACGACGGTCCTGGGGGCGCGCACCGTGCACGACGAGTACAACGACCAGAACGCTGCGCTGGCCGAGCTGCGGCGGAGACTGCGGAACGGGATGGCCCGCATGCGGCTGAACCAGAAGGACCTTGTCGCGCGTGCCGGGCTGGGGCGCACGGCGGTGTCGCAGGCACTCTCACCGACGGCGCCTGCCCCCTCGGAGAAGACGGTTGCCGCCCTGGCCCGTGCGCTGAGGCTGCCGGTGGAGGAACTGCTGGAGTTGCAGCGGAGCGCGGCCGGGGACACCGGGGGCCGGGTGCTGCCGGTGCCGGGCCGTGCGATCGGTGAGTGGGATCCGCACCACCTGGAGGTCCACCCGGCCGGGCCCGGCCGCAGTGCCTCCGGGCCAGCTGCGGGGGTGCGGCCGATGCCCGCATACGTACGGCGCGAGCACGACCGGGTCCTGGCCGGGCTGGTGGAGGACGCCGCAGCCGGCCGCAGTGGGGCCGTGGTGCTGGTGGGCGGTTCCTCGACGGGGAAGACGCGGGCGTGCTGGGAGGCTGTGCAGCCGCTCGCGGAGAAGGGGTGGCGGCTGTGGCATCCCTTCGACCCGACCCGCGCCCAGGACGCCCTGGATGACCTGCCTCGTGTCGCGCCGCGCACCGTGGTGTGGCTGAACGAGGCCCAGCACTACCTCGGCGACCGCGCGGCGGGCGAGCGGATCGCGGCGGCGGTTCACCGGCTGCTGGTGACCGCGGAGCGCGGGCCGGTCCTGGTGCTGGGCACGCTCTGGCCCGAGTACGCCGCCCGGTACACGGCCCTGCCCGCACCGGGTGAGGGCGATCCGCACAGTCGGGTGCGGGAGTTGCTGGCTGGCCGCGTGCTGACCGTTCCCGAGGCGTTCGACGCTCCGGCGCTGGCCGTCGCAGCCGCTTTAGCGGAAAGCGGGGACCGGCTTCTGGCCGACGCCCTCGGTCGTGCGGGCGCCGACGGGCGCATCGCCCAGGACCTCGCCGGTGCCCCCGAACTCCTCAACCGCTACCGGCACGCGACCCCGGCCGCCGCGGCGGTACTGGCAGCAGCGATGGACGCCCGCCGCCTCGGTGTTGGCCTCCATCTCCCCCAGGCATTCCTCACCGAAGCCGCCGCCGACTACCTCACCGACACCGACTACGACCAGCTCACCGAAGACTGGTCGGAGCAGGCTTTCGCCGGACTCGCCGCACCCGTCCATGGCAAACAAGCCCCTCTACGACGCACCACCCCCCGCACCCAGCGACGTCCCCCCGCCCCGGCCCCAGCCGTTCACGGCCCAGCCCCCTCGACCGCGGGACCGATGTTCCGACTTGCCGACTACCTCGAACAGCACGGCCGCACCAGCCGCAGGCACCTGTGCCCGCCCGCGTCGTTCTGGCACGCCGCCCACACCCACCTCACCGACCCTGACGACCTCAGCAACCTCACCCAGGCTGCCGAGAACCGACAGCGCCTGGAATGGGCCCACTCCCTTCGCCAGCGCGCCGCAGACCACGGCAGCACCGACGCCCTGCTGCGCCTGGCCGAGATGCGGTTGGTGGCCGGGGACCGGGACGGCGCCGAAGCCCTCTACCAGCAGGCCGCCGACCACGGCAGCACTGACGCCCTGTACAGCCTGGCCGTGATGCGGGAGGAGGCCGGGGACCGGGACGGCGCCGAAGCACTGGCCCGGCAGGCCGCCGACCACGGCAAACCCCACGCCCTGCTGCGCCTGGCCGAGATGCGGGAGGT
>NZ_JBFBEZ010000043.1:55221-65700 GCF_040701725.1 Streptomyces sp. NPDC093109
GGAGGTGGCCGGGGACCGGGACGGCGCCGAAGCACTGGCCCGGCAGGCCGCCGACCACGGCAAACCCCACGCCCTGCTGCGCCTGGCCGAGATGCGGTTGGTGGCCGGGGACCGGGACGGTGCCGAAGCCCTCTACCAGCAGGCGGCCGACCACGGCAGCACTATCGCCCTGCTGAACCTGGCCGTGATGCGGGAGAAGGCCGGGGACCGGGACGGCGCCGAAGCACTGGCCCGGCAGGCCGCCGACCACGGCGAACCCCACGCCCTGCTGTGCCTGGCCGAGATGCGGGAGGTGGCCGGGGACCGGGACGGCGCCGAAGCACTGGCCCGGCAGGCCGCCGACCACGGCAAACCCCACGCCCTGCTGCGCCTGGCCGAGATGCGGGAGGTGGCCGGGGACCGGGACGGTGCCGAAGCCCTCTACCAGCAGGCGGCCGACCACGGCAGCACTATCGCCCTGCTGAACCTGGCCGTGATGCGGGAGAAGGCCGGGGACCGGGACGGCGCCGAAGCACTGGCCCGGCAGGCCGCCGACCACGGCATCACCGACGCCTTGTACAGGCTGGCCGTGATGCGGGAGGAGGCCGGGGACCGGGACGGCGCCGAAGCACTGGCCCGGCAGGCCGCCGACCACGGCACCACCGACGCCTTGTACCGCCTGGCCGTGATGCGGGAGAAGGCCGGGGACCGGGACGGTGCCGAAGCCCTCTACCAGCAGGCCGCCGACCACGGCAGAGCCGGCGCCTTGTACAGCCTGGCCGTGATGCGGGAGAAGGCCGGGGACCGGGACGGCGCCGAAGCACTGGCCCGGCAGGCCGCCGACCACGGCACCACCGACGCCTTGTACAGCCTGGCCGTGATGCGGGAGGAGGCCGGGGACCGGGACGGCGCCGAAGCACTGGCCCGGCAGGCCGCCGACCACGGCACCACCGACGCCTTGTACCGCCTGGCCGAAGAGCCTGGAATCTTCACCAGGCTGTGGCCGCATGGTCTGGACCCAGATGGCACACCCACACCTCCATGGCGAGCGCCCGGGTCGATTGAGCGGAACGGACACCTACCGCCGGGCACGTCGTAGGGATATCGCCGTTTGCGGCTGGTGACAGAGTTCTTACCGGCACCCCGTCATCGCATCTGCGTGGTCGATCGGCCGGCGGCGTCCGCCGGAGTGCGGGGGCAGGGCACCGTGAGCCCCAGGTCGAGGCGCTTGTCCATGTCCAGCCGGAACGTGCCGTACGGGTTGACGTTCGACCAGAACAGCGCGGTCAGGCCGCGCCGGTCCTCGTCGCTCAGCTTCTTCGCCCACGCGGGTTCGGCCAGGACCTGCTGCACCAACAGGGTGTTGACGTGCACGAGCGCGGACTGGAGCAGGTGCAGGGCGAGCATCGACGTCTCGGCATGCTCCTTGTCCGGGCCGGTGAGGGCGCCGTCCTTGCCGTAGTGCAGCACGGTGTTCGCGCTGTTCCAGTTCTCCACGACCTGGAGGCCCCCGTGGATCTCCCGGCGCAGGCCGGGGCTGGCGAGGTAGTCGCAGGCGAAGACCGTGCGCACGGCGCGGCCGAGTTCTTCGAGCGCGGCGTAGGTGGGGTGCTTGGGGCCACCGCGGGTGAAGCGCCGCAGCACCTGCTCCGCCTCCGCCGTGCCGAGGCGGAGCGCGGTCGCGTACTTCACCATCTGGTCGTACTGCTGCTCGATCAACTCCCAGCGGATCGGTCTCGTCAGCGAGCCGCCGAGCGCCGGCCAGCCCGGCGGGGCGTCGTCCGGGCGGTACAGGCGGATGCTGCCGATGTTCTTCAGCCGCGGCAGCAACCGGAAGTTCAGCAGCTCAGTGAATGCGAACCCGACCACCGAGGCACCGTGGGTGTCGACGTACTGGGACTCGATCTCGGCGTCCGTGCAGTGCCGCAGCAGGCCCTCGATCATCGCCGCGACCTCGGACGACGAACAGGACTTGAGCTGGGAGTAGATGCAGACGTTCTTCCGCTCGACGTGCCAGTAGATCATCACGCCGTTGCCGCCGTAGCGGGCGTGGTACTCGGTCATGAAGTTCGAGGACCAGGACCCGAACTTCTTCGAGTCCGACGCGCACGCGGTGCCCTGCCCCCACCAGTCGGCGTCCCGGGCCGCGAAGGTGCCGTTCACCAGGCGGGTGACGGCCGCGCGGAGGTTGTCGACGGTGATGAAGTGCCGACGGACGTGCCGCAGGGCCGCCTCGCTCTCGCCGTGCTCGCCGGTCGCCGGTGAGGAAGTCGGAGTTCTTCAGCACGTCCAGGAGGTCCAGGACGCCCCACCGTCGTACGACCTCGTCCTTGAGGGCCTGGAGACCGGTGGGCTCGTCCAGCGGCTCCAGCTTCGGCACGGTGATCCATGGCTCGCCCTTGCGGGTGGTGACCTTCACACCGCCCGCCGAGCCGTCCGCGAGCGCCGCCGAGAGCCCGTCCAAGGCCGTGGTCATGCGCTTCTTCAGGTCCGCGATGAACGCCCGCGGGTTCAGCGGCTGGCGGATCGCGGCGTAGTGCACCGCGCGGGTGGCCTCGAAGTCGCCGGGCAGATCATCCTCCGGATTGCACCAGCGGGCCGCGCCCTCCACGTAGATCTCGCGGCGGCGGATCGCGTCCCGCAGCGCCACCAGCACGCACAGCTCGTACGGGATGCGCTCGATGCGGCCCCTGTCGTCGACGACCGCCTCGCGCCAGTCCTTGCGCACCACGCCATCCATCGGCACCACGTCGGCGGTGTCGTAGAAGCGGGTCTTGCCGTCGACGCCGGCGTACTTGGCCAGCAGCGCGAGCGCGTCCATCACCGGCCGGTAGGCGGTGTTGTCGCACCGGAAGCCCAACGTGTTCAGCAGCGGCGGCAGCATCTGCCGGTAGTACGAGCTGTACGACGACCGGAGCGTGGTGCGGACCTTGGCCTTGAACACCTTCTCGTTCGCCTTCGCCTCGGCCACCAGCTCCCGCAGCGTCTTCTCACCCACCACAGGGAACAGGGCCCGGCGTACGACCTCGTCGGGCTTGTCGACAGCGGCCGTCGCCAGCTTGAAGAGAATGCCCTCCTTGCCGCGGACCTTTTTCAGCTCGGCGGTGAGCTGCTTCTCCACCCGGCGCTCGGCGCGGGCGTTGATCTTGTGGACCAGGGCGACCAGCAGCTCGACCAGGGCGTCGGTGATCTCCGCCTGCCGCGACCAGCACAGCGCCGCGAGGAGCGTGATCCGCACGCCCTCCGCCGTGTCGCGGAAGTCCGAGGGGTACATCTTGATCGCCCGCGCACGCCAGGCGGCCACCAGCTTCTCCGAGCAATCCGCGAACAACCCGTCGGGCAGCCCGAGCTTGCGTACGTCGTTGAGCTTGGTGATCTCGGTGAGCAGGGAGTCCAGGCCGACCGCGCCCGGGTCGCGCTTGAGCGCGGCCAGCAGGGCGGTACCCGCCTCGTTGTCCTCGGCCACCAGGGACAGCAGCCGGGCGGTGCCCGTCTCGCCCAGGCGCTCGATGACGCGGGCGCAGAACGTCGCCTCCCACCGGCCCCGGGCCGCGACCAGGATCTTCTCGACACGAGTCCGGCCCGGCGGCTCGATCTTCCGTGCCCGATACTCGACCAGCAGGGCATCGCGCTGCCGGTCCTCCACCAGCTCGACCGGGCACACCTCCGCGGCCAGCCACCTGGTGAGTGCCTCCTCATCCGCGAGCGTCGCCGGCCGGAACCCGAGCGCCTCACGGATCTGCCTGCGATGCCGCTTCGCGCCCGCCAGGTCGTACTTCGCAAGCTCGGCGGCCGGGACCTTCACCAGCCCGGCGACGTACTCCACCGCGGGCTGCGGAAACTCCTCGACGAACTCCGGGAAACGGGCCTCGATCTCGAAGAACTTGAGCATGAGGCAGAAGCCCAGGCGGGTCGGCCCCGACTTGTTCGCGACCAGCTCCCAGTCACCATCCACCAGGGTCCAGCACGCCACCACGTCCTCTGGTGACCACTCCTGCCGCACACCAGCCCCCTCGCCGTCGGACCTCACGGGTGTTCACCCACTAGGCTCAACGAGAGCCCAGGGAGCCGGGAAACGGCGCGGGCGGATCTCCGAGGAGCTACCGGCGGGTTACTTGTTCCCCGGTGTCTGCGCTAGGAGTTCGGGGCCGTCACCGGGCGTTCCCCTCGGCCATCTTCTGGCCCAGCTCGAAGGCGACGTCCTGGGTGCTACGCATCAGGGCGGCCATCGCCTGCGGGTCGCACCGCAGCATCACCCGATGCCGGTACGCCTGGGTGATCTCGCGGACGCGGATGAGGTCGTCAAGGTCAAGGGCGTTGAACTCCTCCTCGAACTGGGAGAGGTCGCCGGGGAACCCCCAGATGGCGGAAGACACCCTCGGTCGAACCCACGGGATATCGCACACACGGATCTCCGCTGTCCTGGGCCTGGCCCCGGTGCGGGCCGCGGCCGGATGCTCGGCCACGTACCGGCGGGCGGGGCTGGGACAGCTACTCGGCCGGCACCACATCGCGGCAGCAGCTGCTCCCCCTCGGCCGCGGCCGGGCGGTGCGGTCTCCTCGCGCGCCCGTCATGCGCGACGGGGGGAGTACGGCGGCCGGCCCCACTCCGGCTGGGGCGGACTGCGGCCCGGCGGCCACCGCCCCCTCCCCTCGCCGCTGCCGTCTTTCCCAGCGCGAAGCACCCGTCAGTCGCGAGCGCTGCGGGCCACGGAGGATTACGGAGCTGGGGCGCCCCTCGGGACGGCCCGCGCTGGACGTTCGGTGACGGTCCGCCAGGGCCCGCTCCGGCCTCTACGCTGGGTGGATGGACACGCGGCTCGATGACCTCCTGGAGACGCTCACGCTGGCGGACCGGCTGGAGCTGGTCCGCCGGGTGCGGGTGGGTTCCCTGTGGAGGCCCGGCGCCGGCTGCGGGGCTCGTACCCTGACGACGGCCTGGAGGTGGAGGAGGGGGGAGCGGAGCCGGCGGACTACTGCGTCCCGTATGACGTGCGGGCCGGGGCGCTGGGCCGGGTGACGCGGGTTCGGTCGTATGTCACGCCGTTTCCCTACGGCGTCCTCTTCGACAGCGGTGTCGGGCTGAGCCTCGCCGCGGACGACATCGTCCGCGTCACCGAGCGGCCGTCCGAGAGGGAACGGGACCGGGACGATGCGCTCTGGCACATCCCGCCCGACGAAATGTTCACCACGTACTGCTCGCGGTGGATCGAGGGGGTGAGCCGGGCGTGCCCGCAGCTCCGCCACCATCGCGGCCGGTGCGGGCTGCCGCCGAGGTAGCAGTCCGCTGCTGCGGCACGGACGCAGTGTCCGTCACAGCCATCGCCGTCATGGATGGTGCAGGTGTAGCGGTGCACCCGATCGCCCCCACGCCTCCGTTGTCACGCAGAAAGTTCTCCGTCTCCGTCTTCTTTCGGAACACGTGAGCGATGGACGGCGGTCGTCACTGGACGAGGGTGCCGGCGGCCTGGGTCAGCAGGCGCTCCCATGTACGGGTGGAGCTGCCGTGCTGCTTGGCCAGGGCAGCAGCGAGGTGTGAGCGAGGGGTACTCGCCGATGCGGTAAGAGCGGTGAGAGCTTCTGCGGCGATGTACAGGCGGGGGTCGCCTTCGTAGGCGTGGGCCTTGGTGGGGCCGCTTTTACCTGGGGGGCGTCCGCCGCCCTGCCCTTGGCGGGGAGGGGCGTCTCGACGGGTCTCAATGTCCTGGCGGGTCCAGAGGCGGAGGCTGTAGACGGTTGTGCCTCGGGGGAGGTAGCTCTGGCCGGCGTAGGCGCGGACGGTGCCGGGTGTCACTCCAAGCAGGGCTGCGGCTTCCTCGTCGTTGAGCAGGTCGTCGGGGTGCGGCTCGGAGGGCAGTGGGGGGATGGGCTGTCCGTTGAGGAAGGCGTGCGCCTGGGCCTGGTCGTAGACAAGTACGCGGCTGTCGAAGAGCGCGGGCACGCGCTGCCGGAAGCCGGGTGCGTCACGGCGTCTCCAGGTGGCGAGCGGGACACCTGCCTGCTGGGCGATGTCCCGCTCGTTGATCACGGGGCGGTTGCGGGGGATCACGGGGTTTCCTTGGGGCTGTCGGTTGCTGACGTGCCTTGTAGGCTGGTGGCTGCTTCCCTGCGCCGGCGTCATGTCGGTCGTGGAGATGCTGGTCAAGGGCCGGTGGTGTGCCGGGCCGCTCGTGAGCGGCTCTCCGCCGGCCCTTTCGCTGTCCGCTGCCGCCAGCGCTGGACCTCGCGCGGGCTGCGGAGCCTGACGACCTCGACGCCCAGGTTGGCGGTCTCGGCCACCTGCTGGGCGTAGCGGGGCCGGTTGGCGCGGTACTTGCGGACGGCGGTGCGCAGCAGGGACCGGCGGGCGAAGAACGCCGCGGACCACGTGAGGCGCCTGGCCTGTGCGCTGTCCTCGCGGCCGGCCAGCTGGCGAAGGCTGCGGCGGACGATCCGGTACAGGATCAGGGGCAGCGGGAAGTCGAGCCAGATCAGGGTGTCGGCCCGGTGCCAGACGACGTCCGCGAGCTTGGAGAAGTTTCCTTCGACAATCCATCCGTCGGTGGCGGTGATCTCCGCAGCCTGCCGGCGGAATTCCTCAAGCGGTAGCGGCCCCTCGGGGGTGAACAGGATGTCGTCGAGGTCGGTGTGGGGTTTGTTGAGTTCCGTGGAGAGCCAGCGGGCGAGCGTCGTTTTTCCCGTGGCGGGTGGCCCGAACAGTGCGACCCGTCGCAAGTGTGCCTCATCTCTACAGGGGATTGACAGAATAAACCTTACAGCAACTCGGTCCATCGATATCGAGATTCAGGCGGCCCGTGATCGGATGCCGCCGGAGGCGGCTCCTTGGCCCCGCAGGGGCGGGCCCGCGCCCGAAGGGCGCTTCAGGGGGCCCGGCGCGCAGCGCCTGCCCGGAGGGCAGAAAAGAGCCGCCCGTGGCCGAAGGCCACTCAGGGGGCGGCGTTTCCCCTGAGTCCGCCCCGCGCCCGAAGGGCGCTTGAAGGGGCGGACGTCAGCCGCTTGCGGCTGTCCTTTCGCGCGCGCCCGCCCCCCTCATGATCATCATGAGGGGGGCGGGCCGGGGAGGCGGCAGGGGGCCGGACCCGGTGGCCGGGTCCGGCCCTGCGGTTCTACAGGCGGGGGAACAAGGCTCGTGCGGCCTGCGGGTGGCGGTGGAGCATCCGCAGGAAGTCGCCCTGGAACGCCGCTCGCCCGGCGGTCTCGGCGGGGCTCATGTCGCCCACCCCCTTCTTGGTCTTGACGATCACTCCGTCCATGATGCTGATTCCCGCGCCTCCCAGGTCGCTGAACACGTTGGTACGCAGATGCAGGAACACCTGCCCGTCCTGCTCGGCGATCGTCACCGCGTAGGCGAGATCGGCCAGCGGGTAGATGTACGCCTTCCGCGACCGCTCCACGGGCTCGGACAGAAGCTCGGGGCGCAGTCCCCGGAGGTAGTGCGCGAGCGTCGCCCGGGTCGCCGCCCGCAGCGGTACATCAATGTCCTGCGGGTCGAACTCCCGGACCGTGGGCCGCCGCCACATCCCGGCCGTGCCGGTGGTGCAGACGCGCATGATCTCGTCGTACATCCGCCGCAACTTGCGGTGAACGTAGGCCAGATCGGCGGGCAGATCCGGGCTGGCCAGGCTCTCCCAGCCCTCCGTAAGCCGGAACTGCGCCGTCGCGGTCGCCGTGTGGGTGGAGAGCGCCGGTACGGGCTCCAGTACCCGCAGGGCGTCGCCGTCCACGACGTCCGCGCTGATCAGCGCTCCCAGAACGGACGCCTCCTCGACGATGCGGCGGGACCGTACGGGGGAGAGCCGCCCCGCCCGCACCGCCCGCGCCTCGACGGCCGTGCGCTCCGCCTGTGTGCGTCCCACCATGTGGGCGTGGAACCGCTTCTCGCCCTGGATGGACTCGCGGTCGACGGTGTGCGGGTCGTAGCTCCACGAGACGACCGGGCTCAGCTCGTAGGCGCGGCAGTGCTCCGCGAACCGGGCCGCGATGACTCCCAGCGCCCTGCCGAACTCCGGCGAGTGGTCGTGCAGCCCCGGCCGGGCCGTGACTCCGGCAGACATGAGCATCAGCTCGTACAGGGCGTGCGGGCTGCGCTTGTCGGTGAGGGCGTACGCCTCGTCGGCCGACATGTTGATGTGGGCGTGCACGTTGGTCCAGCCGTAGACGTCGTGGACGGTGCCCATGCGCCTGAGGCCGTTCACGTACCCCGGGAACCCCTTCGCCGGAAGCGAGTCCACAACAGGTATGTCCCTGCGTCGATTCTCCAGAGCGGCGGGGAGCAACTGACGGGTCATTGGGTCTTCCTTCCCTCGATGCTGGTCGCCGGTCGGGGTGTGCCGCCCCTTCCGACAAGACAAACTTTACAGCATTTCGGCTCGCAAGTCATCTAAAACCCCAGGTCAGAGCCTGTTTATTGGCGAGGACGGTGGGGAGTGGCGGCAGGGGAGCACAGCAAAGGGCGGTGATGGCCGGCCCGGTGCGCGCAGCTTGCTGCGCAGGGCCAGCCACCAGGCCGGTGAACGCGCCGAAGGCGCCCGGCCTGGCGTCCCGCGCTCGCGCGGGATGGTCTGGCGGTGAACGCGCCGAAGGCGCCCGCCAGACCACCCCGGAGGGCCGCCAGGCCCTCCGGGGCGTCCCCGCCCGACCTGTGCTCCCCTGCCGCCACCCCCCCACCGGACCCAGAGCACTGAGCCCTACCAACCACAGGCCGAGGCGGCCTTACAGCACGCCGATGAGGGCGTTGTCCTCCCACTGGTCGACGACTTCGCGGTACCCGGCGAGCACCTTGGAATGTGGGCCCATCCGCCCTGTTTGGCGATGACGATCTGGTCGTGGCCCTTCAGGGAGGACGTGGCGATGGGCTGGCTGCTGGCGTTCGTCGCCTACAAACCCGCCGCCGCGATCATCTACGGGGCGGCTTTCTCGCAGTTCTCCACCAACGATGACGGACGCCTCATCAACCAGCTGCTGCGCGGTCTGGACGCGCACGCGCTGGATCTGACCGGGCTGCTCGCCGAGCGGCGCCGGTTCCTGGCCCAGGTGGGGCACCGGCTTACCGCGCAGTCGCTGGACCGGCGCGAGCCGCAGCGCCGTCATCCGATCCTGCTGACGGTCCTGGCGCAGTCGGCCGCCGATGTGCTGGACGAGGTGATCGGTCTGTTCGACCAGGCGGTCTCGGCCCGGGAGAGCCGGGCGCGGACCAAAATGCGCGACGCGCTGGCAGCGCGGGCCGCTGCCTACCGCCGCAAGATTGCCCGGCAGCTCAACAAGGGCGAATCCCTTCACTCCCTGCGCCGGGACCTGCATACGCCCACCAGGGCAAAATCCGTGAACGGTTCCTGGCCGGGCAGAGCGAGCAGGCATGGTGCCTGAACGTGCTGACCAACTCGGTGGTGACTTGGACGAGCGAGTACTACGGCCTGGCCATCGCCCAGATGCGCGCCGAGGACCGGGCGGTGGACGACGGACTCCTCGCACACAGCGAGAACGTCAACTACCACGGCACGATCAACGTCGAGATCGACACCGAACTCGCCAAGCTCGACCCGGTCGGCTACCGGCCGCTGCTGGCCCGCCGCCGTAAACGGCCCTGAACGCCATCAACACTCCTTCGTGCCGGGGTCTCTGTACGCAAAAGAGGTTCATGGCCGGGGAGTTACTGCCATCGTGGTGACAGAAACGGACAACCGACGCGGTGGGAGCGGCATGGGACAGAACATCAGATGGGCGGTGGCGGGGCTGGCGACGGCCGCGGCGTTCGTCGTACCGGCATGGTTGTGCGGGGCGGTCGTACTGCCGCCCCTGCTGGACGATTCCGCGGTCCGCTGGTCACTGGCCTCCGCCCTCGGCGCGGTACTGAGCTCGCTGACCGTCCTGTGGGGCCACGGCTTCGCCACCCGGACCCCCGCGCCGGGGCCTCCTCCCCCGGCACCCGATCCGACTCCCAGCCGGTCGGTGCAGGTCACGACTGAACGCTCGGTGGCCATCGGCGGGGACAACCAGGGCTCGATTTCCACCGGCGACACCAACCCCACCACCGCCCCTGTGCAGCCCGCTGCCGGACCCAACCCCACCCCAACCCCGGACACGTTGTCCGTGTCCAGGAACCGTTCGATCACCATCGACGGAAACAACTCCGGCACGCTGTCCACCGGTGACCAGAGCGCCGGCGGCCAGCCCGGGGGCGCCCACCCGTGAAATGGCCGTTCAGACGGGCCGGTACGCAGCCGGAACCTCCTGCCACCGGACCCGGGCCCCAGGTGGAGGCGAGCGCCGAGCGGGCCGCCGTCATCGGGAGGGACAACTACGGTCCCGTGCTGACTGGGGACAACTCCCGGGCGGTGACCTTGCCCGCCGAGGCGCTGCGGCCCCCGGCCGAGGTGGCGGCCCCGGCCGGGCTGGACAACCTGGTGGTGCACCCGGGCCTGTTCGTCGGCCGTGGGAGTGAACTGGACCGCCTCGATGCCGCGCTCGCCACTTCCGGCGGGGCCGTCGTCCAGGCCGTGC
>NZ_JBFBEZ010000044.1:0-62780 GCF_040701725.1 Streptomyces sp. NPDC093109
GGGGCGTGGTGCGTGCGATCGCAAGGCGCCGAGAGGCCCTCGTAGCGGAGCTACTAGGGCCTCTCGGCAACGCCGCGAGCGTGCGTGCCACGCCCCGCGAGCCCAGATCACAACCCCACACAGGCCCTAGGCGTACGTCCTGATGTCGCCGATCAGCGAGAACCCGAGCCCGTAGGCGCTCATCCCGCGTCCGTACGCGCCCAGATGGACCTCACCCGCCGCCGAGCCCGCCAGCACCCAGCCGAACTCGGACTCGCGGTAGTGGAACGGGGTCGGCACCCCGTCGACGGGCAGCGAGAGCGCCGACCAGGCCGACCCGGTCAGATCGTCGGCCAGCTCGAAGGCTGCCTCCGTCTGCTGCTCCAGCCAGTCGTCGCGCAGCGCGTGGTCCAGCAGCGCGGGCCAGGTGGCGGCGAGCAGGCCGGACCCGGCCAGCCAGGCCGCCGAGGAGGCCGTGGTGGCGTCGAGCTGCCCCGTACCGTCGTCGGCCCGGTGGACCGGCCCGGCTCCCACCGTGACGACGACCGCGAACCGTCCCTTGTCCTCGGCCGACGCGTCCGGTCTTATCGACGGCGCCTCGCCGTGGCCCGTCGCACCGTGCCGCACCACGCCGTCGGAGGTGGCGCCGACCTGCATGAGCCAGCGTGGTCCGGTGAACGCCTCGTCCAGTCCGTACCAGGCGAAGGGCGCGCGCAGATAGCCGTCGACCGTGCGGAGCGCCGCGGAACCTCCTTCGGCGTTCGCCGGCCCGGCCGCGTCCCGCGCACCTTCCCGACTCGTCGTCTCCACTGCCGGCGCCTCCTCGATCTCGTACGTCCGCAGCGGCTCGCCCCCTACGGGCGCCTCACTGCCGGACAGATGGAGGATAGCCACCCGGTACCGGCTCGTAGGGATTGGTCGTGCTCAGGTGGCGTCTGCGTCGAAGGGCGGACGTTCGACCGGATCGGGCTTTTCGCGCTTCTTCAACAGGTCGGGAGTGGCCGTGGAGCCCGTCGTGACGGCCCCGTTCGAAGCGGCGGGGGTGAGGGACTTGACAGCGGGATCCGGTGTGTCCGACACGGCGGATCCACTCTCATGGCCCTTGACCGCGTCAACCACGTCGTTCATCTCCTTGCGGAGATCGAAGCTGCTGCGGATCTCCTTCAGCCCCAGGTCGTCGTTCTCCATGAGCTGCTTGCGGACGAACGTCTTGGGGTTGAGGTCCTCGAACTCGAAGTCCTTGAACTCGGGACCCAGCTCCGAGCGGATGTCCTGCTTGGCGTTCTCGGAGAACTCCCGGATCTTCCGTATGAACCGGGAGACGTCCTGGATGACCTTGGGGAGCTTGTCGGGTCCGAAGACGAGCACGGCGATCACCACGATCGTGACCACCTCAAGGGCGCCAATGTCACTGAACACTCTGCTGCTCCTCGTGTTCTCCAGGCCCGAGGGTCGGGAGGCGGATCGGGGTCCGGGCCGCTCCACGGTACCTTCCGGACCTGTGCGGACGGTACCTTCCTGCTGTGGTCAGCTGCCGTCCGCGGAGCCCAGTGCCATCTTCATCGTCCGCTCCTTGCCCTCGCGCAGCAGAGTCAGCTCCAGCTGGTCGCCGGGGCGGTGCGCGCGGATCTTGACGATCAGCTCCTCGCCGCTGTGCACCCGCTGCCCGTTCACCCGCGTGATGATGTCCCCCGGCCGGATGCCCGCCTTGGCGCCGGGGCCGCCGGCGGTGACGGCCGGGCCGCCGTCCGCGGCCTTGGCGCCGACCTTGGCGCCGTCGCCCGCGTACTGCATGTCGAGGCTGACCCCGATCACGGGGTGGGTCGCCCTGCCGGTGTTGATCAGCTCCTCGGCGACGCGCTTGGCCTGGTTGATCGGTATGGCGAAGCCCAGGCCGATCGATCCCGACTGGCCGCCGGCCGGGCCGGATCCGCTGTCGGCGGCGCGGATGGCACTGTTGATCCCGATGACCCGGGCCCGGCCGTCGACCAGCGGGCCGCCCGAGTTGCCGGGGTTGATCGGGGCGTCGGTCTGGAGCGCGTCCACATAGCTGATGTCGCTGCCGTCGCCCTTCTCGCCGCCCGCGGTGATGGGGCGCTCCTTGGCGCTGATGATCCCCGACGTGACCGTGTTGGAGAGGTCGAAGGGCGCGCCGATGGCCACGACCGGGTCGCCGACGCGGACGTTGTCGGAGTTGCCCAGCGGGAGCGGCTTGAGTCCGGAGACCCCGGTGACCTTGACGACGGCGAGGTCGTATCCGGTGTCCTTGCCGACGAGCTTGGCGCTGGCGGTCTGGCCGCCGCTGAACGTGACCGATATCTCGCCGGACGATCCCGCGGGCTGGACGACGTGGTTGTTCGTCAGGATGTGGCCGCGCTGGTCGAGGACGAAGCCGGTGCCGGTGCCCTGCTCGCTGCCGCCGCGGACGTGCAGCGTGACGACGCCGGGCAGCGCGCTGGCGGCGATGCCCGCGACGCTCTCGGGGGCGCGGTCGGCGCTCTCGGGTCCTGCCTGCGGGAGTTCGACCGTGGTGAAGCCGCCGTTGCGCTCGACGTACGCGCCGACGACCCCGCCGAGCACACACCCGGCGAAGGCGAGCAGTACGAGCGCGGCGGTGCCCGCGCGCCGCCGCCGGCCGCCGGGCTCGCGGTACTGCTCCCCGTACTGGGTGAGCGGCTGGCTCGGCACCGGGCTGTTCCAGGGGTCGTACTGGAACGACCGGGCGAACGGATCCTGCCCGGGGGGCGGGGGCGGCGGCGCCGGGTGGGCGTACGGGACGTGCGGGGCCGGTGCGCCCTGGGCTCCGTGCGGCGTCCCGTACGCCGGCGGCAGCGCGGTGCCATGCGCCGGGGTGGGCAGCTGCACGGGCGGCGCGAGCGCCCAGGGGCCGGGGCCGCCGTAGGGCGGGGTGCTGTACTCGTCGGGCTCGTGCAGCGGCCGGGGCCGCTCCGGCGGCGCGGCGGCGTCCGGAACGGAGGCACCGGGCTCGGCGGCGGGATTGGTCACCGCGCCAGGCTCGGCGGCGGGACCCGTGTCCGGTCGCGGTCCGTCGCCGTCGGCGGCGGCACGGTCCGACGGGCTGTCAGCCGCGGCGGGCACGGCATCGGCCGGCACGGCGTCCGTGGATACGGCGTCGGCGGACGCTGAGCCCCCGGGCTCAGCGGCGGCGAGTGGCGGCGCCGTCGCCCCGCCGTCGCGCGCCGGCGGCACCTCGGGCTCGGCCGGTGTGCCCTCTACCGCCTTGGGACGGCTCCACCAGCTCGCCTTCGGTCCGCTGGGCTTCCCGTCGTCCATGTTCTCCCCGCACTGCCGTTCCGCGCCGTCAAGGGGCAATCCCCGCAAGGGATTCAACCAGGTTTACGCGAATCCCCGCAGGGAGCGGGTTCAGCGGTTGGCCGAAAGGGGCGCGGTGGGCAGCGTCGGGGCCGCGAGCCGGGTGGGCCGGGGCGTGGTCGTCGGGCCCACCTCGCCGGTGCCGTCGATCTGGAGGGCCGAGCCCGTGGGCCGTATCCACAGCGCCGCCGAGGAACCGCCCGTCTCGCCCGGCACGTACACCTGCTCGGAGAGCGTCTCCACCCCGGTCGTGCCGGGGGGCGCGGCCGGGGTGGCCCGGGAGACGGGCTGCGGGGCCGTACCGCTCCCGCTTCCGCTTCCGCCGCCCTGGCGCCGGGGGCTCTCGCCGCCGACGGGTGCCGGGGACGTGGTGCCGGGGGCCCGCATGGGGGTCACACTGTTGCCCGCGCCGCGCGGCAGTACATCGGCGGCGGTGCCCAGCGGCAGTGTCCCGCCGAGGGCCATCGCGGCGAAGGACACCGCGCTGGCGGCGGCGAAGGCGAAGCGCCGGCCGCGCCACGGCGAGCGCTCGGCGTCCTGGCGTCCGACCTCGTGGATACGGAACCCGGAGCCGCCGGGCAGCGCCACGGCGTGCGCGCCCGCCGGGGCGTAGCCGAAGCCGTCCGTCCGTACCCCGAAGACGCCCTCACCGAAGCGTCCCCCGTCGAACAGCCCTTTTCCGTTGTCGTCGTCTCCGGCCCCGGGGCCCTGCCCCGGCAGCCCGTGCAGCCGGGCCAGCAGGCCGGCGGACGGCAGCGGCGGGGCGGTCTGCGCGAAGACGCTCTTGAGTCTGCGCTGCGCGTCGGCCTCCGCCTTGCATTTGGCACAGGTGGCGAGATGGGCCAGCACGCGCTCGCGCGCGTCATGGTCCAGCTCTCCGTCCACCAGCGCCGCGAGTCGGTCCCCCAGATGCTGCTCGGCGGGACTCTGGCTGGCACCGCTCACGCCGGTCCGCCCTCTCCCGCCAGAAGAGGACCGGTCGCGCCGGGACCGGCCACGCCCGCGAACGCGCGCTGCTCCGCCCTGGCCTCGGGGGAACGGTGCTTCAGCGCCTTGCGCAGATGCGAGCGGCCACGGTGGATCCTGCTGCGTACGGTGCCGAGCTTCACGCCGAGCGTGGCCGCGATCTCCTCGTACGAGAGCCCCTCGATGTCGCAGAGCACCACCGCCGCCCGGAATTCGGGCGCGAGGGTGTCCAGCGCCTGCTGGACGTCCGCGTCGAAGTGCGTGTCGTGGAAGACCTGCTGGGGCGACGGCTCGCGGCTCGGCAGCCGCTCCGCGGCGTCGTCGCCGAGCGCGTCGAACCGGATCCGCTGCTTGCGGCGGACCATGTCGAGGAAGAGATTGGTGGTGATGCGGTGCAGCCAGCCCTCGAAGGTGCCGGGGGTGTAGGTCGACAGCGAGCGGAAGACCCGGACGAACACTTCCTGGGTCAGGTCCTCGGCGTCGTGCTGATTGCCCGTGAGGCGGTAGGCGAGGCGGTAGACGCGTCCGCTGTGGGTGCTGACGATCTCCTCCCAGCTGGGAGGCGTCCACGCCTGCGATTCCGCATCCGATGCGAAGGTCGCGGTCACTGCGGAGTCGTTGGAGCGAGAACGGTCAGCAGACTTGGTCACGGATTTCGGCTCACCGGCCGACCTGAGAAGACGCCTGAGCACTCCTCCCCGGTCCACAGGCGCAGCCGCACCTCCCCTATCGGCTCTGGTGGTGTCCAGTGGAGCCCCTACCATAGCCACTCCGCCCGTTAGCTCCGGATAAGAATCTTTACGCGAATTTGGGTCCGGCCCCCGCCCCTGGCGACGGCCTTGATCCCGGATTCCCCGCTGTGCTTCCCGCTCTTCTCAACGCCCGGTCCCATCTGCGGGTTCCCGGGTGCAGCGGATACAGTCACCGTTGCGCCGCCAACGGGACAAGGAGAGGGTCATTACCGCCAACCGGCAGACGAGCTGGGCGTTCGCCGACGCCTTTGTCGCCGAGGACGAAGCACTGCACTGGGCCCGGGACCGGGCCCGCGAGTCAGGGCTCCGCTCGGTGTCACCAGGCACTGGCGCCGCGCTGCGTCTGCTCGCTGCCACGCTGGACGCGAAGTCCGTGGCGGAGATCGGGACGGGCACCGGTGTCTCGGGGACGTATCTGCTCCAGGGCATGCGGCCTGACGGCGTGCTGACCACGGTCGACACCGAACCGGACCGCCAGCAGTTCGCCCGGCAGGCGTTCCGCGCCGCCGGATTCGCCGGGAACCGCGCGCGGTTCATCCCCGGCGGCGCGCTGGACGTGCTGCCGCGGCTCGCGGACGGCGGGTACGACCTCGTGTTCTGCGACGGGGACCGGCTGGAGTCGCTGGAGTACCTCGCCGAATCGCTTCGGCTGCTGCGGCCCGGCGGACTCGTCTGCTTCGAGGGGGTCTTCTCCAACGGCCGGACGGTCGACTCGGGGGCGCAGCCCGCGGAGGTGCTGCGGGTGCGCGAGCTGCTGCGTGCCGTACGGGAGAGCCAGGATCTTCAGTCCACGCTGCTGCCGGTGGGCGACGGGCTGCTCTGCGCCGTACGCCGCTGAGGCCGCCGGCACCGCCCCACGAACGGGCCGCGCGAACGCCCCACGCACGGAAACAGACCTCTGCCCCGGCACGGACGGATCCGTAGCCGGGGCAGAGGTCTGTCTGTCGCGGTGCCCTGGAGGGGCACCAGGGGCGATCGATACGCCCCGAAGACCCGCTAAACCGTTCCGCTCAGCCGACGACCTTCTTCAGCGCGTCGCCGAGCGCCTCCGCCTCGTCCGGAGTCAGCTCGACGACAAGCCGACCGCCGCCTTCGAGCGGAACGCGCATGACGATGCCCCGCCCCTCCTTGGTCACCTCGAGCGGGCCGTCGCCCGTTCGCGGCTTCATGGCCGCCATGCTCGTTCCCCTTCCTGAAACCAGCTCATCGCAGCCGGCGGCCCCATAACAGGCGCTGTGTCACCGGCATCGAACACATTGCTTCCAGCTCATTATCCCGCATGGCGGGACCCGATGACCAACATCGGTTCGCATCGCTTACGCAACGCGCTCTCGCAAAACCACTCAATTCGGCGATCCGACTGCGATACTTCGCCGCCGCGCGCTCCGCCGGCACCCCACTTTCTTAGACGCAGGTCACATGCCCGTGGCCGAAGATCTCCGCCATGCTGGGGCCGGACAGGACCTGCCCGAGCCGCGAAGGGACCCGATCATGGCCGACACCGTGCTCTACGACGTGAGTGACGGACTCGCGACGATCACGATCAACCGCCCCGATGCCATGAACGCGATGAACACGGCGGCCAAGACCGCCCTGCGGGACGCGCTGACCACCGCGGGCGCCGACTCCGCCGTACGGGGTGTTCTGCTCACCGCGGCCGGGGACCGGGCCTTCTGCGTCGGCCAGGACCTCAAGGAGCACACGGCGCTGCTCGAAGCGGACCGGCGGGACGGCTCGGGGGCGACGATGAGCACCGTGCGCGAGCACTACAACCCGATCCTGCGGGCGATCACCGAAATGCCCAAGCCGGTGGTGGCCGGGGTCAACGGCGTCGCGGCGGGCGCGGGCATGGGCTTCGCGCTGGCGGCCGACTACCGGGTCGTGGCGGACACCGCCGCGTTCAACACGTCCTTCGCCGGGGTCGCCCTCACGGCGGACTCCGGGGTCTCCTGGACGCTGCCCCGCCTCGTCGGCCACGGCCGCGCCACCGATCTGCTGCTCTTCCCGCGCTCGGTGCCGGCGGCCGAGGCGTACGCCTGGGGCATGGCCGACAGGCTGGTCCCGGCGGCGGACCTGGCGGCCGAGGCGTACGCCGTGGCCCGCGCGCTCGCCTCGGGGCCCACGGCGGCCTACGCGGCGATCAAGGAGTCCCTGGCGTACGGGGCCGACCACTCACTGGCCGAGACGCTGGCGAAGGAGGACGAGCTCCAGACCCGGGCCGGCGCGTCCGAGGACCACGTCATCGCCGTGCGGTCGTTCCTGGCGAAGGAGAAACCGCGCTACGTGGGCCGCTAGTGCCGTGACCGGCAATGTTTGCCCCGAAAGGAGCGTCGTCCGGTGCGTGCGATCGCAAGGCGGCCGGGAGTCCTGGTAGCGGAGCTACCTGGGCTTTTGGCCAACGCGGCGAGCGTGCGTGCTGGGCGGCGCGACGGGGCAAAGCTTGCCGGGAGGGGCGCTGGAGCGTCAGACGGGGCGCAGGGCCCCGGTCCGGGCCGCGCAGTCGGCCAGGTGGTCGTTGACCAGGCCGCACGCCTGCATCAGGGCGTACGCCGTCGTCGGGCCCACGAACCGTACGCCGCGCTTCTTGAGCGCCTTCGACAGGGCCTTGGACCCGTCGGTGACCGCCGGTACGTCGGCGGTCGTACGGGGCGCGGGGAGCGGCGTGTCCGGGGCGTGGGACCAGATCAGCTCGTCCAGTTCACCGGCGGACCAGTCCGCGAGGAGCCGGGCGTTGGCGAGGGTCGCGTCGACCTTGGCGCGGTTGCGGATGATGCCCGGGTCGGCGAGCAGCCGCTCGCGGTCCGCGTCGGTGAACTCCGCCACGGCCGCGATCCGGAACGACGCGAAGGCCGTACGGAAGGTCTCGCGCCGGCGCAGGATCGTGATCCAGGACAGCCCGGACTGGAAGGCCTCCAGGCAGAGCCGTTCGAAGAGGGCGTCGTCGCCGTGGACCGGCCGGCCCCACTCCTCGTCGTGGTACGCGAGGTAGTCCTCGGTCGACAGGCCCCACGGGCAGCGCGGCCGTCCGTCGGGGCCGGCCACGGCCGCGCCGTCGCTCATCGGCCGCTCTCCTCTCCGGGCTTCTTGAACAGGTCGGGCGAGGAGACGGCCGTGGCCTGCGCCCCCGCCAGCTCCGCCGACAGCTCGGCGATCCGCGCGTCCCGCTCGGCCAGCTCCGCGCCGAGCCGGCCGAGGACCTCGTCGACGTCCGCCATCCGGTAGCCGCGCACGGCGACCGGCAGCCGCAGCGCCTCGATGTCCGCGCGGCCGACCGGCCGCGTCACGGGCAGCGGATCCACCAGCCGCTCCGGCGGCACATCCGTCAGGACCTCGCTGTCGCCGCCGCCGACGACCGCGAGCGTGACCGCGGCGACGACGATGACCATCGCGATGAGCAAGAACAAGAACACGAGCTTCTCCCCGGGCAGGCAACGTCCGATCAGGAAACGGAAACGTCCGGTGCCGATCGTGCCACGATCCACCGGCGAGGGGCGCGGCCCCGGTCCCCCGACCCGTTCAACTAAGGTCGTGGCCATGGATCAGGGGATGGACGGGACGCTGCGGCTCGGGCGCCGGGAATTCGACGCGCACGAGCCGGTGATCATGGCGATCGTCAACCGGACCCCGGACTCCTTCTACGACCGGGGTGCCACCTTCCGCGACGAGCCCGCGCTCGAACGCGTCGAGTGCGCGGTGGCCGAGGGCGCCGCCATCATCGACATCGGCGGGGTGAAGGCCGGGCCCGGCGAGGAGGTCACCGCCGCGGAGGAGGCCCGCCGTACGGTCGGCTTCGTGGCGGAGGTACGGCGGCGCCACCCGGATGTGGTGATCAGCGTCGACACCTGGCGGCACGATGTGGGCGAGGCGGTCTGCGAGGCCGGCGCCGACCTGCTGAACGACGCGTGGGGCGGGGTGGACCCGAAGCTCGCCGAGGTCGCCGCGCGGTACGGCGCGGGGCTGGTCTGCACGCACGCGGGCGGCGCCGAGCCCAGGACCCGGCCGCACCGGGTCGCGTACGACGATGTGATGGCCGACATCCTGGGGGTGACCCTCGCGCTGGCCGAGCGCGCGGTCGCGCTGGGGGTGCGGCGGGACGGGATCATGATCGACCCCGGCCACGACTTCGGGAAGAACACCCGGCACTCGCTGGAGGCGACGCGCCGGCTGGGCGAGATGGCGGAGACTGGCTGGCCGGTGCTGGTCTCCCTCTCCAACAAGGACTTCGTCGGCGAGACGCTGGACAGGCCCGTCAAGGAGCGGCTGATCGGCACGCTCGCGACGACCGCGGTGTCGGCGTGGCTCGGGGCCCGTGTCTACCGCGTCCACGAGGTCGCGGAGACCCGGCAGGTGCTCGACATGGTGGCGTCGATCGCGGGACACCGCCCCCCGGCGGTCGCCAGCCGCGGCCTGGCCTGACCGGGCACCGGGCCCGACCGGCGGCGGGTTCGTCCCCCTGCCGTCGGCCCGGCCCCCGGGCCATCGCTACCGCTACCGCTACCGCTACCGGATCACCGGATCCGGATCAGTGGCCGGTCTCCTTCGTGACCAGTCCGACCGCCTCCTCCACGTCGTCCGTGACGTGGAAGAGCATCAGATCCTTCTCCGACGCCTTGCCCTGCGCCACGACCGTGTTCCGCAGCCAGTCGACCAGCCCGCCCCAGTACTCCGTACCGAACAGGACGATCGGGAAGCGTGTGACCTTGCGCGTCTGGACCAGCGTGAGCGCCTCGAACAGCTCGTCCAGTGTGCCGAGACCGCCCGGCAGCACCACGAAGCCCTGCGCGTACTTGACGAACATCGTCTTCCGGACGAAGAAGTAACGGAAGTTGACCCCGATGTCGACGTGCGCGTTGAGCCCCTGCTCGAAGGGCAGCTCGATACCGAGGCCGACGGAGATGCCCGAGGCCTCCCGCGCGCCCTTGTTCGCCGCCTCCATCGCGCCGGGACCGCCGCCGGTGATCACCGCGAACCCGGCGTCCACCAGCGCGCCGCCGAGCCGGACGCCCGCCTCGTACTCCGGCGTGCCGGCCGCCGTGCGCGCGGAGCCGAAGACGGCGATGGCGGGCGGCAGTTCGGCGAGCGCGCCGAAGCCCTCCACGAACTCCGACTGGATGCGCATCACCCGCCAGGGGTCGGTGTGCACCCACGCCGAGTCACCCTCGGTGTCCAGCAGCCGCTGATCGGTCGTACCGGGCTGGATCTGCTCCCGTCGGCGGATCACCGGACCGAGCCGCTGTTCCTCCGGCCCCCGCGTTCCGTCGGGCATGCCCATGAGCCGCTCCTTCCGCTGCTGTGCGTCGTTCTGGGCAAGAGTAGATCGACACGCGTGACAAACGGCGAAATTCCGGCAGTCGATCAGGCAGCGACCGCGCTCCGGACAGCGGCCGGGGAGAACGGTCGTTACGCGACCGGTCCGGTGAGCCAGCCGCGCAGCCGCTCCTCGCAGTGGGTGATCCGCTCGACGGCCACCCGCTCGTCCCGCTTGTGCGCGAGCAGCGGGTCACCGGGCCCGTAGTTGACGGCGGGCACCCCGAGGCCGCCGAAGCGCGCGACATCGGTCCAGCCGAACTTGGGCCGCGCGGTCCCGCCCACGGCCGCCATGAACGCGGCTGCGGCCGGGTGCGAGAGTCCGGGCAGGGCGGCGCCGGAGTGGTCGTCCACGGTGAACGCGGAGACTCCGCAGTCCGCGAAGACCTCGTGGACATGGGCGAGGGCCTCCGCCTCGCTGCGGTCCGGGGCGTACCGGTAGTTCACGACGACGGTGCAGGCGTCGGGGATGACGTTGTTGGCGACGCCCCCCTCGATCCGTACGGCGTTGAGGCCCTCGCGGTACTCCAGACCGTCGATGACCGGCCGGCGCGGCTCGTACGCGGCGAGCCGGGCCAGGATCGGCGCGGCGGCGTGGATGGCGTTGGAGCCCATCCAGCCGCGCGCGGAGTGGGCGCGCTCACCCTCGGTGTGCAGGAAGACCCGCAGCGTGCCCTGGCAGCCGCCCTCGACCTCGCCCTCGGTCCCTTCGAGCAGGATGGCGAAGTCGCCCGCCAGCCAGTCGGGATGGGCCTCGGCGACATGGCCGAGGCCGTTGAGGTGCGCGGCGACCTCCTCGTTATCGTAGAAGACGAAGGTGAGATCGCGGTTGGGCTCGGGGACCGTCGCCGCGATCCGCAGCTGTACGGCGACCCCGGACTTCATGTCGCTGGTGCCGCAGCCCCACAGCATCCCGTCGTCGTCCAGCCGTGAGGGGACGTTGTCGGCGATCGGGACGGTGTCGATGTGCCCGGCGAGGATGACCCGCTCGCCGCGCCCCAGCCGGGTACGGGCCACCACGTTGTTGCCGTACCGGTCGACGGTGAGGTGCGGCAGGGCGCGCAGCGCCTGTTCGACGGCGTCGGCGAGCGGCTTCTCCGTGCCGCTGACGGACGGGAAGTCGACGAGGCGCGCGGTGAGCGTGGGACCGTCGAGTGTGAGGTCGAGCACCGTCTCGGGCAGGGTCTCGGGCGTGGTGCGGTTCATGCTCCGACCCTAATACGGTACGGAGGGACCGGCCGGAGCGGCCGGTCCGCGGCCGGGTCGCCGCCCGGTCGCCGCCGGGTCATGAGGGGCCTCGGACTCCAGTACGGTGGGCGCGTGCCCGAGACCGTCTCCCCCTCCCGTCGCGGACGCCCCTTGCGTTTCGTCGCCGCGTTCACCGTGCTGCTAGCCCTCGCCGGATATGTGGTGGTGCAGTACATGTCCAGCCGCAGCAGCGGCCCGCGGTGCGTGGTGCGGGCCACGGCTCCGGACTCCTCGAACGCGTCGGACTCCTCGGACGACAGCAGTCCCTCGTACTCGATGACGCCCGCGATGGCCGTCAACGCGGCGACGATCTCGGCCGTCGGCACCAGCCGCGGGCTGCCCGAACGCGCCGTCACCATCGCGCTGGCCACCGCGCTCCAGGAGTCGGCGCTGCGCAACCTCGACCACGGGGACCGCGATTCGCTCGGGCTCTTCCAGCAGCGTCCGTCGAAGGGCTGGGGCACCGAGGCGCAGATCCAGGATCCGGTCTACTCGGCGGGCCAGTTCTACGACCATCTCGTCAAGGTGCCCGGCTACTCACGGCTGCCGCTCACCGAGGCGGCGCAGCGCGTCCAGCGCAGCGGCTTCCCGCAGGCGTACGCGAAGCACGAGCCGGACGCCGCGCTGCTGGCCGCCGCCTTCACCGGCAGGGCCGCCGCGTCGCTGACCTGCACGGCGCCGGCCGGCGGGGTGGTGGGCGATCCGAAGAAGGTACGGACGGAGCTGGTACGGGACTTCGGCTCCGGCGTGCTGCCGGGCACGACCGGCAAGGGCGGCGCGAGCGACGCCGAGACCCCGGCGGAGGCCGGGAACGCCTCGGAGGATTCCGCGAAGGCCGCCGAGGACGCCAAGACCACGGAGGCCGACGAGCTGACCGTGCCGGTGTCGGCCGGGAGCACGGCCGCCGGCCGGCGCGGCAACTCCGCTGAACGGCGAGCCTCGTCGCAGCGCGGCTGGGAGCTGGCGCACTGGGCGGTGGCCCGCTCCACGTCCCTGGGCATCACCGAGGTCGGGTACGCGGGCCGGGTGTGGAGCGCGAAGGACGCGGCCAAGGGCTGGCGTACGACGGACGATTCGGCCGTCGCGAACGCGAGCGAGGTCCGGATCCGCACCGCGCGGTAGTACGGCCTGTCACCCGGACGGGCGAGTCCGCCACCCCTGGCCCCCGTCCCGGGAAGGCCCGCCGAACGTCGGTCGAACATCCTGCACAGGGCCTGGATCAACGCTTCGCCGCCCGCGCGACACCGGGAGCGTTTGCCCGCTTTTATCCATAACAGATCATGCGACACGTTACGGATTCTTTACCCGCGCCCACCGCATCCTCGGGCGCCCTTCGAGGAGTTGTCACCACGTCCGATCGACGGACGCACGACACACCGTCACCTCCCCGAAGGAGCATCATGTCCGCGAACCTCCCCCTCGCCCGCCGCATCGCCCGTACCGCGCTGATCGTCGCGGCGGGCGCGGCCCCGGTGATCGGTGCGGCCGGCTCCGCGAGCGCGGCGGCCCTGCCGGGGGCACCCGACCTGGGCTCGGTGAGCGCGCTGGACGGCGCCGCCGTGGGCGGCACCCTCGACGGCGGCGCCCAGAAGGCCACCAAGACGGTCGGCGACGCGGGCGGCGCCGCCGTCAAGAAGGGCGTCCCGGCGGCGGGCAAGGTCGTCGGCAAGGCCGCCAAGACCGCCACCCCGGCCGTGCAGAAGGCCGCCGGCGACACCGCGGGCGGCGCGGGCAAGCTGCTCGGCGAGACCGCCGCGACGGCGGCCGAGGGCGCTCGGACCACCCAGCAGGCCGCCCCGGCAGCTCCGGCCGCCCCGGCCAAGGCACCTGCCCCGGCCAAGGCGCCCGCCGCCGTCGGCGGTCTGCTCGGGGGCCTGCCGCTCGGCGGCTGATCCCGTACGCTCCCGTACGCGCGGGAGGGGCCGGGGAGCGCACATCGCGCGCTGCCCGTACCCTCCCGTATCCCGTACGCCTCTGTACCGCCCTCAGGCGAGCCGCTTGACCGCCGCCTCGACCCGCTCGTCGGTGGCCGTCAGCGCCACCCGTACGTGCCGGGCCCCCGCCTCGCCGTAGAAGTCGCCGGGCGCGACCAGGATCCCCAGCCCCGCGAGGTGCGCCACCGTGTCCCAGCACGGTTCGTCCCGCGTCGACCACAGGTACAGGCTCGCCTCGCTGTGGTCGATCCGGAAGCCGTGCGCCTCCAGCGCCGTCCGCAGGGCGGTGCGGCGGGCCGCGTACCGCTCCCGCTGCTCCCGTACGTGCGTGTCGTCCCCCAGCGCGGCGACCGTGGCCGCCTGTACCGGCGCGGGGGTCATCATCCCGCCGTGCTTGCGGACCGCGAGCAGCTCGCCCAGCACGTCCGCGTCGCCCGCGAGGAACGCCGCGCGGTATCCGGCCAGGTTGGAGCGCTTGGAGAGCGAGTGGACGGCCACCACGCCCTCGTGCGTACCTCCGCAGACGTCCGGGTGCAGTACGGAGACGGGCTCGGCCTCCCAGCCCAGCTCCAGGTAGCACTCGTCGCTGAACACCAGCACGTCGTGCGCGCGCGCCCAGGCGACGATCCGCGCCAGCTCGGCCGCAGGCAGCACCTCACCGGTCGGGTTCGACGGCGAGTTCAGCCAGAGGAGCTTCAGCCCGGCGGGGTCCAGCTCGGTCGGGTCGGTGTACGGAACGGGCTCGGCCCCGCAGAGCCGCGCGCCCACCTCGTACGTCGGGTAGGCCAGGCGCGGGAACGCGACCCGGTCGCCGGCGCCCAGTCCGAGCTGGGTCGGCAGCCAGGCCACCAGCTCCTTGGAGCCGACCACCGGCAGCACGTTCCTGTGCGTCACCCCGCGCGCGCCGAGCCGCCGCTCCACCCAGCCGGTCAGCGCGTCCCGCAGCTCGGGCGTGCCCCACACCGTCGGGTAGCCGGGCGAGTCCGCGGCCCCGGCGAGGGCCCGCCGGATCAGCTCGGGCACCGGGTCGACGGGCGTGCCGATGGACAGGTCCACGATCCCGTCCGGGTGGGCCGCGGCCGTCGCTTTGTACGGCTCCAGCCGGTCCCAGGGGAAGACGGGGAGGCGCGAGGAGACTCGCGGGGATGCTGCGGACACGTGCTCACTCTCTCTCGTACGCGTGGGCGTCAACGCACACGACGCGGAAAACCGCGGTCCCGTACGGCGGCGAGCCGTACGGGACCGGGGACGCGGGGCGCTGTCAGCCGTTCTGGGGCGGCAGCGCGGCGACGAAGGGGTGGTCGCGCTCGATCAGGCCGAGCTTGGAAGCACCACCGGGCGAGCCCAGCTCGTCGAAGAACTCGACGTTCGCCTTGTAGTAGTCCTTCCACTCGTCCGGGGTGTCGTCCTCGTAGAAGATCGCCTCGACCGGGCACACCGGCTCGCAGGCTCCACAGTCGACGCATTCGTCCGGGTGGATGTACAAGGACCGCGAGCCCTCGTAGATGCAGTCGACCGGGCACTCCTCGATGCACGCCTTGTCCTTGACGTCGACACAAGGCTGCGCGATGACGTAGGTCACGCTGTCGTTCCTCCTCGATAGGGCGCGGCGGGCCGATCTGCGGCTCCGTCCACGGGCGCGCGGGAGCGCGGCGTCGTCGATGCCCACATCTAGTATCTCCGTTCTTGGGCACGATCCGAACAAGTGGGGTGGACGGAGCTGTGGAATTCACTGCCGGCGGACGGCTTGAGGTCCGATTGAGCGCCGCTGACGTGGGCAAACGTGTATCGGTCAGACAGTTGACCGGGGGTGGGCCGGGAACGGAGAAGTTCACCGACACGGTAGGCGTTCTCACATCCTGGGACAATGGCGTGCTGCTGATCACACGGCGGACCGGCGAGAGCGTGAGCGTCCCCGAGAAAGCCCTGGTCGCGGGCAAGGTGGTGCCGTCGGCGCCCGCGCGGCGCCGGGGCCCGGCGGCCACCTTCGAGGAGCTGGCGCGGGCGTACGCGCGCGCGTGGCAGCCGGTGGAGAGCGAGCCGCTGGGCGAGTGGACGCTGCGGGCCGCGTCGGGGTTCACGCGCCGCGCCAACTCGGCGCTGCCCCTGGGCGATCCGGGGATGGAGCTGGACGAGGCGCTGGCGCGCACGCGCGCGTGGTACGAGCGGCGCGGGCTGCCCGCGTACGTACAGACCGCGACCGGCGCGGCCGGCACGCAGGAGGCGCTCTGCGCGGAGCTGGAGCGGCACGGCTGGCGCTCCGAGGTGACGGCGGAGGTACGGACGGGGGCGCTGGCGCCGCTCGCGGACCGGGCGGCGGAGGACGGCCGCGTACGGCTGGGCCGCACGGTCGACGAGAACTGGCTGCGCCGCTACCACCGCGCGGGGACGCCGGGGCCGCATGTGCTCCACGTACTGAACGCCGGCCCTTCGGTGTGGTTCGCCACCGTGCCGGGCACGGCGGACGAGGTCCCCGCGGCGATCGGCCGGTGCGTGGTCGACGGGCGCTGGGCGGGGTTCATGGCCGTCGAGGTGGGTCCCGCGTACCGCCGCCAGGGGCTGGCGACCACGGTGATGGCGGCGCTCGCCCGGCGCGCCCTCGACGAGGGCGCGTCCGCCGCGTGGCTCCAGGTCGAGGCGGACAACGATCCGGCGATCGCCCTGTACGAGGGGATGGGATTCACCGTCCACCACCGTTACCACCACTACCGGCCGCGCTGAGCGCGGTCGGAAACGGAGACGGGGACCGAAACGGGGACCGAAAGGGGTACGCGGAGACCATGCGTCCGGAACCGGGACCGGAACACGCCGAACGGCGCCGCCAGTTCGCCGAGGAGGCCCGCGCCGAGAAACCCGATCTGGCGACGCTCTGCCTGCTCGTGGGCGCGGAGGGGGAGGCTGCGCCGGTCGGGGCGGGCCTCGACGCGGCCCAGGCGGAGCTGGACCGGCTGGCCGGGCTGCTGCCGTACGGACTGAGCGGCACGCGCGCGTGGGCGGCGGCCCTGGCCGAACTGCTCGGCGCCCGCTGCGGCTTCCACGGCACGCCGGTCGACTACGAGCGGCTGGAGTCCTCCCTGCTGCCCGCCGTCCTGCGCCGCCGGCGCGGGCTGCCGATCCTGCTCTCGGTGGTCTGGATCGAGGTGGCCAGACGGGCGGGCGCGCGGGTGTACGGGGTGGCGCTGCCGGGCCATTTCGTCGTCGGCTTCGGCGACCCGGGGACGGCGGGCGAGCAGGTGCTCGCGGATCCGTTCGCGGCGGGCCGGATCCTCACCCGCGAGGAGACGGACCGGCTGCCGGCGGACCGTACGGGCCCGTCGGCGGGGCAGGCGCCGGGGCTGCTGCCGGCCGCCGCTCCCGCCGCCCCGCTCGACATCGTCCAGCGCGTCCTGAACAACATCCGCGCCTGGGCGGCGGCCCGCCCCGAACGCACGGATGTCGCCCTCTGGGCGGTCGAACTCTCCCTCCTGCTCCCGGCCCATCCGGCCCGGCTGCGCTACGACCGGGCCCAGCTGCTGGTCCAGCGCGGGGAGTTCCTGCGGGGAGCGGCCGAGATGGAGGAGTACGCGCGGGTGGTCGCCGCCGTGGAACCGGCGACGGCGGAGGCCATCCAGCGCCGCGCCAGAGCGGCTCGCGCCCGGCTGAACTGAGAGCGCGACCCGCGGTGTCCGCCGGGCATGACAGAGCCCCCGCCGGTGGGGGCGGGGGCTCTGCCGGGTGCGTCAGCTCTGCCGGGTTGTCAGCTCGGGTCGAGCGCGATCGTCTGCGTACGTTCCGCTTCCGTCTTGCCGCGCAGCGCCTTCTGCATGGCCTGCTCCACGTCGGCGGACGAGACGGGGTACTGCTGGCCGCCCTTGGTGATCGTGATGCCGTCGAAGACGCCTTCGAGGAGCTGGTCGATGGCGTTCCTGTCGTAGACCTCCACGAGCTTCCCGTCGACGGGCTTCATGGAGAGGATCTTCGGCAGGGAGATGGCCGGGCCGAACTGGATCTGCTTGCCGCCCGCCCTGATGGTGACCAGGTTGGACATGGCGGGCTCGGCGAACTCCTTCATCGCCCGGTCCAGTTCCGCCTGGTCGACCGTCGGCTGGCGGGTGACGACCGGCAGTTGGACCGGGTTCGTCTTCCCCGTCTGGACCTGGGTGCGGTACGCGTCCCGGGTCGAGATGATCGAGTGGTTGACGTCCAGCGCCTTGCCTGCCTTGCCGGGGACGGCGACGGCCTTGTTCGGCTCGAACTTGATCGTGCCGTCGACGGCGGAGCCCGAGGTGCCCGCCAGGTCCGTCAGGGCGGCGGTGAGTTTCTCCTCGTCGACGGGGATCACCGGCTCGGCGATCCGGGCGACGCCGAAGAGCGAGCCGATGACCGTGACGGGGTTGTAGTCGTTGCCCGCCGCGCCCCGGACGGTGGCCTGGCTGTCGAAGCTGAGGCCGGCCTTGTCCGGGGTGAGGTTCTCCGACTTGCCGCCGATGTCGAGCCGCAGCGGCTGGGCGGCGCGCTTGCCGAGGGTGGCGTCGAGCTTGGCGACGGCCTCCTCGCGCGTGCCGCCGCCGATGTCGACGCCGAGGACGGTGGTGCCCTTGGGCACCTCGGAGTGGTTGACGAGCAGGCCTGCACCGTAGGCGCCGCCGGCGATGACGACGACGGCCACGCCGAGGAGGGTCAGCTTGGAGCGGCCCTTCTTCTTGGCGGGGGCCGCGGGGGCCGCCGCGCCCGGCGCCGGTTTCGGGGCCGGGGCGCCCTGGGCGGAGCCGACCGCGCCGGGGAAGTCCGGCGCGGAGAAGCCGTGGTCCTGCCCGCCGCGCGGCGGACCGCCCCGCGGTCCCGGGCCGGCGAAGGCCCCGTGCTCCGGCGGTACGACGGGGATGCCGGTGGTGAGCGCCTCGGCGCCCGCCGGCGCCGGGGCGTGCGGCTGGGGGGTCAGTACGGCGGTGTCGTCGGACAGCCGCGGACCGGCGCCCTGACCGGCCGGGCCCGGCGGGGTGCCCAGGGAGGCCGGCGGGGTGCCGAGGGAGGCGGTGCCGGTGACCGGCCCGGCGGTCGGACCGCTGGGTCCGCCGTCGGCGCCGGGCGGCCGGACGCCGAACGGCGGGGTGGTCCCGCCGGGGGCGAAGGCGTTGACGGCGGCCTCGGAGGGACCCGTCCCGGGGGTGTACGCCTCGGGGGCGTACGGCTCCGGGGTGTAGGACTCGGGCGTGTACGACTCCGGTGCGTACGGCTCCGGGGAGTACTGCTCGAACGGCGACTTCGCGCCACCGGCGCCGCCCGGCGCGGATCCGCCCGAAGGGGCCCCGCCCGCGACGGCCGTGGCGCCCGCGCTCATCCCGGCGGCGGTACCGCCGCCGGTCACGGCGCCCGCGCCGGTGTCCGTACCGTCGGCGCCCGCGGTACTGACGCCGGCTCCGTTGGTCGTGCCCGAGGACGGCTTGCGCGGCGCGAACCAGTCGCTGGCCGGCGGGGTCTTCTCCTCGGTCCGCTGCTCCGGCGCGGGCTCGGACTCGCGGGTCTCCGCGCTCTCCTTGGGCACCTCGGGCCTGGGCATGCTCACCGTGCGCTCGGCGGCGGCCGGGAGGCCCCGGCCGTTGGTGCTGTCGCTGTCGCCCATGGGTGTGCGCATCACGACCGGTGGAATCGGCCGCGAGCCCGGGATGTTGATCCGGATGCGCGTGGTCAGTGTGGTCTCGGTCTTGGGCTCGTCCGGCTGTGGGGCGGACGCGGCTTCCTTCTCCTCCGGGGCGTCCTGCTGGGGATGCAGCGACGGGTACTGGCGGGAGCCGTAGGGCGGTGTCCCGGAGGGGTACGCCGCGGCTCCGCCGCGCCCCTGGGGCCCGGAGGACGAACTGTCAGTTTCACGACTCAAAGCAGGTTCTCCCGGTTGGCTCCGCCGCCCGTTCTTACTGGCTACTCAGCTGTTCAGGTCCCCCACTGCCGGAGGCGAGGGGAAGGCCCGGAGCGCGCACCACCATACTGGCCTCCGCCGGAGGAGACCGGACGAGCACGGCAAGCGGGATGCTTGCCGACCGTCCGGCCGAGGTCAATTCGGCGGGGGCCTGGCGCGTCACTTCCCCATACGTGCGGACTGAGTGCCCGGTTGCGGCAACCGCGACATCGTGGCACACATCACAGCCACCACCATCCCGCCGAACAGGAAGATCAGCGGTCCGAGGCCCGCGGCGAAGGCCGCGTCGCCCTCCGCCCGGCCGACGCTCAGCCAGATCGTGGCGATGAGCCAGCCCGCGGCGGGCGCGCCGACGCCGAGTTGGGTGCCGGTGGCGCGCAGCCCGCCGTAGAAGAGCCCGGCGGTGGCCAGCAGCGCGAGGACCAAGCCGCCGGGGAACCAGCCGCCTTGGGCGACCGCCCCGGCGATGCCGACGAGCACGCCGAGGACGCCGAGCGCGAAGTACCCGGCGATACGGCCCGGTCTGAGCCGGACAGGGCGCGCGAGGAACCCGCCCGGCTGCTGCCCGCTCACGCGCTCGTCCCCGGAGCCCCCGCGTTCCCCGGCTCCTCGGCGGCACCGGGAACCCCGGCGACTCCCGCGAAGAGATCGGTCTCCCACTCCCCCGCGGGCGCGCCGGACGCGCCGTGCACCAGCTGGTAGTACTCGGCGGCGAAGATCGGCTGGCCGAGGTCGTTGGAGAGCGCGAAGAACGGTCCGTCCACGGCGATCTGCGTGGCGTGGGCGCGCATGGCGGCGGACTTGCGGTCCCGGTAGGGCGCGCCGTCGATCGCCGCGGTGATGTCCGCGTCGGGGACCACGCCCGGGAGGTCGTCGACGTCGGCGATGCCGAAGAAGCTGCTGTCCGTCGCGCGCATCCGGGCGAAGCCCTCCTCGGCGACGGAGCGCGGGATCCGGTTCCAGTAGATCTTGTCGAGGGCGTGCGGGGCGCCGAGACCGGGCTCGAAACCGCTGTCGGCGGCCAGTTCCGCGGCGCGCATGGCGACGCGGTGGGCCTGGATGTGGTCGGGGTGGCCGTAGCCGCCGTTCGGGTCGTACGCGACCAGCACCTGCGGGCGGAGCTCGCGGATCACCGCCACGAGATGGCCGGCGGCCTCGTCGAGGTCCGCCTGCCAGAAGGCGTTGGCGCGGTCGTTCTGCGCGAGGCCCATCATCCCGGAGTCCCGGTACCTGCCGGGCCCGCCGAGGAAGCGGTGATCGGTGACGCCCAGTTCGCGCATCGCGTCGGCGAGTTCACCGATGCGGTGCTCGCCGAGGCGGTCGTCGCGGTCGGCCGCCAGGTGGGCGAGTCCGGCCGGGATGACCTCGCCCTCCTCGCCGAGGGTGCAGGTCACCAGGGTGACGAGGGCGCCGTCGGCCGCGTACCTGGCCATGGTGGCGCCGTTGTTGATCGTCTCGTCGTCGGGGTGTGCGTGGACGAGCAGCAGACGGCGGGCGGGGAGATCGGTCATGGGGACAGCCTACGAGGCATGACAAACCGGCCCCTCGGCCAGTGGGCGGTGGTGTCGGCCGAGGGAGCGGTGGGTGGCGCCGGTACCGGGGAGGGCGGGCCTTCCGAAGGGCGCTTCCAGTGCCGCGAGGGGCACTAGAACTTGAGGCCGCCGATCATCCCCGCCACGTTCGTGGTGAGTTCGCTGATGGTGGGGGCGATGGAGGAACTGGCCATGTAGAACCCGAGCAGCATGCAGACCACCGCGTGCCCCGCTTTCAGCCCGGACTTCCGGACCAGCAGGAAGACGACGATCGCCAGCAGCACCACCACGGAAATCGAGAGTGCCACGGCGGTTCACCTCCATAGATATTCAGTCGGGAAGACGCAGCATGCATGTGCCCGGCAGATTCATACCCAGCTATCGCTAGGGATCATAACTATCCGTGGATACGCATCGATCGGTGCACAGCAGCACACGGGGGCGCACGGGCTGGCGCGCGCTCGGCGAGGTGGGTCGCACGGATTCGGGCCGGTTGGTTTCGTCCCACGTCAGGGCTCCGGAACGGATTATTCCGCCCACCGCCGCGACGCGTCGCCCACGCAGGATTTTGCCCGCTCGGGAGCCAGAAAAGATCTTGAAAAAGAGGGGCCCCGGGAGACACCGGAGCCGCCGCGGACGCCCACCGGCCCGCGCACCCGCCACGCCCGCGGGCACGCGTGCAACCGGCCGGGACTCCTGGAAGTCCCGGCCGGTTTACGGCACCCGCACGGCCGTACGTCATTCAGACTGACGGGTCCGTATATCGGAGAGGCGTCGGCGAAGTTGCCTGCGTGTTAACGAAATTGATGTGCTTTATTACGTTTCGTCCGTCTCAGGTGGTGTCGGTACGGTCTGCCGCTCCGCCGCGAAATGGCACGCCGACGGATGCGCCGCGGGCCCCTCCCGGTCGCGGAAGACCGCCGGGACCGCCAGCTCGGGCACCTCCACCACGCACCGGTCCCGCGCCTTCCAGCAGCGGGTGCGGAAGCGGCAGCCGGACGGGGGATTCGCCGGTGAGGGAACATCACCCGAAAGAATGATCCGGTCGCGGTGTTCGCGGGCCGTGGGGTCGGGCAGTGGTACCGCCGAGAGCAGCGCCTGGGTGTACGGGTGCGTCGGATGGTCGTAGATCGCCGCGTCCGGGCCGATCTCGGCGAGCCGGCCCAGATACATCACCCCGACCCGGTCCGAGATGTGGCGGACGATCGACAGGTCGTGCGCGATGAAGAGGTACGCGAGGCCGAACTCGGCCTGGAGCCGCTCCATCAGGTTGATCACCTGCGCCTGGACGGAGACGTCGAGCGCCGAGACCGGCTCGTCCGCGACGATGATCTCCGGCCGCAGCGCGAGCCCCCGGGCGATCCCGATGCGCTGGCGCTGGCCGCCGGAGAACTGGTGCGGATAGCGGTTGATGTACTCCGGGTTGAGCCCGACCACGTCCAGCAGCTCCCGCACCCGGCGCCGCCGGTCCCCCCTCGGCGCCACCTCGGGATGGATCTCGTACGGCTCCCCGATGATGTCGCCCACGGTCATCCGGGGGTTGAGCGAGGTGTACGGGTCCTGGAACACCATCTGGATGTTCCTGCGGACCGCCTTCAGCGCCCGCCCGGACAGCTTGGTGATGTCCTCGCCCTTGTAGCGGATCGCCCCGGACGTGGGCCGTTCCAGGTTCACCAGCGTCTTCGCCACGGTCGACTTGCCGCAGCCGGACTCCCCCACGATGCCGAGGGTCTCGCCGGGCGCCAGGTCGAACGAGACGCCGTCCACCGCCCGGACGGCGCCGATCTGCTTCCGGCGGAGGACGCCCCGGGTCAGCGGATAGTGCTTGACCAGGTCCCTGACCTCCAGGATGGGCTCGGCCGCGGGCTCAGCCATCGAGGGTCTCCTTCCAGAAGAAGCAGGCGCTGCGCCTGCCGCCGCCGGCGTCGAAGAGCGGGGGCACCTCCGTACGGCAGATGTCCTGGGCCATCGGGCAGCGCGGGTTGAACGCGCAGCCGGGCGGGATGTGCAGCAGGTTCGGCGGCAGGCCCTTGATCGCGTACAGCTCCCGGCCCTTCTGGTCCAGGCGCGGGATCGACTCCAGCAGCCCGCGGGTGTACGGATGGGCGGGCGCCCGGTAGATGTCGTGGACGGGGGCCGTCTCGACGATCCGGCCCGCGTACATGACGGCGATCCGGTCGGCGACGTCGGCGACCACCCCCAGATCGTGGGTGATGAGGATGAGCCCCATGTCCAGCTCCCGCCGCAGCTCCGCCAGGAGATCCATGACCTGGGCCTGGACGGTCACATCGAGCGCGGTGGTGGGCTCGTCGGCGATGATCAGGGCGGGCTCCAGCGCGAGCGCCATCGCGATCATGATGCGCTGGCGCATCCCGCCGGAGAACTGGTGCGGATAGTCGTTGACCCGCTCCTTCGCCGCCGGAATGCGCACCCGGTCCATCAGCTCGACGGCCCGCGCCTTCGCCGCTCTGCGGTTCAGCCCCCGGTGGACGGTGAACATCTCACCGAGCTGGGCGCCCACGGTGAGCACGGGGTTGAGCGAGGACAGCGCGTCCTGGAAGATCATCGCCAGTTCGGCGCCCCGTACCCGCCGCCGCTGCTCCTCCTTGAGCTTCAGCAGGTCCCGGCCCTGGAAGAGCACCTCACCGCCGGTGATCCGGCCGGGCGGCGAGTCGAGGATGCCCATGATCGCCTGCGCGGTGACGGACTTGCCGGAGCCCGACTCCCCCAGCACGGCGAGCGTCTCGCCCGCCCCGACCGCGTACGTCACGCCGTTGACGGCCCTGGCGACGCCGTCGCGGGTGCGGAACTCGACCTGGAGGTCGCGTACTTCGAGCAGCATGTGCGGGGCTCCTCAGCGCAGCTTGGGGTCGAGGGCGTCGCGCACCGCGTCGCCGAGCATGATGAACGCGAGTACGGTCACGGCCAGCGCGCCGGCGGGCCAGAGCAGCATGTGCGGGGCGTTGCGGATGTACGGCGAGGCGTCGGAGATGTCGATCCCCCAGGACACGGTGGGCGGTTTGAGCCCGACGCCGAGGTAGGAGAGGGTCGCCTCCAGCGCGATGAACGTGCCCAGCGCGATGGTCGCCACGACGATCACCGGGGCGATCGCGTTGGGCAGGACGTGCCGCAGCAGCATCCGCGTGTTGGACGCGCCGAGCGCCCGCGCCGCCTGGACGAAGTCGTTCTGTTTGACGGTGATGACGGAGCCCCGGGCGATCCGCGAGATCTGCGGCCAGCCGAGCAGCACCATGAAGCCGATCACCGGCCAGACGGTGGCGCTGGTGACCACGGAGAGCAGCACCAGACCGCCGAGGACCACCGGGATGCCGAAGAAGATGTCGGTGAGCCGGGAGAGGACCGCGTCCCAGGGGCCGCCGAAGAAGCCCGCGAGACCGCCGAGGACGGAGCCCGCGACGGCGACGCCCAGGCTGGCGAGAACGCCGACGACCACCGAGGTACGGGCGCCGTGGACGGTACGCGTATAGACGTCGCAGCCCTGCCCGTCGAAGCCGAACGGGTGGCCGGGCCGGGATCCCTCCTGTGCCCTGGCGAGATCGCAGGAGAGCGGGTTGCCACTGGCGATCAGCGACGGCCAGATCGAGATGATCACCAGAAAGAGGATGATCAGCCCGGAGACGAGGAAGACGGGACTGCGACGCAGATCGCGCCAGGCGTCCGACCAGAGGCTGCGCGGCCTGCTCTCGGGCCCGCCGCCCGGCCCGCCGTCAGGTCCGCCCGCTCCCCGCTCCAGGGTGCCGCCCTCGCTGGTGGCGAGGTCCATGGCGGCGCCCGCGCCGGTGGCCGCGATCGCTCCGTGATCGTCCGGGTGGCTGGAACGCTGCGGCTCAGGCATACCGGATCCTCGGGTCGAGAACGGCGTACAACAGGTCGACCAGCAGATTCGCCACGAGGAAGACGATGACGAGCACGGTCACGAAGCCGACGACGGTCTGCGTGTTCTGGCGCAGGATGCCCTGGTAGAGCTGGAAGCCGACCCCGTGGATGTTGAAGATCCGCTCGGTGACGATCGCGCCGCCCATCAGCGCGCCGATGTCCGTACCGATGAAGGTGACCACCGGGATCAGCGAGTTGCGCAGCAGATGCCGGGTGATCACCCGGTGCCGGGGCAGCCCTTTGGCGACGGCCGTACGGACGTAGTCGGAGCGGACGTTCTCGGCGATCGAGGAACGGGTCAGCCGGGTGACGTAGGCCAGCGAGACCGAGGCGAGCACCAGCCCCGGCAGGATCAGCTCGCCGAGCGGCGCCGAGGCGGAGACCGACGGCTCGACGATCCGCCACTTCACGCCGAACAGCAGCTGTGCCAGCAGGCCGGTGACGAAGGTCGGTACGGCGATGACCACCAGGGTCAGCATCAGTACGGAGGTGTCCACCGGGCGGCCCCGGCGCAGCCCGGTGAGCACTCCGAGGACGATCCCGAAGACGATCTCGAAGGCGATGGCGACGAGCGTCAGCCGGAGGGTGATCGGGAAGGCGGTGGCCATCAGGTCGATGACCTTCTGTCCGTTGAAGGCCGTGCCGAAGTCCCCGGTGAAGACATGGCCCATATAGGTCAGGTACTGCCGCCAGACGGGCTTGTCGAGGCCGAAGTCCCGGCGGAGTTGGGCCTCGGTGGCCGGATCGCAGGTCCGGTCGCCGCAGAGGCCCGCGATGGGGTCGCCCATCACATTGACCATCAGGAAGATCAGCAGGGTGGCGCCGATGAAGACGGGGATCATCTGCAGCAGGCGCCGGATCACATAGCGTCCCATGACGGCTCCTGTCCTGTGTGCGGCGGAGGTCGGCCGGCCTTGTTCCCGTCAGGTCAGCCGACCTTGATCTCGTCAGGTCAGCCGACCTTGATCTCGTTGTAGACGGGGACGCTGAAGGGGTTCAGCTCGACGTGGGAGAGGCGCTCGGCGTATCCGGCGCTGCCGTTCTGGTACCAGAGCGGGATGGCCGCCATCTGGTCCCTGACGACCTCCTCGGCCTGCTGGAACTTGCTGATGGCGGCCTTCTTGTCGGTCTCGGCGTTGGCCTCGTTGACCAGCTTGTCGAACCGGGGGTCGCTCCACTTGCCGTCGTTGGACGAGGCGTTGGTGTAGTAGAGCGGCTGGAGGAAGTTCTGGATGAGCGGGTAGTCCATCTGCCAGCCCGCCCGGAACGGGCCCCTGAGCTTCTTCTGGGCGATCTGGTTGCGGTAGTCGGCGAAGGTGCCCACCGGACTGCCCACGCACGCCTTGTCGTTGCCCAGCGCGTTGTTGATGCTGTTGCAGACGGCGTCGACCCACGCCTTGTGGGAGCCGGTGTCGGCGTTGTACGTGATCTTGAGCCGGCCGCCGGGGATGCCGCCGCCCTCCTGGACGAGCTTCTTGGCGGCGGCCGGGTCGTACTCGCACGCCGAGCCGCAGAGCCCCGCCTTGTAGCCGCCGTCGGCGCCGAGCACCGGGGAGGTCCAGTCGGTCGCCGGGGTGCGGGTCTTCTGGAAGATGGTCTCGGTGATCTGCTTCCGGTTGATGGCCCGGGAGAGCCCGGTGCGGACCTTGGCGGCCTTCGGGGTGTTCCACGCCTTGTTGTAGTACGGGAAGGCCAGGGTCTGGATGATGCCGGCCGGGGTGTTGATGTAGCGGCCGTTCAGGTCGGCCTTGGCGTTCTTCAGCTGGGCGGCCGGGACGTCGTCGACGAGGTCGAGGTTGCCGGCGACCAGATCGGTGTAGGCGGTGTTGTTGTCGGTGTAGACCTTCAGGTCCACGCCGCCGTTGACGGCCTTGTCGGGGCCCGGGTAGCCCTTCCAGGTCCGCAGTGACATCTCGGAGCCCCTGGTGTAGTTCCGCACCGCGTACGGGCCGTTGCCGACGGGCTTGGCGAGCCAGGCCGCGTGGTCGTCGTAGAACGCCCGGGGCAGCGGCGCGAACGCCGCGTACCCGAGGGTGTCGGGCCAGGTGGAGAAGCGCTGCGACAGTTTGACGGTGAAGGTGCGCGGCCCGGTGACCTTCAGTCCGGAGAGCGTCCGGGCGGTGGGCGTTCCCGTCTCCGGGTGGACCTTGTCGTATCCGTCGATGTACTGGAAGAAGTAGGCGTTCTTCTGGTTGTTCCTGAGGTCGGCGCCGTAGTTCCAGGCGTCCACGAAGGACTTCGCGGTGACCTTCTCCCCGTTGCTGAAGGTCCAGCCGTCCTTGACGGTGACGGCGAAGTCGGTCGAGTCCTTGGTCTCGATCTTCTCCGCGACCGCGTTCTCCGCCTTGCCGGTCTTCGGGTTGTACCGGACGAGACCCCGGAAGATCATGTCGAGGACCTTGCCGCCCTGGACCTCGTTGGTGTTCGCCGGCTCCAGCGGATTCTGCGGATCGCCCCACGAGGAGCGCACCACGCCGTCGGCGCCCCCGCCGCTGCCGCCGCCACTGCCCCCGCCGCCGCAGCCCGCCGCGGTGAGCGCGACACCGAGCACACCGGCGGCCCATCTGGTACGTGCAACTGCCCGCATGAAGTGGCTCCTCAGATGTGCTGCCGATCCGTAGGAGCCAATATCGGACGGCGGAACACCCTTCGCGCGGGAGATACCCCCATCCAGGGGAGAAATCATCCGAATGTATGCACATCACGGCGGGCAACACGGCGGACAGACGAGTGCGGGCGGTGTCCGTCACCTCCCGGTTCCGGACACCGCCCGCGTTCGTGTCGCTGTCAGGCCGTCATGCCGCGTGGACGACGTCCTTCTCCTCCGCGAAGTGGCACGCCGACTCGTGCGCGGCCTCGCTGTCCGAGCCCTTGAAGCGCTCGGGAATCGCCAGCAGCGGCACCTCCGTGGAGCACTTGTCCTGCGCCTTCCAGCAGCGGGTGCGGAAGCGGCAGCCGGACGGCGGATTCGCCGGCGACGGGACATCGCCGCTCAGGATGATCCGCTCGCGGCCCTCGCGGGCCTCCGGGTCGGGCACCGGGACCGCCGACAGCAGCGCCTGGGTGTAGGGGTGCGTCGGGTGGTCGTAGATCTGGGTGTCCGTACCGATCTCGGCCATCTTGCCCAGGTACATCACGCCGACCCGGTCGGAGATGTGCCGGACGATCGACAGGTCGTGCGCGATGAAGAGGTACGAGAGGTTGAACTCGTCCTGGAGCTTCGCCATCAGGTTGATCACCTGGGCCTGCACGGAGACGTCCAGCGCCGAGACCGGCTCGTCGCAGATGATGATCTCGGGGTTGAGCGCGAGTCCGCGCGCGATCCCGATGCGCTGGCGCTGGCCGCCGGAGAACTGGTGCGGATAGCGGTTGATGTACTCCGGGTTGAGCCCGACGACATCCAGCAGCTCCTGGACCCGGCGCCGGCGGTCGCCCTTGGGCGCCACGTCCGGATGGATGTCGAAGGTCTCGCCGATGATGTCGCCGACGGTCATCCGGGGGTTGAGCGAGGTGTACGGGTCCTGGAACACCATCTGGATGTTCCTGCGGACCGCCTTCAGCGCGCGCCCGGACAGCTTGGTGATGTCCTGGCCCTTGAAGAAGACCTCGCCGGCGGTCGCCGTCTCCAGCATCATCAGCAGCTTGGCGACCGTGGACTTGCCGCAGCCGGACTCGCCGACGATACCGAGGGTCTCCCCCTGGTAGAGGTCGAACGAGATCCCGTCCACGGCCTTGACCGCGCCGACCTGTTTCTTGAACAGGATGCCCTGGGTCAGCGGGAAGTGTTTGACGAGGTTACGGACCTGGAGGATCGGTTCGCCCCGCTCCACCGGCGCCTCGACGGCGGCGATGGCGGCGTCCTCGGTGGCCGCGTCGACCACGTCCACCTCGGTCACGTTCGGGGTGGCGTCCACGGCCTCGCCACGCTCCTTCGGCTCAGCCATGAATCGTCTCCTTCCAGAAGTGGCACGCGCTGCCGCGGCCCGTCAGCTCGGCCCCGTCCGCCTCGGTGACCTGGTGCAGCACCGGGATGTCCGTACGGCAGATGTCCTGGGCCGCGGGACAGCGCGGGTTGAAGGCGCAACCGGCGGGAATCCGCGTGAGGTTGGGCGGCAGACCCTTGATCGCGTACAGCTCCTGGCCCTTCTGGTCCAGGCGCGGGATCGAGTCGAGCAGCCCCCGCGTGTACGGGTGCGCGGGGCGCTTGTACAGCTCGCGCACCGGGGCGGTCTCGACGATCCGGCCGCCGTACATCACCGCGATCTTGTCCGCGACATCGGCGACGACGCCGAGGTCGTGGGTGATCAGGATCAGGCCCATGTTGTACTCGCGCTGGAGCTCCGCGAGCAGATCCATGACCTGGGCCTGGACCGTCACGTCGAGCGCGGTGGTCGGCTCGTCCGCGATGATCAGGTCGGGCTCCAGGGCCAGCGCCATGGCGATCATGATGCGCTGGCGCATACCGCCAGAGAACTGGTGCGGGTAGTCGTTGACCCGCTCCTTCGCCGCCGGGATGCGCACCCGGTCCATCAGCTCGATGGACTTGGCCCTGGCCTCCTTCTTGGAGAGGCCCTGGTGCACCCGGAACATCTCGCCGAGCTGGTAGCCGACGGAGAGCACGGGGTTGAGCGAGGAGAGCGCGTCCTGGAAGATCATGGCGATCTTCCGGCCGCGGATCAGCCGGCGCTCCTCGTTGCTCATCTTGAGCATGTCCTGCCCGCGGAAGAGGATCTCTCCCTTGGGGATACGGCCCGGCGGCATGTCCAGGATGCCCATGATCGCCTGTGCGGTCACGGACTTGCCGGAGCCCGACTCGCCGAGCACGGCGAGCGTCTCACCGGCGGCGACGCTGTAGTTGACGCCGTTGACCGCCTTGGCCACACCGTCCCGGGTGTGGAACTCCACGTGCAGGTCACGGACTTCGAGCAGCGTGTCGCCGTTCTTGTTCGCGCCGCGCGGGGAGGGGGCGTCCGCCGTCATGTCGGTGATGGTCATATGTGCCTCCCTCAGCGCAGTTTGGGATCGAGGGCGTTGCGTACCGCATCGCCGAGCATGATGAACGCGAGAACAGTGATCGACACCATGACCGACGGAATGATCAGTACGAACGCGGCGTTGCGCAGCTGTTCCTGGCCGGAGGAGATGTCGACGCCCCACGAGACCGCCGGTTCGGCGAGGCCGATGCCCAGGAAGGACAGGGTGGCCTCGGAGCCGATGTAGCCGCCGAGCGAGATGGTCGCGACGACGATCACCGGCGCGATCGCGTTGGGCAGGATGTGGCGGAGCAGGATCCGGCTGGTCGAGGCGCCGAGCGCCTTGGCCGCCATCACGTAGTCCGCCTGCTTGATGGTGAGCACCGAACCGCGGGCGACACGGGCGATCTGCGTCCAGCCGAGGAAGGCCAGCGACAGGATCACGACCCAGACCGAGCGCTCCTCGAAGGAGGTCAGGACGACCATCGCGCCGAGGGTGAACGGAACGGCGAAGAAGATGTCCGTGACCCGCGAGAGCAGTGTGTCGGCCAGGCCGCCGAAGTAGCCGGCGAGCATCCCGACGGTGGTGCCGAGCACGGTGACGAGCGCGGTGACGACGACAGCGACCAGGATCGAGTTACGGGCGCCATAAATGACGCGCGCGTAGATCGACCGGCCCTGTACGTTGTAGCCGAACCAGTCCTCCTTGAAGAAATGCGTCCAGTTGGGCTTCTGGAGGTAGTGGTTGGCGAGGTCGGCGTAGCGCGGGTCCGCGCTGGTGAAGAGCTGCGGGAAGGCCGCCATCACCGCCAGGATCGCAATCAGGAGGGCGGAGGCGACGAAGAGCGGGTTGCGCCGCAGATCGTGCCAGGCGTCCGACCAGAGGCTGCGGGGCTTCTCGGCCTTCGCGTTCGCCACGGCGGGCGCGGTGAGCGCGTCGGCCGTGGCTTCCGTCGTGGCGCCTTTGGCCGCCTCGGTGTCCTTCAAGGTCTCAGGCATAACGGATCCTCGGGTCCAGGACCGCGTAGAGCAGGTCGACGAGAAGGCTGGCGACGAGATAGACGATCACGATCAGGGTGACGATTCCGACCACCGTGGCGCCCTCGCGCTGCTTGAGCGCGCCGAACACACTCCAGCCGACGCCCTTGACGTTGAAGATGCCTTCGGTGACCACCGCGCCGCCCATCAGGGCGCCGAGGTCCGTACCGAGGAAGGTCACCACGGGGATCATGGAGTTGCGCAGCAGGTGGACGCCGATGATCCGGCGGCGTGGCAGGCCCTTGGCTACGGCGGTGCGCATGTAGTCGGAGCGCAGGTTCTCCGCGACCGAGGTACGCGTCAGCCGCGCGACATACGCCAGGGAGAGCGAGCCGAGGACGACGGCGGGCAGGATCAGTTCGTCCCAGCTGGGGTCGCCGCTCACGTTGGGGGCCACCCAGCCGAGTTCGAAGGCGAAGAGGTACCGGCCGAGGAAGGCGAGCACGAAGGACGGGACCGAGATCAGCAGGAGCGTCAGCATGAGCAGCGCGCGGTCCCGCAGCGAGTCGGCCTTCAGTCCCGCGAAGACCCCCATGGAAATGCCCACGACCACCGTGAAGGCGAAGGCGAAAATCGTCAGCCGGGCCGTGATCGGGAACGCGTCGGCGATGATGTCGGCGACGGGCTGGCCGCTGGCGATCTGGGTGCCGAAGTCGCCCTGGAGCAGGCCGGTCAGATAGTTCCAGTACTGATGCCAGAGCGGCAGGTCGAGACCGAGGTCCTTCTTCATCGCCGCGATCTGCGCCGGGTCGACGGCCTGCTCCCCCGCGAGCGCGCGCACTGGGTCGCCGGGCAGCGCGTACATCATGGAGAAGACCAGCAGGGTTGACCCGATGAAGACCGGGATCATCTGGAGCAGTCGCCTCGCGACATAACGCCCCATGTGTGCCTCCGATTGAACTACAGAGCCCGGGGCCGCTCCCCTTGGTGCGGGAAGCGGCCCCGGGGTCTACCGCCCCGTCGGGGGCGGCTGATGACCGAGTGGGGGATGGCCCGGAGGCCGGCTACTTGACCGTGACGTCGGTGAGGACGTAGTCACCGTGGAAGTCGATCGCCACATTGTCGACCGACTTGGAGTAGCCACCGTTGGTCTTGTACTCCCACAGCGGGATCGACGGCATCTTCTCCAGGAGGAGCTTCTCGGCCTCCTGGTAACCCTTGACCGACGCGTCCAGGGACTCGGCGTTGTCGCCCTTCTTGAAGGCGGCGTCAACCTCCTTGTCCGAGAAGAAGCCGGTGTTGGCCTCGGCGCCGGTGGCGAACAGCTCCTTCATGAAGTTGACGTTCACCGGGTAGTCGGCGACCCAGCCACCGCGGTACGCGGACTTGACCTGCTTGGCGTCACGCGCCTCCAGGTCGGTCTGGAAGTCCGGCTTGGCGTCCGGGATGCAGTCCACCCCGGTGGAGTTGCGGATCGACTCGCAGACCGCGGTCACCCACTCCTTGTGGCCGCCGTCGGCGTTGTACTGGATCCACATCTTGTTGCCCGGGATGCCACCGTTGTCGGCGACGAGCTTCTTCGCCTTCGCGGGGTCGAACGTGAAGACGTCGGTGTCCAGCTCCTGGTGACCGGCAACCCCCGGCGGAGTGAAGCTGGTGGCCGGCTTGCGGGTGCCGTTGAGGACCTTGTCGGTGATCGTCTTGCGGTCGATCGCCATCGACAGGCCCTGAACGACCTTGGGGTCGACGCCCTTGAAGGTCTTCGAGTAGAACACCGGCGTAAGGAACTGGAGGCCGGCCCACGCCTCGTCGATGACCCGGTCACCGAGGTCCGACTTGTACTTCGGCAGGTCCTGCGGGCCGACCTGCTTGACCAGGTCCAGGTTGCCGGACAGGAGGTCCTGGTACGCGGCCTCGATGGTCGCGTAGTTCTTGAAGAGGATGCCCTTATTCTTGGCCTTGTTCGGACCCTGGTAGTCAGGGTTCGCCTTGACCTGGATGAGCTTCTTGTGGTCCCACTTCTCGAAGATGTAGGGGCCGTTGCCGATCGGGGACTGGCCGAACGCCTTGGGGTCCTTGTAGAAGGCCTCGGGCAGCGGGGCGAAGGTCTGGTAGCCGAGCTTGTACTCGAAGTACGGGACCGGACCGGTCAGCTCGATGGTGAAGGTCGTGTCGTCGACGACCTTCAGGCCCTTCATCGTCTCGGTCTTCGCGGCGCCCTTGTCCGGGTGGACGTCGGAGTAGCCGGCGATGTCGGAGAACCAGAAGGAGTTCTGCATCTTGTTGTCGACGTTGGAGTACCAGTTCCACGCCTTGACGTAGGACTCGGCGGTCACCGGGGTGCCGTCGTGGAACTTCCAGCCCGGCTTGAGCTTGACCGTCCAGGTCTTGGAGTCCTTGGACGTCACCGACTCGGCGTTCGTGTAGACGATCCCGCCGTCCTTGTCGAACTCAAGGAGCTGGGTGAACAGCGACCGGATGACGTTGGAGCCAACCGACTCGTTGGTGTCGGCCGGGATCAACGGCTTCTGCGGCTCTCCGTTGTCCATGGAGATGTAGCCGGCAGGCTTGCCCTTCTCCTTCGAAGCCGAGTTGCTGCTGTCGTCATCCTTGCTACCGCCACCACAGGCAGTCGCCGACAGAGCCACAACAATCGCACCGACTACCCACTTGGCGCTCTTGCCACCACGCATGGGTTCCTCCTCATGAGTCCACTAGTCACATCAAGAGGGGCATATCTACGCGCGCAGACACCCCTGCCTGCAGCCGCTTCGAGTAGCCCCGAGTGTGCTCGTGAGTCGGTGCGCGCCCCACAGCGCATGACTCATTGACCCGAGCTCAATGGCCAACTATTAAGTACGGCAGGGCCGTAAACCACAGTTAAATAGTCTCGTTTTGACAACATGCCACGCCGCGCCCGCCCGAAATACGGACAAAGGGAGCACAGACAGACACCCGCGAAACGGACTGTTAACACGCGCTCCGGAGATAACGGTTCGCTATGCGAACGCCGGGCGGGCGAACAAGTATCGCACCAAACCATAGAAAACGGACACCCCGGCCGCGCCCGCGCAGGAACGCGAGGCGGCCGGGGTATGGAGCGCATCAACCAGAAGTCAGCAGTACTTCTTCTTCGCCGTCGCCGCCAACGACGTCTTGGGCACGGAGTCACCGCAGCGGAGGCCACCCTCGACGTCACTCGTCCACGACTTCACCTTGCCGTACCTCTCCGTCTTGACCCACTTGGTACCCCTGTCGCAGCGGTACTGAGTGTAGTAACCGGACGCCTTCTTCGTGCCGTGGAAGAACACGTAGGTGCCCTTCTTCGACAGCTCGTACTTCACCGTCTCTTCCTTGGTGCTGGTCCGCTTACCCTCGGCCTTGAGCTCAAGACCCACGTTCGCCTCAAGGCTGGCAATCGCGACCTTCCCGCTCACCTTGGTACCCGCCGTCGCCGTCACGGACGCCGTTACCTCATTGACCTTCTTCGTACTAAAGGTCTTCGTCACGACGCCGCCGGTGTAATTCTCCAACACCTTCCGATGCGTCACGACCCACGACTTGCTCACCGACGTCCACGTCAGCTTGGTGGCCCCGGGGTTGCACATAGGGTCGTTGGCCATCGGCGCAGCTACGGCCGGAGTGGCCATGGCGAAAGACACCGCCGCCCCCGCGAGCGAGAGAGCGATCAACTTGCGCATCACTTACCCCTTTTGCTAGACAAATATGAAAATCAGAGACATAAAGTCCCACCCACCCCAACCTGGTGGGGAAACGATTATTCACCACCTCGTAACCAAGCTCCACTCATTTGAGGTTTACATGAGGTGACCACGTCAATGCTTCACAAATCGCACTCCGGTCTCCGCATAGGAACGGCCCGGTTACTCCAACCGTGGAGTAACCGGGCCCGTCAAAAAAACCGAGTCAGCCGTGCTTGGCGCGCGAGGCCGCGCGACCGCGCAGCTTCTGGTCGAGGACGACCTTGCGGATACGGACGGTCTCCGGGGTCACCTCGATGCACTCGTCGTCGCGGCAGAACTCCAGGGACTGCTCCAGCGACAGCTTCCTGGCCGGCACCACGTTCTCCGTGGTGTCCGCGGAGGCGGCACGCATGTTGGTGAGCTTCTTCTCCTTGGTGATGTTCACGTCCATGTCGTCGGCGCGCGAGTTCTCGCCGATGATCATGCCCTCGTAGACCTCGGTGCCGGCCTCGGTGAAGATGACACCGCGCTCCTGGAGGTTGACCATCGCGAACGGCGTCACCGTGCCCGAACGGTCCGCCACCAGCGAGCCGTTGTGACGGGTGCGCAGCTCGCCGAACCACGGCTCGTGGCCCTCGAAGATGGAGTGCGCGATGCCGGTGCCGCGGGTCTGGGTCAGGAACTCCGTACGGAAGCCGATCAGCCCGCGTGAAGGAACGATCCACTCCATGCGGATCCAGCCGGAGCCGTGGTTGGTCATCGTCTCCATGCGGCCCTTGCGGGTCGCCATCAGCTGGGTGATCGGGCCGAGGTGCTCCTCGGGGGAGTCGATGGTCATGCGCTCGATCGGCTCGTGCGTCTTGCCGTCGATCTGCTTGGTGACGACCTCCGGCTTGCCGACGGTCAGCTCGAAGCCCTCACGCCGCATCTGCTCGACCAGGATGGCCAGCGCCAGCTCACCGCGGCCCTGCACCTCCCAGGCGTCGGGGCGCTCGGTGTCCAGCACGCGCAGCGAGACGTTACCGATCAGCTCGCGGTCGAGGCGGTCCTTGACCTGGCGGGCGGTGACCTTGTGGCCCTTGCCGCCCTTGCCGACCAGCGGCGAGGTGTTGGCGCCGATGGTCATCGAGATGGCCGGCTCGTCCACCGTGATCAGCGGCAGCGCGATCGGGTTCTCCGGGTCGGCCAGGGTCTCGCCGATCATGATGTCCGGGATACCGGCGATGGCGCAGATGTCGCCCGGGCCCGCCTTCTCGGCCGGCTTGCGGGTGAGCGCCTCGGTCATCAGCAGCTCGGTGATACGGACGTTGGACTTCGTGCCGTCACGCTTGATCCAGGTGACGGTCTGCCCCTTCTTCAGCTCGCCCTGCTCGACGCGGCACAGCGCGATACGGCCGAGGAAGTTGTCCGCGTCCAGGTTGGTGACATGGGCCTGGAGGGGCGCCTCTTCGTCGTACTCCGGAGCCGGGACGTGCGACAGGATCGTGTTGAAGAACGGCTCCAGGTTCTCGCTGTCCCCCGGGACGGTGCCGTCCTCGGGCTTGGTCAGCGAGGCGATGCCGTCCCGCGCGCAGGCGTAGACGATCGGGAACTCGATCTGCTCCTCGGTCGCGTCCAGGTCCAGGAAGAGGTCGTACGTCTCGTCGACGACCTCGGCGATCCGGGAGTCCGGGCGGTCCGTCTTGTTGATGCAGAGGATGACCGGCATCTTCGCCTGGAGCGCCTTGCGGAGCACGAAGCGGGTCTGCGGCAGCGGGCCCTCGGAGGCGTCGACGAGGAGCACGACGGCGTCGACCATCGACAGACCGCGCTCGACCTCGCCGCCGAAGTCGGCGTGGCCGGGGGTGTCGATGATGTTGATCGTGATCGGGTCGCCACCGGTCTTCGGGTGGTACTTCACGGCCGTGTTCTTGGCCAGGATCGTGATGCCCTTCTCACGCTCCAGGTCGTTCGAGTCCATCATCCGGTCGTCGAGGTGCTCGGCGGCGTGCGCGGCGAAGGCACCGGCCTGCTTCAGCATGGCGTCGACCAGAGTGGTCTTGCCATGGTCGACGTGGGCGACGATGGCGACGTTACGGATGTCATGGCGCGTGGGCATGCTGGCTTGCGCTTCTCTCGATCGTGGGTGCGGCGTTGTTTTTCCTCGTACGCCCGCCGGGCGCGGACACGCCATGGCCAGTCCCATGGTACGGGCCTGAGGCGTCGGGGGCTTCCCGGCCCGATCGGAGAGACCTGAGTCACGGTGGGACGGTGGGGTGGGGGTGGGGGGTGAAGGGGTGGAGCTGCCCGGGTCAAGGACGGGTACGAGCTTGCCCGCCGGACGGGCCGGCGGGCAAGTGAATTGATCGGTTTCTGAGCTTGGGAAGCGGCTCTGACCTGCTTTTCTTCTCCGGGCCCGGTCCTCGTTCCGCTCCCGTCGCCTTCTTTTCGCCCGGTCTTCTTCCGCTACGCCGCGCCGGCCGTCACTTCTTCTTCTTGTCCGTGAGGTCGGGGCCCATGGCGCCGGCCTTCTTGTAGCCGATGTCCTGGTAGCGGGGCGCCTCGAAGCCGAAGGCGCCCGCGTTCCGCAGTCCCGGCTTGGCGGCCACCAGCTGCGGACGCTGGTAGAGGGGGATGGATCCCGCGGCGGCCCAGATCCGGGCGTCGGCCTGCCTGACCAGGTCGCGGGAGGTCTTCTCGTTCAGCTCGGAGGCCGCCCGGTCGAAGAGCTGGTCGATGTGGTCCGTACCGACGCGGGTGTAGTTCTGCTCGACCAGCAGCGAGCCGTCGCTGGCGGGGATGGGCTTGGCGTAGATCGGCCGGCCGTCGGTCGCCGGGTAGGCGCTGGCGGGCCAGGAGTAGAGGGCCAGGTCGTAGTCGCCGGACGCGATGTGGTCCTTGAAGTAGCCGGCGTCGGCGACCTTGGTGATCTCCGTACCGATGCCGATCCGGTCCAGCATCCGCGAGATGCGCTCCCCGACGCTGCGGAGCGCGTCACCGCTCTCCCCGGCCGGCAGGACGAAGCGGAGGGTGAGCGGCTTGCCGTCCTTGCCGAGCGGGCCGCTCTGCGCGAGCGCCTCGGAGGAGCCGGGGGACGGGGCGGGGGCGGCGGTGCCACGCGGGGCGTAGGCGCCCGCCATGCCGCCCGGCTTCTTGTCGTGGGAGTCCTGCGCGGCGTTCACCGTCTGCTGCCGGGGCTCCGAGTCGTCCGCGCGGGCCGCCTGGTGGCGCAGCGCGACGCCCTGGACGGCGGCGGCCGGGGCCGGGGCGAGGATGTAGACGGCGGACTCGGGGCGGGGGGCGGCGTTGCCCGGCTTGTCGTCGCCGATGATGTAGAGGCCCTCGTCGGAGGCGGCGTCACCGGCGGCGGGCGCGTCCTTGGCACCCGCCTTGGTGCCGGTGGCTCCGCCCTTGTCCTCCGACGACTCGTCGTCCTTCTTCCGCTCGTCCGCCGTCCCCTCCCCCTCGCTGCCCGCCTTCGTGCCGGCCGGCTTCTTCTTCGCCCCGCCCGGCGTCCAGCCCGCGTCGGCCAGCAGCGCCTGCGCCTCGTGCGTGTCCTGCTTGCCGAGCGCCCGGCTGCTGTCCGCGTACGCCTGCTGTCCGGCCAGCGCCAGATGGCTGCCCGGCGGCTTGGCCTTGAGGCCGAGCGGCTTGAGTACGAGGTCGGCCAGCTCCTGGCGGTCGAGGGCGCGGGCCACGGCGCGCCGTACCCGCTCGTCGGAGAGCGGGCCGGACTCGCCGTTCATCGCGAGCTGCGTGTAGGCGGGCTCCAGGGACTTCCGTACCTCGAAGCCCGCCAGCCCCTTCTGTTCCTTGGCGTACGTGTCGACGGCCTCGGCGGTGCGCTGGCGGGTCTCCTGGGCCTCCTCGGCCTTCTCGTCGTCAGAGCCGTAGGCCTCGGCCCACGACCGGAGGGCGGACGCCGGGGTGATCGCGGCGCCGGGGCCGTGGGTGAGCTGCTCGGCGCCGTGCGATCCCTTGTCCCTGACCGCCAGGGCGATACGTTTCGCCGCGCCGGTGTCGATCTCCGCGACATCGAGCCGGCCGGCCGCGAGGGCCGCCGCGCGCTTGTTGCGGGGGACGGCGCTCAGCACGATCGAGTCGAGCTTGGCCGGCTGGCCCCACCAGCGGGGGTTGCGGACGAGCGTGGTCTCCTTGCCGCTCCGGTCCACCTTCTGGACCTTGAAGGGGCCCGCGGTGATCTTCAGCTCCTTGCGCGCCCCGTCGTTGAAGGCGTTGGGCGTCCCCATCACGTCCTTGGGATAGAGGGGGCTGAAGAGCGACTTCCAGTCGGCGTAAGGCTTCTGGAACGTGACGCGGACCTCCAGGTCGTTCGCGCCGCGCTCGATCTTCTCGATCCGCTCGTACCCGGCGTTGCGGGCCGTCCAGTACGCGGAGTCCTTGCCGCGCAGGGCGCGCCACTGGGCGACGAAGTCCGGCGCCCCGAGCTCGCGGCCGTCGCTCCACACCGCCTGCTGGTTGAGCTTGTAGAGCACGACCTGCTTGGGCTCGCGCTCGACGATCTTGGCGGACTCCAGATAGTCCGGGTTGAGCTGCGGCCGGCCGCCCCGGTCGAGGGTGAAGAGCGAGGGCAGTACGGCCTCGGCGATCCGGCCGGTGGTGGCGTCCGCGTCGGCCTGGAAGGCGTTGAACGTCGCGGGCACGGAGTCGACCGCCCAGCGGACGGTGCCGCCCTGTTCGACCCACTTCCGTGCGGCGGGGGCGACATCGGGCGTCGCGGCGGACGTGGTGTCGCTCTCGTCCGGCTCCGAGGTGCACGCGGACAGGACGGGCAGGGCGAGAACGCCGCTGGTCAGGAGCGCGACGGAGCGGAGCGTACGGGAGCATGTCCTCCCGCGTGGGCCGACGTGGGACATGGCTTGTACCTCTTCGTCCTGTTTGTGGAATTTAGAGATGATCACACCTATTGCCCACTCACTGAAGGGGACGGCACGGCGACAATGGCGCAGACACGACGTTTTACCGACAAACACCACTCAGGTGGCCCAACCGCGCCCCGGGCGCGGCTCCGCGCACCCTTCCCAAGCGAGGTGTGACGCGCGACACTCGCAGTCATGTCCGCGCGCCGTCCGCGACCGTGGAAATGAGGGCCACTCATGTCTCTGCAGGACGAGCTGACGGCGGTCAGGCGCCGCCTCGACGACCTGATCCGCACGGTGGAGCGCCTGGAGCGGAGCGCCGGCACCGCCCGTACGGAAGCGGGCGAGCCACGCACCGCCGGCCCCGACGACCTCGTCCCCGTCCCTGACACCCCGTACGACAGCACGCTGTGGACGGACTCGGACGACGAGGGCCTGGGCGTACGGAACCGCCGCGCGCCGTAGCACTTCCCTCCAGGGCAATCCAGGAAAATCCAGGACAGTCGAGGACCCAGGAGACGTCTTTGGCCACCGGAACCGACCCCTCGCCCTTACCCCCCACCGGCGTGCACAGCGCCTCCCGCGCCGCCATCGCCGCCCGCCATCTGCGCACCGACCGCTGGTGGCTCGCGCCCGCCGGGACCGCCGCCGGGCTCCTCGCCTTCATCGTCTACTCGACCTGGCGCGCCTTCGCGAACAGCCACTACTACGCGGCGCCCTACGTCTCCCCGTTCTACTCGCCCTGTCTGGCGGAGAGCTGTGTCCCCATGCGGCACGGCCCCAACGCGGAGCTGTTCGGCGGCTGGTGGGGCCTCTCCCCCGCGCTGCTGATCCTGGTCTTCCCGCTGGGCTTCCGGCTGACCTGCTACTACTACCGCAAGGCGTACTACCGGGGCTTCTGGGCCTCGCCGCCCGCCTGCGCCGTCGCCGAGCCGCACCGGAAGTACACCGGCGAGACCCGCTTCCCGCTGATCCTCCAGAACGTCCACCGGTACTTCTTCTACGCGGCGCTGCTGGTCGCCTGCGTGCTGACGTACGACACGGCGCTGACGTTCCGGAACGCCGAGTACGCCTGGGGCCACGCGGGTCTCGGCTCGCTGATCTTCCTCGTCAACATCGCCCTGATCTGGGCGTACACCGTCTCCTGCCACTCCTGCCGGCATGTCCTGGGCGGCCGGCTGCGGCACTTCTCGAAACATCCGGTGCGCTACCGGCTCTGGGGCTGGGCCGGAAAGCTCAACCACCGCCACGCGCAGCTGGCCTGGGCCTCGCTGGTCAGCGTCGCCGCGTGCGACCTCTACGTCTATCTGCTCGCCACCGGGGCCTTCGCCGATCCGCGCCTCTTCTGACACCAGTGCCTCCGAACACCAGGGAGATCCGTCCGACATGACGCAACTGGAACGCCGGCCCTGGGACGTCGTCGTGGTGGGTGCCGGGGGCGCCGGGCTCCGGGCCGCCATCGAGGCGCGCGAGCGGGGCGCCCGTACCGCCGTCATCTGCAAGTCCCTCTTCGGCAAGGCCCATACGGTGATGGCCGAGGGCGGCATCGCCGCCTCCATGGGCAATGTGAACTCCGGCGACAACTGGCAGGTCCACTTCCGCGACACCCTGCGCGGCGGGAAGTTCCTCAACCAGTGGCGGATGGCCGAGCTGCACGCGCGCGAGGCGCCCGACCGGGTCTGGGAGCTGGAGACCTGGGGCGCGCTCTTCGACCGTACGCCCGACGGCCGGATCTCCCAGCGCAACTTCGGCGGCCACGAGTACCCGCGCCTCGCCCACGTCGGCGACCGCACGGGCCTGGAGCTGATCCGTACCCTCCAGCAGAAGATCGTCTCGCTCCAGCAGGAGGACTTCCGGGAGTACGGCGACCACGAGGCGCGGCTGAAGGTCTACCAGGAGTGCACGGTCACCCGGCTGCTGAAGGACGGCGACCGGATCGCGGGGACCTTCTGCTACGAACGGGAGTCCGGCCGCTTCTTCGTCCTGGAGGCACCGGCCGTGGTGCTCGCCACCGGCGGCATCGGCAAGTCCTTCAAGGTGACGTCCAACTCCTGGGAGTACACGGGCGACGGCCACGCGCTGGCGCTGCTCGCGGGCGCGCCCCTGCTGAACATGGAGTTCGTGCAGTTCCATCCGACCGGCATGGTCTGGCCGCCCTCGGTCAAGGGCATCCTCGTCACCGAATCGGTGCGCGGCGACGGCGGAGTGCTCCGCAACTCCGAGGGCCGGCGGTTCATGTTCGACTACATCCCCGACGTCTTCAAGGAGAAGTACGCGGAGACCGAGGCCGAGGGCGACCGCTGGTACGAGGACCCCGACCGCAACCGCCGCCCGCCCGAGCTGCTCCCCCGCGACGAGGTGGCCCGCGCCATCAACTCCGAGGTGAAGGCGGGCCGCGGCTCGCCGCACGGCGGTGTCTTCCTCGACGTCTCGACACGGATGCCGGCGGAGGTGGTCAAGCGCCGGCTGCCGTCGATGTACCACCAGTTCAAGGAGCTGGCCGATGTCGACATCACGGCGGAGCCGATGGAGGTCGGCCCGACCTGCCACTACGTGATGGGCGGCATCGCCGTCGACTCGGAGACCGCCGCCGCGCCGGGCGTACCCGGTCTGTACGCGGCGGGCGAGGTCGCGGGCGGGATGCACGGCTCCAACCGGCTCGGCGGGAACTCCCTCTCCGACCTGCTGGTCTTCGGCCGGCGGGCCGGGCTGCACGCGGCGGGGTACGCGGCCGGGCTCGGCGGCGTACACCCCGCGCCGGACGAGGCGGGGATCGACGCGGCGGCCCGGGAGGCGCTGCGCCCGTTCGGCGCGGGTACGGAAGCCCCGGTCGGCGCGGGTACGGAAGCCCCGTTCGGCAGCGGGCCCGGAGCCGCTGCCGAGAATCCGTACACCGTCCACCAGGAGCTTCAGCAGACGATGCACGACCTGGTCGGCATCATCCGGCGCGAGGCCGAGATCGCGCGGGCGCTTGAGACACTCGCCGAGCTGCGCGAGAGGGCCGGCCGCGTCGTGGTCGAGGGCCACAGGCAGTTCAACCCGGGCTGGCACCTCGCCCTCGATCTCCGCAACATGCTGCTGGTCAGCGAGTGCGTGGCACGGGCGGCCCTGGAGCGTACGGAGAGCCGGGGCGGCCACACCCGCGAGGACTGGCCGGGGATGGCGCGCGACTGGCGCCGGATCAATCTGTACTGCGCGATCGAGGGCCACCGGATCGCGCTCACGCGCCGGACCACCGAGGCCATCCGTCCCGACCTGCTCGCGCTGTTCGACAAGGAAGAGCTGGTCAAGTACCTCGCCGAAGAGGAGCTCCAAGCATGAGCGCGCCCGCGTCCCCGCCCTCCTCCTCGTCCTCGTCCTCGTCCTCGTCCTACGAAGCGAAGTTCCGGGTCTGGCGCGGCGACGCGGCGGGCGGGGAGCTGACCGACTTCGCCGTCGAGGTCAATGACGGGGAGGTCGTCCTCAACATCATCCACCGCATCCAGGCGACCGCCGCCCCGGATCTCGCCGTGCGCTGGAACTGCAAGGCGGGCAAGTGCGGTTCGTGCAGCGCGGAGGTCAACGGGCGGCCCCGGCTGCTGTGCATGACCCGGATGTCGGTCTTCACACGCGAGGAGACGGTCACGGTCACGCCGCTGCGCGCATTCCCGGTGATCCGCGATCTGGTGACGGATGTGTCGTTCAACTACGCGAAGGCGCGCGAGATCCCGGCGTTCGTACCGCCGCCCGGGGTCGCGGCGGGCGAGTACCGGATGCGGCAGATCGATGTGGAGCGCTCGCAGGAGTTCCGCAAGTGCATCGAGTGCTTCCTGTGCCAGGACACCTGCCATGTGGTGCGGGACCACGAGGAGAACAAGCCGGCGTTCGCCGGTCCGCGCTTCCTGATGCGGGTGGCCGAGCTGGACATGCATCCGCTGGACGCCGCCGGGGAGTCGGGGCTCGACCGGGCGAGGAGCGCGCAGGACGAGCACGGACTCGGCTTCTGCAACATCACCAAGTGCTGTACGGAGGTGTGCCCCGAGGGCATCCGGATCACGGACAACGCGCTGATCCCGCTGAAGGAACGGGCGGTGGACCGCAAGTACGACCCGCTGGTGTGGCTGGGGAACAGGATCGGCCGCAGACGGGAGTGACCGGAGGGGGCGCCCGCCGGAGGGGGCGCCCACCAGAGGAGTCACCCACCGGACGGATCACCCACCAGAGGAGTCACCCACCGGACGGGTCACCCGTCGGCGCAGGTCACCCGCCGGAGCAGGCGTCCGGCCCCGCCACGCAGCCCCAGCCCTCCCTGTACGCGGTCCAGTTCTGCTCCGTCGCCGCGAAGTCGACGTAGATCGCGACCCCGAACCGCTCCCGCGCCCGGTCCGTCCGTCCCAGCCCCAGCCGGACGCCGCGTACCGCCGCCGGGACGGTCTCCGCGTGGCCGTGGTGGCTCAGGTCGTCCTCGTAGTAGAAGGGCAGCCCCATCAGCAGATCGGTGTCCGCCGGGGTGACTTCGAGGGCGAGCGCGGTCTGCTGGGCGACATAGCCGCCGTACAGGCCCTCCAGCGGCATCGCCGTGTCGTACGACATGACGGCGACCTGGTCGACGCGCCGGGCGACCTGCGCGAAGTACGCCTGCGACCACCACTTGTGGTGCCCGGCGACAGCGCCCGCGACCGAGTGCAGCGCGGGCAGCGGATCGATCTGGTGGGTGGCGACGGAGAGCGGCACCTGCCGGGCGCGGGTGAGCGCGCGCAGATCGTCCAGCAGGGAGAGGTAGTCGCGGTTTCCGGAGTGCAGCGGCTCCAGGTCGAAGTGGACGCCGTCGAAGCCCGCGTCCAGGATCTGCCCGGCCGAGCGCACCACGGCCGCGCGGGACGCGGCGCGCTCCAGCCGCAGCCCCTCGGGGGTCTCGCTCGCCAGTATGTCGCCCAGCCAGGCGTGTACGCGGACGCCCGGTAGCGCGCGGTGCACGGCGCCGATCAGCCACTCCGCGCGCGGATAGGCGCTCGCGGGCAGCGTGCCGTCGTGCTCCAGGGGCCCGGCGTGCACATACAGGTCGCGGATGCCGGTCCCCTTGATCCGCCGGGCGAAGGCGTCGACGTCGACGTCCTTCTTCCGGCCGTCGACCCAGGCATGGCCCAGCCAGATGGCGTCCCGGCCGCGGGTCCTGGTGCCGTCCTCGACGGCGCCCGCGTAGTTGATCCGCAGGGCGAGCGCGGCGGCGCCGACGGGGACGGTGAGCAGGACCACGAGGAGCAGCGCGATCCGTATGGGCCACCGGGCGCGGGGCGCGTGCCAGACCCCGCGCCAGGCCCGCCCCGGCATCCGGCGTGCTGTCGTGACGCATCCGCTCAGCCGTGCGCGCAAGACCGGCCCCTCCCCCGTTGCCGATAAAGGCGCTCAGAGTACCCGTACAGATGTCCGGTCGCGGGCTTTCCTGTGCGGACATAACCTCCGAATTGTGATGAACTCCGTGCGCCGCGCCCGCCTCCGGAGCCTCTTCGCCACGCTGCTCATAGCCGGGTGGCTGCTGACGGCGCCCGGGGCCGGTGTCGCTGCCGCTGCCGCCCGCGCCGAGCAGCCGGTCCCGCTGGACCGCCAGGGGCAGATCACCGACAAGGTGGGCGCGCTCGGCGGCCGGAAGGCCGAGGTGAGCCGGGCGCTGGACCGGCTCGACAGCGAGCGGCACATCCAGCTGTTCGTCGTGTACGTACGGGACTTCTCCGGGCGCTCCGCGCAGAGCTGGGCCGATGCGACGGCCACCCGCAACGGCCTGGGCCGGGACGATGTGCTGCTCGCGGTGGCCACCCACGACCGGCTCTACGCCTACTCCGCCGACGCCGCCGGGCCCTTCACGGACGCGCGGCTCGCCGAGGTCGCCAGGACCGCCGTCGAGCCCGCGCTGCGGCGGAACGACTGGGCGGGGGCGGCGATCGGCGCGGCGGACGGTTACGCGGCGGTGCTGGCGGGCCGGCCCGTACCGACCCCCGCCCTCACCCCCGGGCCTGCCGATCCGGGCGGCACGGCGGCGGCCGGGGGCGCGGCGACGAATCTGGTGCTGCCCGTCGTCGTGGTGCTCGCCGCGGCCGGGATCGCCGCGTACACCTTCGCCAAGCGCAAGCGGCGGGCGGCGTCCCGTACGACACCGGGCGACGGGCGCCCGGGCGGTGGCTGGGGTACGGGCGGGTCCGGGCCGACGCCGCCCGCCGAGGTCCCGCTGCCCGAGCTGGACGGCCGGGCGCGGCGCGTCCTGGTCGAGACGGACGACGCGCTGCGTACCAGCCAGGAGGAACTGGGCTTCGCCACCGCGCAGTTCGGCGAGGAGGCCGCGGCGCCCTTCACCGACGCGGTGGCCTTCGCGCGGGGCGAGCTGACGGTGGCGTTCCGGCTGCGCCAGGAGCTGGACGACACGTATCCGGAGGACGACGCGACCCGCCGCCGGATGCTGGCGGAGATCATCGCGCGCTGCGCGGAGGCGGACCGGCGGCTGGACGCGGAGTCCGAGGCGTTCGACCGGCTCCGGGCGCTGGAGCGCAACGCGCCGCGGGCGCTCGACACCGTCACGGCGTCCTACCAGGAGCTGACGGGCCGGGTCGCGAGGGCGCGCGAGACCCTGGCGGCCCTGCGCGAGCGGTACGCCGACTCGGCCGCCGCGCCGGTCGCGGACAGCGCCGACCAGGCCGCTGACCGGCTGACCTTCACGGCCACCGCGCTGGCCGAGGCCGGTCGGCTGGTAGCCGCCGGAGACAACGGCAGGGCCGCCGTGCACGTACGGGCCGCGGAGAGCGCCGCCGGGCAGGCGGCCACGCTGGCCGAGGCGGTCGAGCGGCGCGCGCGGGAGCTGGCGGAGGCCGCCGGGCGGCTCCCCGGCGCGCTCACGGAGACGGAGACGGATCTCGCGGACGCGCGCGGCCTGCTGAAGGGCACGGCGGCCGGAGTGCCGACGGCCGATCTCCAGGGCCGGATCGGCCGCGCTGAGGCGGTGGTCCTGGAGGTACGGCGGGAGAGCGGCGCCGGCGGGCGGTACGACCCGATCGACGCCCTGCGCCGGGTCGAGGAGGCGGACGCGGTGCTGGACGAGGCGCTGACCGGGGCGCGCGAGCGCGAGGCGGGCGACCGCCGGGCGGGCACGCTCCTCGATCAGGCGATGCTCACGGCCGGCTCGGCGATCGGCGCCGCGGCCGACTACGTCACCACGCACCGCGGGGCGGTCGGCAGCCAGGCCCGCACCCGGCTGGCGGAGTCGCAGCGCCGGCTGGAGTGGGCGCGGGGGCGGGCGGCGGCGGGCGACGCGCAGTCGGCGCTGGGCGAGGCGCAGCGGGCGGACGCGCTGGCCCGGCAGGCGCAGGAGCTGGCCGAGCGGGACGTGCGCGCGTACGGGAGCCGGTACGGGAGTCCCTACGGCTCCGGCCCGTACGGCGGCGGTGGCGGCGGCATGGGCGGGGCGGTGCTCGGCGGCATCCTCCTGGGCGGCCTGTTCGGCGGACGCGGCGGCGCAGGAGGCGGCGGCGGATACGGCCGGGGCGGGGGCGGGGGGTTCGGCGGCGGAGGCGGCGGTCCCGGCAGCTTCGGCGGGGGCGGTACGCGCGGCCGGATGGGCGGGGGCGGCCGGTTCTGACGTACGACCCGCCACCTCATCAGTTTTTCCTTCCCTTTCCCGCGCGAGGAGCGGAACCATGACGAAGCAGACCATTCTCGGCCGTGTCACCCAGCTGGCGAAGGCCAATATCAACGCCCTCCTCGACCAGGCGGAGGATCCCCAGAAGCTGCTGGACCAGCTGATCCGCGACTACACGAACAACATCGCGGAGGCGGAGGAGGCCGTGGCCGCCACCATCGGCAATCTGCGGCTGCTGGAGCAGGACCACCAGGAGGACACCGAGGCGGCCCGCGAGTGGGGCGTGAAGGCGCTCGCGGCCAGCAGGAAGGCCGACGAACTGCGCGCGGGCGGCGCGGCGGCGGACGCGGACACCTTCGACCGTCTCGCCAGGGTGGCGCTGGAGAGGCAGCTCCAGTCGGAGAAGGAGGCGCGCACGGCGGAGCCGACCATCGCCGCCCAGACGGAGGTCGTGGAGAAGCTCAGGACCGGTCTGGAGCGGATGCGGACCAAGCTGACCGAGCTGCGCGCCAAGCGCGACGAGCTGGTCGCGCGGGCCACGTCGGCGCGGGCGCAGAACCGGATGATGGACGCGGTCAAGAGCATCGACGTCCTCGACCCGACGAGCGAGATCGGTCGCTTCGAGGACAAGGTGCGGCGCGAGGAGGCGCGGGCGGCGGGCAAGCAGGAGCTGGCCGCGTCGTCGCTGGACGCGCAGTTCGAGCGGCTGGACAGCCTCGGGGACAGCGCGGAGGTCGAGGCGCGGCTGGCGGCGCTGAAGTCCGCCTGACGGAGCGGGCCGGCGGCCTCCCCTTGCCCCGGGGAGGTCAACACGCCGGCCCGGCGTACATGCCGTCAGTACATGCTCAGCAGCTGCTCCACGGTCGGCTCCGCGGGCACCGAACCGCCGTCGGGCAGCGCGAGTTCGAACCAGACCGACTTGCCGCGCGGCGTACGGCGCGAGCCCCACGCGGCGCTCAGCAGCCCGACCAGTTGCAGCCCCCGGCCGCCCTCGTCGGTGTCGCGGGCCCGGCGCCGACGCGGCTGTACGAGCCCGCCGTCCCAGACCTCGCAGACGAGCGTACGGTCCCGCAGCAGCCGCAGCCGGATCTCGCCCTCGCCGTACCGCAGGGCGTTCGTCACCAGCTCGCTGACCAGCAGCTCCACGGTGTCGACCAGCGGTTCGAGATCCCAGGCGAGGAGCTGCGCGCGGGAGAGCTCCCGGGCGCGGCCCACCGAGCGCGGCTCGCGCGGCAGTTGCCAGTCGCCCACGGCGTCGGTCGGCAGCCCCTGGATCCGGGCCATGAGCAGCGCGACGTCGTCCTCGCCGTGCCCGGTGTTGAGGGTGCTCAGCACGTGGTCGCAGACGTCCTCCAGCGGCCGTCCCGCGTTGGCGAGGGCGGCGCGCAGCGCGGTCAGCCCCTCGTCCAGCGGCTGGTCCCTGGACTCCACGAGCCCGTCCGTGTAGAGCGCGAGGAGCGCGCCCTCCGGCAGGTCCACCTCGACCTGTTCGAAGGGCTCGCCGCCCACGCCGAGCGGCATCCCCGGCGGTACGTCGAGCATCAGCGCCTTCTCGCCCGGTTCGACGAGGGCGGGCGGGAGATGGCCGGCGTTGGCGAAGGTGCAGCGCCGGGTGACCGGGTCGTAGACCGCGTAGACGCAGGTGGCGAGGTAGACCTCGGAGAGGTCCGCGTCCCGTGACTTGTGCGCGACCCTGGACGCCTGCTGGGCGCCGCTGGGGGTGCCGAGTCCGCGCGCGATCTCGTCGAGCGCGGAGAGCACCTCGGCGGGCTCCAGGTCGAGCAGCGCCAGGGTCCTCACGGCCGTACGCAGCTCCCCCATGGCGACGGCGGCCCGCAGTCCGCGCCCCATGACGTCACCGACGACGAGCGCGGTTCTGTGGCCGGGGAGTTCGATGACGTCGAACCAGTCGCCGCCGACCTCCGTGGCCGTGTTGCCGGGCAGATAGCGGCAGGCGATGTCCAGCCCTGCGGCCTCGGGGTCGCCGGGCGGCAGCAGGCTGCGCTGGAGGATCAGCGCGCGCTCGTGCTCCCGGCGGTAGAGGCGGGCGTTGTCGATACAGACGGCGGCGCGCGCGGCCAGCTCCACGGCGAGGGCGCGGTCCCGCTCGCCGAACGGTTCGCTGCCCTTCGTACGGGAGAAGGAGACGAGTCCGATGACGGTGTCGTGCGCGACCATCGGGACGGCGAAGCTGGACTGGACGAGGCTGCCGGGCTCGCCAGGGATGGCCCGTACCTGACCGCTGCGCAGGGCGCTCGCGCTGAGCGAGCTGAACGGGAAGCGGTGGACCGCGCCGACCTCCGGCGGTACGTACTCCTCGTCGTCGGTGCCGACGGGCGCGGTCAGCGGGCCGTCCGAGACGGCGCTCGCGAAGGCGACCCGCCGCAGCCGGGCGCTGCCGCCGCCGGATTCGGCCCCCGAGGACTCCCAGCGGCCCGGCGGTGCCTCCTCGCCGGTGAGCAGCGACTGGTAGAGGTCGACGGAGGCGAGGTCGCAGAAGCCGGGCACGGCGACGTCGAGCAGCTCGCGCGCGGTGGTCTCCAGATCGAGCGAGCTGCCGATACGGGCGCTCGCCTCGTTGAGGAGCGCGAGGTTGCGGCGGGCGCTGGCGGCCTCGCGGGCGGCGGCGTGACGGTGTGTGACATCCGTGCCGACGCCGGCGATGCCGAGCGCGCGTCCGGATCCGTTGTGGACGCGGTAGAGGTTCATCGACCAGTTGCGGCGCTCCTGGTCCGACGGCCTGACGCCGACGATCTGGAGATCCGTGACGGGCTGTCCGGTCTCCAGCACCCGGGTGAGCGCGGCGGTCAGCCGGTCGGCCTCGGCGCGGGAGAGATAGTCGTACGCCGTACGTCCCCGGTGGTCGGTGACCCCGCCGCCGAAGACGGTGGCGAACCGCTCGTTGGCGCGCCGGACCTTGAGGTCCGTTCCGAACAGCAGAAAAGCAAAGGGAGATTGGCCGAAAATGGCCTGCGACGACGCCAGGTCCGTTTCGATCCGGCGCAGTGCGTGGACGTCCACGACGATGCAGAGCGCGGCCCGTTCACCGCTCTCCGTCTCACTCGGCATCACATAGACCTCGGCGAGCCCCTGAGGCCCTCTCCCGCCGACCGCGCGGAACGGGACGAGCCCGGTCCACTCCTTGCCGTCGAGGATCTCCTTGACCTTCCGGCGGCCTCGTGGGCGCAGCTCGGAAGGCATGAGCACCTCCACCGGGTCCCTGCCCCTGACCTGGTGCGGACCCATGCCGAACAGCTCGGCGGCCCGCTCGCTCCACTGATCGATCAGGCCGTCGGGGCCGATCGAGAAGGAAGCGGCTCTGATGTAGTCATAGATAGAGCCGGGCGGACTGCTCTGCCATACGACGTCGCCCGCCGCCCCAGATATCTCGCTCACGCGACCGTCCCCTCCAGCTCACGCACCGGACCGGCCTTGCCCGCAGTATTCAGCACTACGGCCCCGGCCGGCACGCCGTTCACGATCACAGCACACTCTCGCTTCTTTTGAGCCGAGTCCGGGCGTGATCGTTGTCCCTTCACACTTCTAACCAGAGAGGGGCAGCTCGAACCACACGGTCTTACCCGTCTTCCCGCGCCGGGTCCCCCAACGGCGCGCGGAACCGGCCACCAGCCGCAGCCCCCGGCCCCCTTCGTCGTCGGGACCGGCAGGACGTTCGACGGGGGGATCCGGCAGCGGATCGGAGACTTCCACGAGGAGCGCGGGCCGTCCGGCGACGACCGGGCCGCCGGCGGCGAGCCGTACGCCGATCGGTCCGGAGGCGTAGCGCAGGGAGTTGGTGACCAGCTCGCTCACGAGCAGGACCGCCGTCTCGGCCACCGCGACGGGCAGGCTCCAGTCACGGAGCGTGTCGCGCACGGCATGGCGGGCGGTGCGTACGGCGTCGGGTTCGGCGGCGAAGGTCCACTCGGCGCGCGCGCCGTCCTCGGTGTCGAGCAAGCCGACCACATCCCACGACCGACGGCGGACCACTGTCCCGACCGGGTCTGTCCGGGCAGGCAAAGAGGGATATACCCGATAATCGCGACAACTACCCCGAAGGCGCGCTCATACCGGGCGGACTCACACCAGGCACGCTCACCCGGGGCGCACTCACGCCGGGCGTGGCCGCAGCCGGGCGGCGGCCTCGGCCACGGCCGGGCGGTCCTGGTCGAGCCAGTCCACGGTATGGATCTCGTCCGGGCCGAGCCAGCGCAGCTCGTCGTGGTCCTCCAGCGGCCGGGGCGTGCCGGAGACCAGTGCGGCCGTCCACACCTGGAGGACGAGGCCGGGCTTCAGCGGCCAGGCGCCGGGGATCCGCTCCACCGGCCGGGCCTCCACGCCGAGTTCCTCGCGCAGCTCACGTACGAGGGCCTCCTCGGGCAGCTCCCCCGGCTCCACCTTGCCGCCGGGCAGCTCCCAGCGGCCGGCCAGCTCGGGCGGCGCGCTCCGGCGCGCGGCCAGCAGCCGCCCCCGGTCGCACACGGCGCCCGCCACCACCACACGATCAGTCATGCACCGAGGCTACCGAGGCCAGGGGCCTGCCCCTGGCCTCGGTAGCCTCGGTCCCGGCCCCTGCCCGTGCGGGCAGGGGCTAAGGAGTCGTCTGACCGACCCGCTCCACCGAGTACAACTGCTTGTGCCCACGCCCGTCCAGGCTGTCGGCTATCTTCTGCGCCTCGTCCTGCGTCGCATACCGGCCGATGCGGTAGCGCGCACCGTTGTCGTCCTGCCGTATCACCAGCCAGGGGAGCGCGGATCCGCCGTCGTTCATCGCGCTCCTCCCGCCGCCGACCTGCATCTCTCCGCTGATCTCCAGGAAACCGCAATCTGCATATGCCTGAGCGTACGCCTGACCTTTACTGAGCGGATACGTGTTTTCACCAAGAGATACGCATCCGGCCAACAAAGCGCCGAAAACCAGGGGGCGGAAACGCCCTGTTCACGCCCCCCACCCCCGGCGCACCCCCGTCACGGCCGCCCCGTACGCCCCGTCAAGTCCGTACGAGCGGCGCCAAAACAGACATCCCGCGCCGGTCCGGGAACCGGCGCGGGGTCACATGGGCGGACAACAACGTCCGATACCAGTCACTTGACAGAGAGGTGATACGCGAGCCGGTACCGGTCGGCGGGGATGACGACGTCCGCCGTCTCCACTGCCCGTCCGGACGCGAAGTACGTCCGCTCCAGAACCATCACCACATGTCCTGGCACCCCCCCGAGCGTCATCAGCTCCTCCGCGAGCCCCGGGCGCGCGCCGACCTCCTCCACCACGTTGTCCACGACGATATCGATGGCCGCCATCCGCTCGACCACCCCGCAGCCCCCGAGGGGCCCCTCCTCGGGCAGCATCACCGGGGTGCGCCCGGTGACCGTGAGGGGCTCCCAGGACGTCGAGAGCATCATCGGCTCACCGCCGTCCCGGAAGACGTAGCGCGTACGCATCACGCGCTCCCCCGGCTCGATCCCCAGCCGCTCGGCGATCTCCGGGGGCGCCCCCCGCTGCTCGCTCCTGGACTCCCAGGTCCCCCGCGCCCCCGCACCGGCCTCCGACTGCTCCTGCCGGAACGGACTGGAGCCGGCCGGCGGCCGGTAGCCGGAGCGGGCGATCCGGCGCGGCACCGGCCGCTCCCTGACGTACGTACCCGACCCGGAGCGGCCCTCGACCAGCCCCTCGGCCATCAGCACCTTGCGTGCTTCCAGCGCGACCGTGTCCGAGACCCCGTACTCCTGACGGATACGGGCCTGTGACGGCAGCCGGGTGTGCGGCGGCAGATCACCGTTGACGATCTTCTCGCGCAATTCGCTCGCAACGCGCAGATAGGCGGGCTGCTCACCGAAGGCCACGGGCCACTCCCATCAGCTTGACAGACAGCAACAGAGTGGCAACCCTCGGTTGTTGACCGCAAGCATGGGCCAGGGTTTCACCGGAAGTGATGAGCCGAGGTTTACACCCGGACTCATCTGTAAGGATGGCTTTCCGGCGGCCCATGTGACGCCTGTACAGATCCGCGGAATCGTCATCAGCGGGACCGCCGGAACCGTACGGTCGCCCCTGGCGGCAGCTGCCCCGCCAGCGGCAGATCCGCCGCGTGCACCACCCCGATGACCGGATAGCCGCCGGTGACCGGATGGTCGGCGAGGAACAGGATCGGCTGCCCGTTGGGCGGCACCTGAAGCGCGCCGCGCACCATGCCCTCGGCGGGCAGTTCACCCGCCCGGGCCCGGCCGAGGACCGGTCCGTCGAGCCGCACCCCCACCCGGTTGGAGCGGCTGGTCGCCGTCCAGGGCTCCCCGTACAGCGCCGCGACGGCCGCCGCGTCGAACCACTCGTCCCTGGGCCCGGGGACGACCCTCAGGACGAAGTCCCCGGGCCCGGACCCGGACCCGCTCCTGGGCCCGGGCAGCGCGGCACGCGGGGCGAGGTCCACTCCCGGCAGCGCGCCGCCGGGCGGGGCCAGCGGCAGGATGTCCCCGGCCGCCAGCGGCGCGGGGCCGAGCCCCGAGAGCAGATCGGTGGAGCGCGAGCCGAGGGTGGCGGGCACGTCAGGGCCGCCGCGCAGCGCGAGGTACGTACGCAGCCCGGCCGTGGGCGCGCCGAGTCCGAGCACCTGCCCGTCGGCCACCGCGAAGGGCGCGTCCATCCCGACCGGCCGGCCGTCCAGGACCGCCGGGCAGGGCGCCCCGGTGAGCGCCGCCCAGACGACGCCGGGCGCGCTGCCGGACCCGCCGCCGGGCGCGGCTCCGGGCGCGCGCGCGTCAGCCCGCCGCGCGTCGACCTGCCACGCGCCGATCCGCACCCGCAGCCCGCCGTACGTGGTCTCCAGCGCGGCCGTGTTCTCCGGGTTGCCGACCAGGCGGTTGGCCAGCGCCAGGGACGGGAGGTCGGCGGCGCCCGAGGCCGTCACCCCGAGATGGGCCCAGCCGGGGCGGCCGAGGTCCTGAAGGGTGGTCAGCGGGCCGGGATCGAGGACCTCCAGGGCCCACACGCGCCGTACCCGTACGTTCCGTACGGCCGGCGGCGCGCTCATCGCGGCACCTCCCGCAGCCGTACGGTCCTGCCCGGCACCAGCAGCGCCGGCGGATCGCGCCGCTCGTCCCAGAGCGGGAGCGCGGTCGTCCCGAGGAGCTGCCAGCCGCCCGGGGAGGAGCGCGGGTAGATCCCGGTGAACCCGCCCGCCACCGCGACGGCCCCGGCTGGCACCTCCGTACGCGGCTCGGCGCGCCGGGGCAGCCGCAGGACCGGGTCCGTACCGGTCAGATAGCCGAATCCCGGGGCGAAACCGGCGAAGGCCACGGTGTAGTCCGGCGCGGTGTGCCGGGCGATCACCTGAGCCGACGTCAGCCCGGTCAGTCCGGCGACCTCCGCGAGATCGGGGCCGTCGTACCGTACGGGAACGGTCAGCGGCGCGAGACCGGCCCCCGCCGTCCCGGGAACCTCACGTGTCACGCCGCCCGTCGCGTCGCCCGCCGCGTCGGCCGCGCGGCGCGTCACCTCGGCGGCCAGCGCCTCGTGCCCGGTGACCGCCGGGTCGTAGGTGACCAGCAGAGTACGGGCAGCGGCGATCAACTCCCGTACCCCACGCGGAGTTTCGCGTTCCAGGGCGGCCCGCAGGGCAAGCACCTCGGCGGTCCCGGCGAGATCGACGATCAGCGCCTCGCTGCCCACGGCACGCACCGGCGGCGCCCCCTGCGCCGTCATCGGCCGGTGAACGGCCGGGGGCCGTGGCCCGCGCGGGTGAGTTCGGCGCGCAGCAGCCGGGCGATCGCCACCGCGCCCGGGGTGTCGCCGTGCACGCACAGGGAGTCGGCCTCGACCGGGACCTCGGTGCCGTCGACGGCCACGATCACGCCCTCGCCGACCAGCCGCAGGCAGCGGGCGACGATCTCGTCCGGATCGTGCAGGACCGCGCCGGGCTCACGGCGCGGCACCAGGGTGCCGCTCGGGGTGTAGGCGCGGTCGGCGAACGCCTCCCGCACACACCGGAGTCCGGCGTTCCCGGCCTGCCGCAGCCACGCGCTGCCGGGCAGTCCGAGCACCGGCAGGGCCGGGTCGTACAGCCGTACGGCGTCCACCACGGCGGCGGCCTGCTCCTCGTGGTGGACGATCGCGTTGTAGAGCGCGCCGTGCGGTTTGACGTACGCGACCCGCGCCCCGGCGACCCGGGCGAAGCCGTCGAGAGCGGCGATCTGGTAGAGGACGTCGTTGACGAGTTCCGCCGGGTCCATGTCGATGAAGCGCCTGCCGAAGCCGGCCAGATCGCGGTAGCCGACCTGGGCCCCGATCGCGACCCCGCGCCGGGCGGCGTTCTCGCACACGTTCCGCATCACGGTCGGGTCGCCCGCGTGGAAGCCGCAGGCGACGTTGGCGCTGGTCACGACGGAGAGCAGGGCGTCGTCGTCCCCCAGCCGCCACTGGCCGAAGCCTTCACCGAGGTCGCTGTTCATATCAATCCGGGTCATGCCGAGCAGACTGCCGTACGCGGCCGGTACGAGGGGGACCATCCGAATCAGCCGTTCGGCGCGCGTGCCCCGGCCCGGCCCGGGTACGCCGGTTCGTACGGTCGGTGCCGTGACCTCCGCGCGTACGCCCCTGCTCGCCTGTCTCCTCGTCGGCGCGCTGGCCGCGGCCGTACCGCCACAGGCGAACGCCGCCCCTTCCCCACCCCCCACCCCCGCCTGCGGCGAGGAATCAGCCGACTGGTCCCCGGCCGCGACCCGGATCGACCCCGCCGACAGCAACCACGCGTACACCGGCAACGGCTATCTCGGCACGCGCGTGCCGCCCCTCGGCGCCGGCTACGCCGAGAGCGGTACGGCGACGGGGTGGCCGCTCTTCACCCCCCGCTACGACGGCGCCTTCGTCGCCGGGCTCTACGCCCACGAGCCCGCCACCACCGCCGACCGCCAGGTCATCGCCGCGCTGCCCACCTGGACGACCCTGGACATCAGGGTGGGCGACGAGACGCTGAGCGCGAGCAGCGAGATCTCGGATTACCGCCAGAGCCTGCTGCAACGCTGCGGGGTCGTCGTCACCAGCCTGCGCTGGACCACCGCCGACGGCCGCGTGACGGACGTGACGTACGAGGTGCTCACCGACCGCTCCGACCCGCACACCGGCGCCGTACGGCTGCGCCTCACCCCGCACTGGAGCGGCACGGCGACCGTCACCGGCGGCGTCGACTGGCGCGGCGCGCGGCGGCTGACCCGTACCGGGGAGTCGGACGGCGTGGCGACGTTCCGTACGAACGGCACGGCGACGCCGGGAGCGGTGGCCACAAGGCTGGGCGGAACACCACCCGCCCATCAAGAAGTCCCCCTGAAGCTCAACGAGAACCGCACCCGCGCCATCGAGAAGTACGTGGGCGTCGACACCGCCCTCACCTCGCCCGATCCGCGCGCGGCGGCGCTCGACGCGGCGCGCCGGGCGGCGGGACGCGGCTGGCAGGCGCTGTACGCGGCCAACGCGGCGGCGTGGCGGCCCCTGTGGGACGCGGACGTGGAGGTGGCCGGCGAGCTCCCGGCGCAGCGGAACCTCCAGGCGTGGCTGCGCGCGGCGCGGTACGGCCTGCTGACGGCCGTGCGCCCGGGCTCCGCCGAGAGCCCGGCACCGACCGGGCTCAGCAGTGACAACTACGCGGGGCTGGTGTTCTGGGACGCCGAGATGTTCATGTTCCCGGGGCTGCTGGCGGGCGGGCCCGAACTGGCGCGGCCGGTCGTCGAGTACCGCCACCGCACCCGGGCGGCGGCGGCCGAGAACGCCGCGAAGCTCGGCTTCAAGGGCCTGTTCCACCCGTGGACGAGCGGAAGCGAAGGCTCCGTCTGGTCGGAGTGCCAGAGCTGGTACCCGCCGCACTGCGTCACCCAGAACCACCTTCAGAGCGATATCTCGCTCGCCGCCTGGCAGTACTACCTGGCGACCGGCGACCGCGACTGGCTGCGCGAGCGCGGCTGGCCGCTGATGCGCGGGATCGCGGAGTTCTGGGCGTCGCGGGTGACCGCGAACGGCGACGGCAGCTACTCGGTGAAGGAGGTGGCGGGCCCGGACGAGTACAGCAACGGCGTGACGGACGCGGTCTTCACGAACGCGGGCGCGGCGACGGCGCTGCGGAACGCGGTCCGCGCGGCGGAGCTGCTGGGCGAACCGGCGCCGGGCGCGGAGTGGTCGGGGATCGCCGACCGGCTCCGTATCCCGTACGACGCGAAGCGGAAGGTCTACCTCCAGTACGCCGGGTACGACGGCTCCCGGATCAAGCAGGCCGACACCGTCCTGCTGACGTATCCGCTGGAGTGGCCGATGCCCGAGGGCGCGGCGGCGGCGACGCTCGACTACTACGCGGCCCGCACGGACCCGGACGGTCCCGCGATGACGGACTCGATCCACGCGATCGACGCGGCGGCCATCGGCGAGCCGGGGTGCGTCACGTACACCTATCTCCAGCGGGCGGTCCGGCCGTTCGTGCGGGGCCCGTTCGCGCTCTTCTCCGAGGCGCGCGGCGACAAGGCGGGCGCGGACGATCCGCTGTCGGGCTCGCCCGCGCAGGACTTCCTGACCGGGAAGGGCGGCTTCCTCCAGGTCTTCACCCACGGTCTGACGGGCCTGCGGCTGCGGGAGGACGGCGTACGGCTCGACCCCACGCTGCCGCCGCAGCTGGCGGCGGGGGTGACGCTGCGGGGGCTGCGGTGGCAGGGGCGTACGTACGAGATGGCGATCGGCGCGCGGGAGACAACCGTACGGCTGCTGTCCGGCGCCCCCTTCACCCTCCACACCCCGACCGGCCCCCGCACCCTGGCCACGGCCACCCCCGTCACCCTCCCGACCCGCCGCCCTGACCTCACGGAGACGGACGACGCGGCCCGCTGCCGCCCGGCCACCGCCACCTCGGAACAGCCCGGCCTCTACGCCGAAGCCGCCGTGGACGGGGCCCCGGCCACGGCCTGGATCCCGGCGGACCCGGAGGCGGCACTCACCGTCACTCTGGCCCGCAGGACCGCGATCACCTCCATCACCCCGCACTGGACGGACGGAGCGGCCCCCGCGTCGTACACAGTGGAGACCTCGGTGGACGGCACGCACTGGAGCCCCCTGGAGCCGGGCGCGGAGGCGAGCACGGTGAGGGTGACGGTCCGGACTCGCCCCGGCGACAGGAGACCGGGAATCACCGAACTGTCAGTGCGGGAGAGCTGATCCCGTAGCCCTTCACAGCCGCCCCCGCCCGGTGAAGGGCTCGGTCCGTACCGCCAGCCACTCCGCCCCACCCCAGGCGGCCAGCGCCAGCACCCCGACCACCGCCACCGCGGCAACCCCCTCCCGCACCTTGAACCCCCCGACCCCCAACGCCCAGACCCCCAACGCGAGCGCCGGCATCCCGACCGCCAGGAGCGGCAGTTCGACATAGAGGAGACTCCAGTCCCGCTCCCCCTCGAACTTCCCCAGCATCCCGGGCCGCGCCCCCTGACTCCACACCACGACCCCGGTGAGGAACCCACCCACCACCGCGAGACACCCGGCCCATCCACTCTTCTCCATACAGCTCACCGACGTACGGACGGGGATCACCGGTTCCAGACCGGAAGCCGCCCATTGTGTACACATGGGACACTCTGTACCCTTGGGCTCATGACGCAGCCACTGCCCACAGAGTCCATCCGCGATGTGCGCGCGCATCTCGCCGAGGTCGTGGAGCGCGCCGACCGCGACGACGTTCCCACGGTGATCACACGGCGAGGCAAGCAAGTCGCCGCGGTGGTGTCCATCGAGACGCTCCGGAAGTACCAGGAATGGGAGGAGCGGGAGATCAATCAGATCATCGACGAGCGCATGGCGAACCGCTCGGCCGGCATTCCCCTTGAGGACATCATGAGGGAGACTCTGGCGCGCGGTGAGTGACTACCGCACGGTCTTCCGACCGGAGGCCCAGGCGGAGCTGCGAAAAATCCCCCGCGGCATGGCACTCCGCATCCTGGCAAAACTGACCGAGCTGGAAAGCGACCCACTCGGCTTCAACACCACCGCACTCGTCTCCCAGCCCGACCGCCGCCGCCTGCGCGTGGGGGACTACCGCGTCGTCTACACGATCGACAACGGAGAGCTGGTGGTATGGGCCGTGCACATCGGGCACCGCTCCACGGCGTACGGCACCTGATCCCACGTACGCGCCGACGAGCGGGATGCGCCATCAGATCGTGGCCGCGTCGATCACGAAGCGGTAGCGCACGTCACTGTTGGGCACAGTGACGCGGAACGCCGGATGCAGAGATTCCACTAACGAAAACGGAGGTTCCAACGAGGTCATCTCAACCCAGGAGGGGCATCCCAGCCCACGCCGGCAACTCAGCGATCAGTAGTGGTACCTGGCGGCGAGGACGACGATCTCCTTGTCCGTCACCAGGTAGACGAGGCGGTGCTCGTCGTCGATCCGTCGCGACCAAGCCCCCGCCAAGTGGTACTTCAGCGGCTCAGGCTTGCCGATTCCCGAGAAGGGATCACGCCTGACGTCCTCGATGAGCCTGTTGATCCGAGCAAGCATCTTGCGGTCGTTCCTGAGCCAGGACGTGTAGTCCTCCCAGCCCTGATCCTCGAAGACGAGCCTCACACGGCACCCGCACCAGGGTCCGACGGGCCCGGATCGATCAACTCACGCTCCGACACGTTTACGTGGGACAGGGCGTTCTCGTACGCCTTGAGCAGACGGCGGGCGTTCGCCGGCGAGCGCAGCAGGTACGAGCCCTCGCGCAGCGCCGCGTAGTCATCGGCCGAGACAAGCACGGCGTTGCCGTGCTTGGAGACGATCTCGATAACCTCGTGATTCTCGTTGACCTTCTTGATCAGCGGAAACAGTTCCTTGCGGGCTTCACTCGCAGTGATAGACATGCCCTGACCCTTCCATCAAGTGGTACCTAATAACGTACCACTCTTGATGCCGTCCAGGGAGGGGGCGTGGTGCTGCGCAACTTTCCTCAATGCTGCGCCACCACGTGATCCAGGGCTTCGTCGGCGCTCGCGACGGGATGTCCCTGGCCAGTTACGACCGGCTCTTCCCGGCCCAGGACCACTTACGATAGAAGTATGGATTCCGTTCTGGCGTGTGCGGACGCCGCGGAGAGCCGACGGGCGACTTGGGAAAGTCGTGGGATCGGCCACTACGAAGGTAACGCCGACCGGAATCCAGCGAGTTGACAGCGGGGGCGACACTGCGGCCACGGCGACCGCCATCGGTTACCGCGTCCTCACGGTCCGGCTGCCTCTGCTGCCGGGCGCGCTCATGCTCTCGGCACTCGTGCGTGGCAAGGTCCTCTGACCGTACCGGGCGTAACCCCGGTACGGAACGGCACGCCGCCAACAGGACCCCGGGATTCCGTCCTTGGGACCCGGAGGATACTGTCGCGGCCCCGGCCCGTGTACGCACCCCGACACGGGCTGGAGTGAACAGCACCTGCTTGAAACCCGCGCCGGATAATTCGCGTCTTCCCGGTCGACCCACCAACCCCAGCTTCAACACGACGCTAAGGCCACGCACCCGCGAAAGGAACTCGGTGCACCGTCACACCACGTGGTACAGCCTGCTGGGCCCGCTTGAGGTGCTGCGTGATGACACCGCGCTGGATCTCGGGCCGCGTCAGCGCCGGGTGCTGCTCATCCGGCTGCTGCTCGAAGAGGGCCGCCCCGTCTCCGTGGGGCAGCTCTGCCAGGACCTCTGGGAGGGCAGCGGGCCCGCTTCCGCCGTCTCGTCCCTGCGCGCCCACATCAGCAGGCTGCGCTCGGTGCTCGATCCCCCGCGCGTCGGACCCGGAGCGCCCAGCGTCCTCGTCAGCGGGCCGAGCGGCTACGCGCTGAAGGTGCCGCCCGAGGCACGCGACACCGCGCGCTTCGAGGAATCGGTTCTGCGCACCCGGGAGTGGCTGCACCGCGGCCAGTTCGCCACCGGCCGGGAGGAGATCGAGGGGGCGCTCGGCCTGTGGCGGGGCGGGGCGCTCGAGGACGCCGCGGAGTACTCGTTCACCCTGCGCGAGACGGCCAGGCTGCAGGCCGCCCGTCAGGACGCCGAGGAACTGCGCGTCAGGATCCTCATCAAGCAGGGCGACCTCGAACGGGCCATCCACCTCGCCGAGGGCCTCACCACCTCGGCGCCGCTGCGGGAGGCGTCCTGGGGACTGCTGATGCGCGCCCTGTACGGAGCGGGCCGGTCGGTGGAGGCGCTGCGGATCTACGAGCGGTTCCGCACGCTGCTCGCCGAGGAGTTCGGCCTCGACCCCGGACCCGCGATGAGCGAACTGCACACCGCGATCCTGCGGCACGACACCGCGCGCCTCGGCGAGGCCCGCACGGCGCGGTCCGCCGTTGCCCTGGCTGACCCGCGGCCCAACGGCCTTCCGCTGGTGGGCAGGGCCGAGGAGACCGAACGCCTGCACGCGCTGTTCGGCGCCGCGTCCGGCGGGCGCGCCCAGTGGGCGGTGATATCCGGCGAGCCGGGCTCGGGCAAGACGCGGCTGTTGGAGGAGTTGTCCGCGCGGGCGGGCGACGACGGGTTCACCGTCGCCTGGGCCAGCGGCGGCCAGTCGCTCAGCGAGGGCCACGGCGTATCCCGGCTCGACCCCGGGAACCAGCTGCTGGACGCGCTGCGGCGGCGGAACGGGACGCCGGCGGGGCCCGTAGACTTCCTCCGGCCGTTAGCCGAGAAACTGGCCGAGCGGCCCACACTCTGCGTCATCGACGACCTCGACTGGGCTCCCGCGGACTTCCACGCGCAGCTGGCGCAGCTCGCCATCCTGCTGCGGGACACCTCCGTCGTCGTCGTCTGCGCGCTGCGCGACACCGAGGAACCGGCGGTCGGCGGGCTTCTCGCGGAGCTGGCCCGGCACGGCGCGGCCCGCCTCGACCTGGAGCCGCTGTCGGTCACCGACGTGGCCGACCTGCTCGCCCTGCGCCGCCAGAACGCCTCGCCCGACCTGGCGGCGGCGCTGCACCGCCGCGCCGAGGGCAATCCTTTCCTGCTCGGCGAGTTGCTCAAGCAGCCGCCGGAGCAGCGCGTCGGTCCGGCCGCGCGGGTCCCGGCGGCCGTCGGCAGTGTCGTCCGCGCCCGCCTCGCCGAGCTGGCGGAGCCGGTCAGAACGATGCTCAACTACGCGGCCGTCGACGGCGACTCCGTGGACATCGGCCTGCTCGCCGAGGTCCAGGGGCTGCCGCCGGAGCAGCTCGCGCCGCTTGTAGACGCCGCCGTGACGGCCCGTGTCCTGGTCTGGGACGCGCGCGACGACGGCGGCTACCGCTTCCCCGATCTGCCGCGCGAGGTCGTGCTGAGCACGCTCACCCCCTCGTCGCGGCAGATACTCCACGCGGCGCTCGCCCGCGTACTCACCGTACGACCCGGTGCCGACCCGGCCCGGATCGGCAGCCACGTGGCCGCGGCGGGCCCCATGGGCTCTGCGGCCTCTCGAACCACCACCCCCGCCCCCGCCCCTGTGTGGCCCGCCACACAGCCAGGAGGAGACATACATGCCCGACGATCATGAGAAGTCCCGCGGCGCCACGCCGCCACAGGCCAGGACCGCCGACGACGTAGCGGCCGAGATGTCCGCCGGAGGCGCGTCCACCGCGCGCGAGTCGGCGAAGAAGGAGCCCGCCAAGGAGCCTGCCAAGAAAACCACGTGCGGATCCGTCGCCCCGTCAGGCGCCACGCCCCTGACCGAGTCCGGCACCCCGGACGGGAGCGGCAGCGCCGCGCAGCCCGTTACCTTTTCTGTGGCCCCGAAATGGGGCGCCTGGCCCCCGGGTCCGGTATGGCTGTGTGCCCCCTGTCGTACGGATGACCTGGGGGGTGT
>NZ_JBFBEZ010000045.1:0-62141 GCF_040701725.1 Streptomyces sp. NPDC093109
GCGTCGGGAGCCAGCGGTATGCGTTCGCCCCGCTTCTCTTCGTTCTTCACCTGTGGAGCTAAGGAGAATTGAACTCCTGACCTCCTGCATGCCATGCAGGCGCTCTACCAACTGAGCTATAGCCCCTCATGAAGCGCCACCGGGGTTTCCCTCGGCGACATCCCCAACTTTAACGGTCCTGCTGCCCACCACCAAATCGATTCCGGAAGCGGGCCCGCCACGGTGAACGGTCAGGCCGTGGCGAACGAGTAGAACCGTTTCAGCGTGCAGTGGTCGTCGAGGAGACGGCCGTAGATCGGCTCACCCTCCAGCTCCCGGTACGTCTCGATCGGGTCGCCTTTTATGATCAGGGCCCGCGCGCACTCCTCGCACCAGTACTGGTAGTCGGCGCTCAGCGGATCCATGTCCCTGACGATCGGCGTACCGCTGCCGCACCAGTCGCACGTACGCCTGTGGGCGCCCATCGCGCGCTCCTTCCCGGTCCGGTTCCTCGCCCCCTCCGGCGGTTCGATTCTGCCACGCCCAAGCCTGCTGGTCAGCCCGAAATGGCGTGCTCGCAGGGGCTTCTGTACCCACTGAGCGGTACGGGACACACCAGAGCGGAAACCGGCGCGGGAAGAGGTACGGGGAGCGGCACGGGGACAGCAAAAATCCCGCCCCAGGAAGGGACGGGATTCTGTGGGTGACACTGACCGTGTCGATTGTGGAGCTAAGGAGAATTGAACTCCTGACCTCCTGCATGCCATGCAGGCGCTCTACCAACTGAGCTATAGCCCCGCGTGTTCCCCGCGCTCCGCGCTGCGAACAAGAAGAACTTTAGCCTGTGACCTGCCGGAAAGCGAAATCCGGTGCTGCCACTGCCCGGGAGCGCTCTCAGTCGTCGTCTCCGAGGACCGGTTCCGGGAGGGTGCCGGCGTTGTGCTCCAGCAGCCGCCAGCCGCGCGCGCCCTCGCCGAGGACCGACCAGCAGCAGTTGGAGAGGCCGCCGAGCCCCTCCCAGTGGTACGCCTCCAGGCCGAGCAGCCGGCCGATGGTGGTACGGATCGTGCCGCCGTGGCTGACCACGACCAGCGTGCCGCCGTCGGGCAGCTTGTCGGCGTGGTGCAGCACCACGGGCGCCGCCCGGTCCGCGACCTCGGTCTCCAGCTCACCGCCGCCGCGCCGGACGGACTCGCCGCGCTTCCACGCCGCGTACTGCTCGCCGAACCGCCCGATGATCTCCTCGTGGGTCAGCCCCTGCCAGGCGCCCGCGAAGGTCTCGCGGAGCGCGGCGTCGTGCTGGATGCCGAGGCCGGTCACGGAGGCCAGCTCGGTGGCCGTGGCGGCGGCCCGCCGGAGGTCGGAGGCGATGATCGCGTCCGGCTTCAGCGAGGCCAGCAGCCGGGCCGCGCGCCGGGCCTGCGCGACGCCCTCGGCGGTCAGCTCGATGTCCGTGGTGCCCTGGAAACGGCGTTCCAGGTTCCAGGCCGTCTGGCCGTGCCGCCACAGGACGACCCGGCGGCCCCTGCCCCCCTGCGCGCCGTTCAGCTCAGCTCACCGTCCGCGTCACCGGCGATCCCGGCGTGGGCGGCGGGCTCGCCGTTGACGTCGGCGTGCTCCTTGGCCTTGCCGCGGGTCTTGACGGCGTCCTCGGGCAGCGGCAGCTCGGGGCAGTCCTTCCAGAGCCGCTCCAGGGCGTAGAAGACGCGCTCCTCGCTGTGCTGGACGTGGATGACGATGTCCACGTAGTCGAGGAGGATCCAGCGGGCGTCGCGGTCGCCCTCGCGGCGCACCGGCTTGGCGCCCAGCTCCTTCTGGAGCCGCTCCTCGATCTCGTCGACGATCGACTTGACCTGTCGGTCGTTGGGCGCGGAGGCGAGCAGGAAGGCGTCGGTGATCGACAGCACATCGCTGACGTCGTACGCGATGACGTCGTGCGCGAGCCGGTCCGCGGCCGCCTGGGCGGCGGCGTTGACGAGCTGGATGGAACGATCAGTAGCGGTCACTGGCAGGCTTTCGTAGACGGTCGTGGAGATGTCCAGGGTCTCACGGACCACCGACAGCCGACGCAGCCCCGGGCACGGTGGGGGCCCGGACGCCGCGGGGGCGCCGGGCGGGACCTGTTCCCCCTGCCCGGCGCCCCGGATCGTCCGGTCCTCCCGAACCGTCTAGTCGACCTTGTAGTCCTGGCCGAGGACGACCGAGACATCGGCGTTCGCCGCCGCCTTGCCCTTCTCCACCGCGCTGTCCGGCAGTGAGAGCGTCTTGGCGACCTCTTCCGCCTGCTCCTTGTTCGCGTCGTCACCGTAGGTGACGCGGGACGACGCCACGGCCTCCGCGGTCCCCGCGTCCACGAAGGTGTAGCCACCGTTGACGAGAGCGATACGGGCGGACTCCGCCGCGTCCTGGTTACCGCTCGCGTTCTTGACGCCGACCCGGGCCGCCGCGCCCTTCTCCGGGGCGCTGACCGAGCCGCCGAGGACGTCCTTGACCACGCTCTCCGAGGTCTCCTCGCTGAGCGTGCCGTCCTCCTGTACGGGCAGGAGGGCCGTCTTGTAGTCGCCCGCCTTGGCGTGCTCGGCGAGCTTGGCGAGGGAGGCGCCGAGGTCCTTCTCGGGCAGCGAGGGGTCGAGGATCTGCCCCAGCGTCTCGACGGTGAGCGTGGCGGAGTCCGCGTCGCTGGAGAGCTTCCGCAGCGCGCCCTGGATCACCTGGCCGAACCGCTGGAGCTGCTTGGCCTCCTCCTCGCCCGGCGCGCGGTAGGTGGCGTACGCGACGGCCATCTTGCCGCTGAGGGTCTGCTGCTCGCCCTTCTTCACCAGCGCGCCGTCACTCTTCTTCGCGCCGGGCACCTCGGTGTCGGTGTCCACGTCGATGCCGCCGACCAGCTCGACGAGATTGTCCAGATAGGGGGTGTCCAGCCGCCAGGTACCGGAGATCTTGGTGCCGAAGAGGGTGCCGATGGACTCTCGTGTGGTGTCCGAGCCGTCCTCGTCCACGGACTTGCCGAGCGTGACGGAGGTGCCGTCGTCGGCCGCCACCGAGAGCGAGTTGGGCAGCAGCAGGGTGGATCCCTCCCCGGCCGTGGAGTTGTTGACCAGCAGCGCCGTGGAGGTGCCCTTGTCCTTCGTGTTGTGCATATGGACGACGATCACATCGCGCTTCTGTGATCCCGTCGCCGTAGTCGCCTTCGCCTCCGAGGAGGAGAGGCCGGGCAGCAGGTCCGCGTACCAGAGGTAGCCGGCACCGCCGAGGACCACCAGGGCGAACGCCACGACCAGGGCCACGCCCCGGCTGCGGCTCTGGCGCTTGGCCTCCTCACGGCGCTCGGAGCGGCTCTCGGTGAAGTTGAGCCAGTCGATGACGTCTTCGGAGGACTCGTTCGGCTCTTCTATGAAGGAGAACTGCTCGGTCTTGTAGTCGCCGTCCCCTGCCGCCTTCCCGGCCCCGGCGGCGGGCGCCTTCTCCGGCTCGGCGGCGGGCGGTTCGGGCGCGGGCGCGCGCGTAGGCGCGGGCGTGGGCGCCGGTTCGGAGACGGGGGCGGGCGCCGGCGCAGGCACCGGCGCGGCCTGCTGCTGCTGCTGCTGCGGAACGCTCCACTGCTGCTGGCCCGCGTCATAGCCGTAACCGGCGTTCCCGTACCCCTGCTGCGCGTACTGGTCGTACTGCGGCTGCTGCGGCTGCTGCGGCTGGACCTGCTGAGCCTGCTGGCCCTGATCCGGCTGCGCGTACGGGTCGTAGCCGTACGTCTGTTGCTGCTGGACCTGCTGCTGGACCTGCTGCTGCTGAACCTGTTGCTGAGGCTGCTGGTACACCGGCTGCCCGTACTCGTCGTACCCGACGATCTGGGGCTGCGCGTAATACGGGTCGTACGGATCGTACGGCTGCTGTCGGTCGTTCACCGGTGCCCCTCTCCGTGGCTCATTCGCCGCGGTACAACTGCCGCTTGTCGATGTAGCGCACGACTCCGTCCGGCACCAGATACCAGACCGGATCGCCCTTGCCGACCCGTCCCCGGCAGTCGGTCGACGAGATGGCCAGCGCGGGGACCTCCACCAGGGAGACGCCGCCCTTGGGCAGTCCGTCGTCCGTCAGATCATGGCCCGGCCTGGTGACTCCGATGAAATGGGCGAGCGCGAACAGCTCCTCGTGATCACGCCAGCTGAGGATCTGGGAGAGCGCGTCGGCGCCCGTGATGAAGAAGAGGTCCGCGTCGTCGTTGAGGGTCCGCAGATCCCGCAGCGTGTCGATCGTGTACGTGGCGCCGCCGCGGTCGATGTCGATACGGCTGACCGAGAACTGCGGGTTCGACGCCGTGGCGATGACCGTCATCAGATAACGGTCCTCGGCGGGCGACACCGCGCGCTGGCTCTTCTGCCACGGCGTCCCTGTCGGCACGAACACCACCTCGTCGAGGTGGAACAGCGCGGCGACTTCGCTGGCCGCCACCAGGTGCCCGTGGTGGATCGGGTCGAAAGTACCGCCCATGACGCCGAGTCGGCGCTTACCGCTGCCTGATCCGGTGTCGGGAACCGTGACGGGACCGGGACCGGTGGACGCTTGCTGCTCTCCCATGCGCCCAGAGCCTACTGGCACCGGATCCCGGCCTGTCAGCGGTCGCGGTTGAAGCGGGTGGTGATCCACAGCAGCAGGAACAGCGCCAGGAAAGCGCCGCCCCCGGTGAGGAGGGGATTGAGGCTTTCGTGATTGCCGCCGTGCTCGCCACCCTCGGCGAGCATGACCAGATGGGCGGCGGTGCCGGTGAGGCTCATCTTCTGCGGGCCCTTTTCTTCGGGGATCTGGGATCGGGGGAAGTCGGAGCTGAGACTTCGGGCACATCGTATGCGGGGCCCCCGGGCACGCTCACGCCGACTCAGTCGTTGTGATCGTTGTCGCGGTATCCGCGCAGCAGGAGCCAGGCGAGCAGGGCGGCGCCGACCAGGGCGACGACCAGCACGATCCGTACCGTATTGCCCGGTCCCCGCTGGTCCGATGCCGCGGCGAGCAGTGTGGCGATTTCCGGCATGTCGGTGGTGCTCCTCGGTCATTTCGGGCCGGGGCCCGGGGTCCTTCCCCCGGGAAACTCGGCCGCGGGCCCCCGCCACACCGTAGCGGCAGCCTCTAGGCTGGGGGCCGTCAGGGGGACGAGCCTTGGACTCGTACGAACAGGGGATATCCATGACAGACGACAACCACGAGGCGGCCGGTCACGAGGCTGCGGCCGGTCACGAAAGCCTGCCGAGCAGACAGCGCAGGCGCTTCCCCGGGATCTCCTCGCGGGCGTACGAACACCCGGCGGACCGCTCGGCGCTGGTCGCGCTGCGCAAGCTGAGCGGCTTCGACACGGTCTTCAAGGCGCTCAGCGGACTACTGCCGGAGCGCAGCCTGCGGTTGCTGTTCCTCTCCGACTCCGTACGGGTCAGCGACGCGCAGTTCGTCCATCTGCACGCCATGCTGCTGGACGCCTGCGCCATCCTGGACCTGGAGAAGGTCCCCGCCATGTACGTGGCGCAGGACCCGAAGCCCAACGCGATGTGCATCGGGCTGGACGAGCCGATCATCGTGCTCACCACCGGGCTGGTGGAGCTGCTCGACGAGGAGGAGACGCGGGCGGTCGTGGGCCACGAGGTGGGCCACGCGCTCTCCGGCCACTCGGTCTACCGGACGATACTGCTCTTCCTCACCAACCTGGCTCTCAAGGTCGCCTGGATCCCGCTCGGCAATGTCGCGATCATGGCGATAGTGACGGCGCTGCGCGAGTGGTTCCGCAAGTCCGAGCTGTCGGCCGACCGGGCCGGGCTGCTGGTCGGGCAGGACATCCAGGCGTCGATGCGCGGGCTGATGAAGATCGCCGGTGGCAACCATCTGCACGAGATGAACGTGGACGCGTTCCTGGCCCAGGCCGCGGAGTACGAGGCGGGCGGCGATCTGCGCGACTCCGTACTGAAGATCCTCAACGTGCTGCCGCGCAGCCACCCCTTCACCACGGTGCGGGCGGCCGAGCTGAAGAAGTGGTCCGAGAGCCGCGACTTCCAGCGGATCATGGACGGCCACTACCCGCGCCGCTCGGAGGACAAGGACGCCTCGGTCACGGACTCCTTCCGCGACTCGGCCGCGCACTACGCGGATACGGTGCGCGGCAGCAAGGACCCGCTGATGAAGCTGGTCGGCGACATCGCGGGTGGCGCGGGCGATCTGGGCGGCAAGCTGCGCGACAAGTTCACGGGCGGCGGCGGCTCGGGCGGCGGCCGTTCCACCGGCAACGGCGACAACGGCGACAGCGACGGAAGCAGCGGCAACGGCAGCGGCAGCGGCGACGACGGCAACCGGGGCCCGGGCACGTCCTGACGGTCGGGAGGCACGGTCGGGAGCGGCCCGGTCGGGAGCGGCCCGGCACGCTCAGGCAGCCGGCCCGCTCCCCGTCACCGTCGGCTGCGCCAGCGGGGAGAGCGTGCCGCACATCGCGGGCGCCACAGGACCGGTCGTGTACGGGTCGGTCGCGGCCGGGTTGTGCGGCTTCGCCCGCTCCCCCGCCAGCAGCGGACGCAGCGTCCGCGGCACCTCGGCCGAGCACGCCTGGGGCCCGGCCTGCACCGCGCTGCTCACGAGCACGGTCTGGTGCCTGGGCAGATCGTCCGCGGCGAACCGGAAGCTCAGCTCCCGCCGTACGGTGAACAGCGACGCGTCCCGCACCGGACCGGCCACGGACCGGTCCGTGGCCCCGTCGCCGGGACCGGCCGGCCGCAGCGCGTAGACGAAGAGATGGTCCGAGACGACCTCCAGCGTCCCTGGCGACGTCTCCTGGTACGTCAGGGTGCCGCGTACCCGCACCTGGGAGTCGGCGCGCGCCACCTTCGCCGGGTCGAAGCGCACGAGCCAGCCGATCGGGTCGTGCCGCCCGTCGTTGGCGGGGTCGGTGAGGCCGCGGTCGAACTGCCCCTGCTGCTCCGGGTCGAGCAGTACCCGTACGGGCCGTACCGTACGGCCCATGAGGACGTCAGGGTCGAGCGAGGACGCCACGAGGTAGTCCTTGACGGTCGTCAGCGCGGCCATCACCTGCCCCTCCGCGAAGTCCCCGGTGGCGCGGGCGCCCGGCAGGGTGATCCCGGCGGCCCCCTCCCGGAACTGTGCGGCGGGGCTGTGCGCGAACAGTTCGTCGGGGGTGCCGCCCGGCACCCGTCCCTCGGGCACCAGCGGGAGCACCGAGATCCGCGTCTGCTCGACGGCGCGGACGGGCGGTGGCCGGTACGGGTTGCGCAGGCCCAGATAGACCGCCGTGCCGAAGGACAGCACCAGCACCATGAGCAGCAGCAGAAGCTGCTTGGGTCCGTTCCCGAAGCCTCCACGGCGGCCCGGTCCGCCGACCCGGTCCGTGCCGGGCGGGTCCGCCGCCGGCTTCGGCTGCACCTTCCGTACCGCGTGGGAGTGGTCGGTCATCCGCTCGCGCGCGGAGTACTCCTGGAGGCGGGCAGCACGGATGAACGACTCGTCGAAGACGGTGGATCGGTACTCGTCGTCCTCTCCGCGGGGGGACCCCTCGGGTTCCCCTTCGGGAGGGTCTCCGTGCCCTGCCATACCTTGAGGGTAGGTCGAAGGGGCCGAACGTAAACGCTGTGGCAGTCGGCAAGTTCCGGTGGGCCCGCACTCACCCGTTCAGGTAACGCCCCGGGCGCGGGACAGGGTTTCCGGGGCCGGGCTCAGGGCCCGGTCTCAGGGTGCGGGCTCAGGGCCCGGTCTCAGGGTGCGGGCTCAGGGTGCGGGCTCAGGGCGCGGGCTCAGGGTGCGGGCGGTACGGCCGAGGCGGCCGGTACGGAGCCGATCGCCGCGGAACCGTCCGACGCCGTGGGGCCGGGCGCCGTGCGTCCCGCCGCCGCGGGATCGGCCGCCGCCGGGTCGGTCGCCGTGGCGTGCGGCGCCACGGCCGAGGGACCGGCCGTGCCGTGCTCGCCCATGCCGGTCGTGGCGGGCTGCGGCACCTGGTCGTCGCGGCTGCCCGACGAGGCGCCCCGGTAGACGGCCGTGAAGGCGAGGGCGACCATCCCGATGCCCATCAGCAGCGCCAGCAGCCAGGCGACGGGCCGGTGCCAGCGGGCGCTGCCCCGGTAGGGCCGCAGGGTGCCGCCGTGGCGTCCGTAGGGACCGGCGTCCCCGTCGGGGTCATCTGGGTCGTACCCGAACTCGTGGCCGTACTCAGGGCCGTACGCGCCGTCGCGGCCGTACAGCTCGTCGTACTGGTCGTCGTCGTGCGGTCCGCCGCCCGACCTCGCGCGGGCGGCCTCCGCCTCGGCGCGCGCCTGTGCGGCGGCGAGCAGCCGTTCCACGGCGGAGGGTTCATGGATGGTGGCGGATCTGACGAATTCCTCGTCGAAGACCACGGGGGCGAAGTCCTTGTCCGCGCCTCCGCGGTCGTCGTCGGGCTCGCGGCCGTCAGGAAACGGCCTGCCCCCCACGTCGTCCGGCACCTCTTCAGAGTAGACCGGAGAGGTCGCTTTGGGCAGGCGGAGTCCGCACTCTCCCGACTTGGCGTTCATCACATGACCCGGAGTGCGACCGGGTGTCCGCTACCGGGTGTGCCCGTCCCCGGTGACGATGTACTTCGTGGACGTCAGCTCGGGCAGCCCCATCGGCCCCCGCGCGTGCAGCTTCTGGGTGGAGATGCCGATCTCGGCGCCGAAGCCGAACTGTCCGCCGTCGGTGAAGCGCGTGGACGCGTTCACGGCGACCGTCGTGGAATCGACCAACTGGGTGAATCTGCGGGCGGCGGCCTGCGAGGTGGTGACGATCGCCTCCGTATGACCGGACGACCAGAGCCGGATGTGCGCGACGGCCGCGTCCAGCGAGTCGACGACCGCGGCGGCGATGTCGTACGAGAGGTACTCGGTCTCCCAGTCCTCCTCCGTGGCCGGCACGACCGTCGCCTTCGTCCCGGCGGCGTACGCGAGCACCCGCTCGTCGCCGTGCACGGTCACGCCGGCGTCCGCGAGCGCGTCCAGCGCGCGCGGCAGGAAGGCCGCCGCGCTGTCCTGGTGGACGAGCAGCGTCTCGGCGGCGTTGCAGACGCTGGGCCGCTGGGCCTTGGAGTTGATGAGGATGTCGACGGCCATGCCGAGATCGGTGTCGGCGTCCACGTACACATGGCAGTTGCCGGTGCCGGTCTCGATGACGGGGACGGTGGATCCCTCGACGACGGTACGGATCAGGGAGGCGCCGCCGCGCGGGATCAGTACGTCGACCAGACCGCGGGCCCGCATCAGCTCCCGGACGGCGTCCCGGCCCTCGCCGGGCACCAGCTGTACGGCGTCGGCGGGCAGCCCGGCGCCACCGACCGCGTCGCGCAGTACGCGGACGAGCGCGGTGTTGGAGGCGATCGCCGACGACGAACCGCGCAGCAGCACGGCGTTGCCCGACTTGAGGCAGAGCGCGGCGGCGTCCACGGTGACATTGGGGCGTGCCTCGTAGATGATCCCGACCACGCCGAGCGGCACCCGGACCTGCCGCAGGTCGATCCCGTTCGGCAGGGTCGAACCGCGGACGACCTCGCCGACCGGGTCGGGCAGCGCCGCCACGTCCCGTACGTCGGCGGCCATGGCCCTGATCCGCTCCGGCGTCAGCGTCAGCCGGTCGATGACCGACTCGGCGGTCCCGGCCTCCCGGGCGCGCGCGACGTCCTCCGCGTTGGCGGTGACGATCTCGTGGGTACGGACCTCCAGCGCGTCGGCGATCGCCAGCAGCGCGTCGTCCTTGGCCGCGCGTGGCAGTGGCGCGATATCGGCTGCCGCGGCGCGGGACCGGTAGGCGGTCCTGGCGACCGGCGTGAGGTTGTCGTACGGAGAGAGCGAGGTCATGCCCGCAGGGTAATGCGCGCCCTGCGGGCATTCCGCACGTATTCCGCACTCCGAGACGGCCGCCGCCGGGCCGTGTGCCCGGATCGGCGCCGCGTACCCGGATCAGGCACGTGACCGGGATCAGAACGGATGGACCCCGACCGTCGCCGCCGGGGGCGGACCGCACCCCTCCGCTATCCGCAGGTGGTACGTCTCACGGTCGATGACCTCCAGCCCCACGATCTCCCACGGCGGGAGCTGTGCGGTGGAGCGGTGCTCGCCCCAGAGCCGCAGCGCCACCGCGGCGGCGTCGTGCAGGTCCCGGGCCTCCTCCCAGTAGCGGATCTCCGCGTGATCGTTCGCGTATCTGCTGGTCAGCAGGAAGGGATGGTCGTGGGCGAGCTGCTCGAGACCGCGCCGGACCTCCGCCAGCGGGGCCTCCCCGCCCGAGACGCTCAGTGTGATGTGCCACAGCTTCGACACGGGACGCTCCGTCGCGCCCGCGTCCGCGCCCGCACCCGCGTCCTTCGCCGGAAAGTTGTCGGAATCGCCGAAGTCGTCCCCCGCTTCGACGCTGGTCAGGGCCCGTTCCTCGCCCATGGCCCGCCGGGCTCGGGCGCCGCCGCCAATCCCTCGGGGCAGCGCCCCCGGGCGCGCTCGTCTCACCAGCGGCCTCCTGTTACTGCGTCGTCGTGCCGTCCCCCGCCTGTACCCCTGGGACAAAGTTGACCAGTACCGGGAGGGACGTGGGGCGGTTTTGGTGAAGGTCCCTGCCCCAAGTCCGGAGTTTCAGCCGTTTCGGGTCCGGGTCAGGGATTCAGGATGACCAGATCGTCCCTGTGTACGACCTCACGCTCGTAGGCGGGCCCCAGCTCACGGGCCAGCTCACGGGTCGAGCGGCCCAGCAGCTGCGGGATCTCCTTGGCGTCGAAGTTGACCAGTCCGCGGGCCACGGCACGGCCCTCGGTGTCCCGCAGCTCGACCGGGTCGCCCGCCGCGAACTCGCCCTCGACGGCGGCGATCCCGGCCGGCAGGAGCGAGGTGCGCCGCTCCACCACGGCCCGGACGGCGCCGTCGTCCAGGGTGAGGGCGCCGAGCGGGGTGGAGGCGTGCGCGAGCCAGAGCAGCCGGCCCGCCGAGCGGCGTCCGGTGCGGTGGAAGTACGTGCCGGTGTCCCGGCCCGCGAGGGCGTCGGCGGCGTGGCTGGCCGAGGTCAGCACCACCGGGATACCGGCCTCGGCGGCGATCCTGGCGGCCTCGACCTTGGTGACCATGCCCCCGGTGCCGACCCCCGCCTTGCCGGAGCTGCCGATGGAGACGCCGTCGAGGTCGGCCGGGCCGCGCACCTCGGCGATACGGGAGGTGCCGGGGCGGCTCGGGTCGCCGTCGTACAGCCCGTCGACATCGGAGAGCAGGACGAGCAGATCGGCCCGTACGAGATGGGCGACGAGCGCGGCCAGCCGGTCGTTGTCGCCGAAGCGGATCTCGTCGGTGGCGACGGTGTCGTTCTCGTTGACGACGGGGACGGCGCCCATGCCCAGCAGCTGGTCGAGGGTGCGGTAGGCGTTGCGGTACGAGGCCCGGCGGCTGGTGTCGTCCGTGGTGAGCAGCACCTGCCCGACCCGGACGCCGTACCGCGCGAAGGAGGCGGTGTACCGGGCGACCAGCAGCCCCTGCCCGACGCTGGCCGCGGCCTGCTGGCGGGCCAGGTCGCGGGGGCGGCGGGCGAGGCCGAGCGGTGCGAGCCCGGCGGCGATGGCGCCGCTGGACACGAGGACGATCTCCCGGTCGCCGTCGCCGCCGCCCTCACCCGGTCCGTATGTCCGGCCCCGTACGGTGGCGAGCGCGTCGACCAGGGCGTCCACCCGGTCCGCGTCGAGTCCTCCGGAGGCGGTGGTGAGGGACGAGGAACCGACCTTGACGACGATCCTGCGGGCTTGTGCCACCGCGTCCTGCCGTGCCGCTGCCACCGTGCGCCGCCTCTGCTCTCGTACCGCTCGCGCATCGCTCGCGCGCTGCCGTTCCCGGCGGCCCAGCGTACGCGGGCGCGGCCGGGCGGCGGCGATCCATTTCAGTGGCTGGGACATGGACCGGGCCGCGGCGCGGGGGATCCGTGTTCATCCGGTCAAAGTCGCGTCAACAGAACAACCGGATGGCCGCGATGCCTGTCTTCCAGGTGTACCAACGGTGGAGGAAACACCGCTCGGCCACGCAGCGCTACGCTGCACCGGACGGCGCCCGCAGCACTTCGCCGATGCCGGCGACTCTGCCACTGAAGCTTCTGAGAATCACACACGAGATGGGCCATCGGTAAATGCCAGTAAAAGTGAGCGTCGTCATTCCGGTGTACAACCCGGGGAAGTACATCGATCCCTGCGTTGATTCACTGCTGGCACAGACGCTGCCGGCCGAGGAATTCGAAGTTCTCTTCGTCGACGACGGTTCGACGGACGACACTCCGGAACGGCTGGACAAACTGGCGGCGGAGCACCCCCATTTCCGCGTGATCCACATCCCCAACTCGGGCTGGCCCGGAAAGCCCAGGAACATCGGGGTCGCGGAAGCGGCGGGCGAGTACGTGCACTTCGTCGACCAGGATGATCACCTGGCCTCCGACGCGCTGCGCCGGCTCTACGCGATCGGCCACCGCAACGGCTCGGACATCGTCATCGGAAAGGTCGCGTCGAATTTCCGCGGCGTTCCGCACGGCGTTTTCAAGGTCACCCGCGAGAAATGCGACCTGACCAACGCCCCCCTGTACGACAGCCTCACCCCGCACAAGATGTTCCGTACGGAGTTCCTCCGCGAGAACGGCATCGCCTACCCCGAGGGAAAGCGCCGTCTGGAGGACCAGCTGTACATGATGCAGGCGTATTTCCCGGCCAAGGTCGTCTCGATCCTGGGGAACTACACCTGCTACTACTACTCGAAGCGGGACGACGGCAAGAACGCCGGATCCACGCGGATCGTGCCCTCGGGGTACTACGGCAACCTCCGCGAGGTCCTCGAAGTCGTCGTAAAGAACACTGAACCGGGTGAATTCCGGGACCGGTTGCTGCGCCGCTTCTACCGGGTCGAGATGCTCGCACGGCTCAGCGAACCGTCGGTTCTCGGCTACGAGCCGGAGTTCTTCGCCGAGATGTGCGACGCGATCCAGCCACTCGCCCGGGACTTCATGCACGACGGTGTGCACGACGGGCTCGGCTCGCTGACCCGGCTGCGCTCCACCCTGCTGCGCGCCGACGACCGCGAGGGGCTGCTGAAGGCCGCGCGCTTCGCCAAGTCCGTGGTGGGCGCGGCCCGTCTGGAGGATCTCGGCTGGGAGCCCGACGGCCGGATGGCGCTCACGGTGACCGCCAGGCTGGTGCACGGCGAGGACCGGGAGCCGCTGCGGTTCGTACGCCGTGACGGCCGGTACTGCCTGCACCCGGAGCTGACCGCGGACTTCCTGCCGGACGGCGAACTGCTGGACGTCACCGACGACATGGACGAGTTCAAGGGCGAACTCTCGCTGCGCAACCGGGAGACGGCCGTCGAGTGGCCGTGCCCGGCGGAGTTCATCACCAAGATCGAGAAGCTCCCGAGGACCGGGGACGAGAGCGATACGGCGGAGGACGTGTACGAGGTCGTGCTGCACGGCTCCGGCCATGTCACCAGCGAGGCGGTCAAGGGCCGCGGCCGGGTCTCCCGGGGCTTCTGGGACATCTGGGTGCCGCTGCGCGGGGTGGGGCTGGTGCGCAAGGCCAGGCTCGGCGCCGACCGGGCGCCGCAGGTGGACGCCAAGTGCCTCCCGGCGCTGCTCGGCGAGCCCGCCCGGCCGGTCATCCCGTACTTCACCGACCCGCACGGCAATCTCACCCTCGATGTCGCGGGCCGCGCCAAGAAGCTCGCCGCCTACCTGGCCGACCGGCCCGTCTTCCGGATGCCGGGCAACCGGCCGGAGCTGCGCCTCGACCTCTTCACCGGCTCGGCGTCCGGTTCCCGTCCGGTCGAGCTGGTCGTGACCGGCGCGGACGGCACCGCCCGGACGGCCTCGGCGACGCTGCGCCCCGATCACGGCCGGGCCCATCTCGTGGTGCCCGAGCACGTCACGGGCCTGCCCGCGGGACCGGCGCGGCTGTCCGTACGGCTGGACGGCAAGACGTCCCCGGCGCTGGATCTCCGCGAGGTGCCCGTCACCGAAGGCGGCCGGATCCGGCTGGACCGCAGCGATCTGCCCCAGGTCGATCCGCTGCTCGTGCGGGTGGTGACGGTGCAGCGCCGCAGGGCGTCCGTGCGCCGGCTGCTCCGCTCGGTCGGCGGCCCGATCGTGCGCCGGCTGCCCCCGGCGACGCGCAAGAAGGTACGGCGTCTCGTGGCCCGGTTCTGACCGCCCGCGCCGCCTGCCCTCACCCTTCTCTCTGATGCACACGCAGAAGTAAACGTAAAAGCAAGGATGTGATCACGTGCGACCGCTCTCCGTCGAAGGGGCATGGGTGCATGAACCGAGGCTCTTCCCGGACAGCCGCGGCAGTTTCCACGAGTGGTTCGGTGACGAGGATTTCGCCAAGTCGGCCGGACACCGGCTGAACCTCGCCCAGGCCAACTGTTCGGTGTCCAGCCGGGGCACCCTGCGCGGCGTGCACTTCGCCGATGTGCCGCCGAGCCAGGCCAAGTACGTCAAGTGCGTGCGCGGCGCGGTCCTCGATGTGGTCGTGGACATCCGGGTCGGCTCGCCGACGTTCGGGCGGTGGGAGGCCGTCCGGCTCGATGATGTCGATCACCGGTCGCTGTATCTCGCCGAGGGGCTCGGGCACTCCTTCATGGCGCTGACCGACGACGCGACGGTGATCTACCTCTGCTCGGAGGGGTACGCGCCCCAGCGCGAGCACGGTATCCATCCGCTGGACCCGGCGCTGGGCATCGAGTGGCCGGCGGACATCGCCCCGCTGCTGTCCGACAAGGACGCGGCGGCCCCGACCCTCGCCGAGGCCGAGGCCCAGGGCCTGCTGCCGTCGTACGAGGACTGCCGGGCGTACTACGCGGAGCTGGCCGCCCGGGACTGACCGGCCCCCGGACAGGGAAACGGGTGAGGGCCCGCGCGATCGGATCGCGCGGGCCCTCCCTCGTACTCCCGGTCGGCGTCAGCCCGTGACGGCTTCGATCTGCCGGCGCAGCGGGACGAAGGCGGAGCGCGGACGGCGCAGGTTACGGGCCCGGACCAGGCCCGGCCAGAAGTCGGCGCGGAGCAGTTCCTCGGGCCGCACGGCGCTCTTGCGGGCGAGGATCTCCTCGGGCACGTCCTGCGGGTCCGGGACGACGTACTCCTCGATGATCTTGTCGTACGCGTTCTTCAGCACCGTGCTGTCGGGGTTCGCGCCGAAGACGGCCACGACCCCGGTCGGCGCGGTGTCGACGTCGACCACCAGCAGGTCGGGGCGGTAGCGCCGCAGCACCTGGGCGACCTTGTAGACGTCACCGGCCCAGAACTTGGTGTGCCGGTCGCGGGCTGCCTCGTCGACGTCGCGCGGCAGCATGTCGTCCAGGACGATCACGCTGGACCAGCGGGAGTGCTTCTCGACGTTCATGAAGTCGCGGAGCGCGTACTCGAAGAGGTGCATGCCGTCGATGAACGACAGCTCCAGCTTCGGGTCGCCGCCGAACAGGTTGACCGGATCGCGTCGGGCCAGCGCGCGGAACGGGTTGCGTCCGTTCCGCAGATGGATCAGCGGGTCCTTGCGCGCGAAGAAGTCGTCACTGGTGGCCTTGACCAGATGGACGTCACAGCTGATGTCCGTGACCACCCGGAAGGCCGGGTCGACGGCCACCGAGGGGGCCCGGGACAGCGCCAGACTGCGGCCGTCGTTGACCCCGATCTCCAGATAGGTGCGGGGTTTGTACACACGGTGCAGGTGGCGCAGGAAGCCGTGGCGATCCACGTAACAGGCCCTTCACTGAGAATCCACTACCAGAGGTTCGATTCTGAGTGAACTTAGTAGGCATACGTGACTTACGTAAACATCTACTGGTCGGTAACACCCTTTTGGCGGCCGGTTTTCAGCAGTACGGGGAGCGCCTCCGCGAGCGCGGCCCGCCAGTCCCTGATCGGTTCGATTCCTGCCGGTTTCCACCCCTCGTGCCCCAGCACGCTGTACGCCGGGCGGGGCGCCGGCCGGACGAACGCGGCGCTGGTCGTCGGGCGGACCCGCGCCGGGTCCGCGCCAAGCAGTCGGAAGATCTCCCGAGTGAAGCCGTGCCAGGTCGTCTCGCCGCCGCTGGTGCCGTGGTAGACGCCCGGTGCGGCCGTCCCCGCGAGCGCGCCCCGGCCAAGACGGACCAGCAGGGCGGCGAGGTCGGCGGTCCAGGTGGGCTGGCCGCGCTGGTCGTCCACGACGTCCAGGGTGTCCTTGACGGACTCCAGTTTGATCATCGTACGGACGAAGTTGGGGCCGCCCGCTCCGTACAGCCAGGCCGTACGGACCACGTAGCCGCGCTCCGGGAGCGTGTCGAGCACCGCGCGCTCCCCCGCCAGCTTCGTGCGCCCGTAGGCGCCCAGCGGGCCGGTGGCGGCGTCCTCGGCGTACGGCACCACGCCGTCGCCGGGGAAGACGTAGTCCGTGGAGAGCTGGAGCAGGACGGCCCCGGACTCCCGGCACGCCTCGGCGAGGACCCGGGGTCCGGTGCCGTTGACGGCGAGCGCCTCGGCCTCCCGGCTCTCGGCATCGTCCACGGCCGTCCAGGCGGCGCAGTTGACCACCACGGCCGGCCCGTGGGCCTCGAGGGCCGCGCGGACGGCGCCGGGGTCGGTGATGTCCAGCGCGGCCCGGTCCAGGCCGGTCGCGTCCTCGCCCTCGGCGGCGAGGGCGGCCAGCAGGTCCTGGCCGAGCATGCCGGCTGAGCCGGTGACGAGCCAGCGGCTCACAGCGCGGCCCGCGCCTTCAGCGGCTCCCACCAGGCGCGGTTCTCGCGGTACCACGCCACGGTCTCGGCGAGGCCGGTGGCGAAGTCCTTGCGCGGCTCGTACCCCAGCTCCTCGCGGATCCTGGCGCAGTCCACGGAGTAGCGGCGGTCGTGGCCCTTGCGGTCGGTGACGTACTCGACGCTGGTGTCCCAGTCGGCGCCGCACGCCTCCAGCAGCAGCCCGGTCAGCTCCTTGTTGGAGAGCTCGGTGCCGCCGCCGATGTTGTAGACCTGCCCGGCGCGGCCCTTCGTACGGACCAGCTCGATGCCCTGCACATGGTCGTCGATGTGCAGCCAGTCGCGGACGTTGCCGCCGTCGCCGTAGAGCGGGACCTTCGCGCCGTCCAGCAGGTTGGTGATGAAGAGCGGGATGACCTTCTCGGGGAAGTGGTGGTGCCCGTAGTTGTTGGAGCAGCGGGTCACCCGCACGTCGAGCCCGTGGGTGCGGTGGTACGAGAGGGCGATCAGGTCGCTGGACGCCTTGGCCGCCGAGTAGGGCGAGTTGGGCGCCAGCGGGTCGGTCTCGGGCCAGGAGCCCTCGTCGATCGAGCCGTAGACCTCGTCGGTGGAGATGTGCACGAAGGTGCGGATCCCGGCGCGGTGGGCGGCGTCGATCAGCGTGTGCGTTCCGACCACGTTCGTACGGACGAACTCGGCGCCGCCGTCGATGGACCGGTCGACATGCGATTCGGCGGCGAAGTGCACCACCTGGTCGTGCTCGGCCATCAGCTTGCCGACGAGTCCGGCGTCGCAGATGTCGCCCTGGACGAAGGCGAATCCGGGGTGGTCGCGCACGGCGTCGAGATTGGCTGGATTTCCCGCGTAGGTCAGGGCGTCGAGCACCGTGATCGCGACGTCGCCGGCGCCCGGGGAGCCCGGCTCCCGGCCGAGCACCGTACGGACGTAGTGCGAGCCGATGAAGCCCGCGCCTCCGGTGACGAGAATCCTGTCGGTCATGAGGAGATCTGCACCTTGCTGTGGTCACCGAGGACGAGTCGGTGGGCGGACGGGGTACGGGGCGCGGGGGTGATCTCGACGTCGCGGCCGATGAGCGACGCCTGCACCCGGCGGACGCCGGTGATGGAGGAGCCCCGGAGAACGATGGAGTACTCGATCTCGCTGTCCTCGATCCTGCATCCTTCGGAGATGGACGTGAAGGGGCCGATGTAGGCGTCGTGGATCACCGTGTCCGCGCCGATGATCGCGGGTCCGACGATACGGCTGCCGGTGACCCGCGCGCCCGCCTCGATCCTGACCCGCCCTATGATCTCGGTCGCCCCGTCCACGCTGCCGTCGCGGCAGGGCTCCACGGTCTCCAGCACCGATCGGTTGACCTCCAGCATGTCGGTGACGTTGCCGGTGTCCTTCCAGTACCCGGAGATCGTGGTGGAGCGCACGTCGCGCTTCTGGTCGATCAGCCACTGGATGGCGTGGGTGATCTCCAGCTCGCCGCGCCCGGAGGGCTCGATGGCGCGTACGGCCTCGTGGACGGCCGGGGTGAAGAGATAGACGCCGACGAGCGCGAGGTCGCTCTTGGGCTTCTCGGGCTTCTCCTCCAGGGCCACCACCCGCCCCTCGCCGTCGAGTTCGGCGACGCCGAAGGAGGTCGGGTTGGGGACCTTCGTCAGCAGGATCTGCGCGTCGGGCCGCTCCCCGCGGAAGCCGTCGACCAGCCCGGCGATGCCGCCGACGATGAAGTTGTCCCCGAGGTACATCACGAAGTCGTCGTCGCCGAGGAAGTCCCGCGCGATGAGGACGGCGTGGGCCAGCCCCAGTGGGGCGTCCTGCTGGAGATAGGTGACGTTTATGCCGAACTGCGAGCCGTCACCGACAGCCTCCTTGATCTCCGCCGCCGTGTCGCCGACGATGACGCCGACCTCCGTGATGCCCGCCTCGGCGATGGACTCCAGGCCGTAGAAGAGCACTGGTTTGTTCGCCACCGGGACGAGCTGTTTCGCAGAGGTGTGCGTGATCGGGCGCAGGCGGGTGCCTGCCCCGCCGGACAGTACGAGTGCCTTCACGATCCCCATCCGATGTACTGAGTTCGATGCTGTCCGGGCGTCGCCCGACAGTCCGATTTTACCCACCATCTCCATTAAGATCCGCTGTTGGCCATCTTGGGTGGATGAACCGGGGGCGCACGGTAGTGCACACCCGGCGCATCCGCGTGCACCCGCGCGCGGATCGTCAGGAGATCTAGGCCACGCGGTTTCTCAGCAGGGCGATGTGCCGCGCCTGCGTGCGGAGATGGCGCGCGACTCTGCGCGGCAGCGAATTGCGCCGGCGCACGGCCTCGGGGGCCTCGATCCGCTGACGTCCCGGCTTGCCCAGCCAGTCGGGCACGGTCACCCGGTACGACGCTTCCGTGAGCCCGGTCGACCGGTCCCCGAAGTGCGGGAGGACCAGGTACGGCGTGCGCGAGCGGCCCCGGTACACGACCTCGGGCACGGTCTCCGCCTTGACGAAGGCCAGCATGTCGGCGAGCAGATCGATCCGCCCCAGGGCGACGCAGTCCAGCCGCAGCCGCTCGGAGACCTTGATCCGGGCGGCCACCCCGGGTGTCCAGTAACGCTCCATCAGCGGGGCCGCCAGCGCCATCTTGTGCCGCTGGATCTTCTTCGGCTGTTTCAGGACACCGTGGCCGAACTGCTGGATGAGCCCGACCGTGAAGGGTCGGACCATGAGGCGGTCGCGCTTCGCGCCGGGTGGTACGAGTTCGGTGATGAGCGCCATCAGCGCGCCCGCGGAATCGAACCGCAGCGTATAACTGCCGCTCTTTGTCACATGTTTACCGTCGTCCCGGCCGACAAGGTAATAACAGGTGTAGTCGGCGATCACCGAGACGCCGTTTCCCCGGACGTACGCCTCCATGGTGAAGAGCGCGTCCTCGCCGGTCTTCAGCTCCTCGTCGAACCGCAGATTCAGCCGTTCGACGAGTTCACGCCGGAAGAGCTTCTGCGCGCTCAGCGTGTAAATCACCTGCGAGTCGTAAATGTCGACGCGCTCGGCGGTACGGCGCCACATCGACCCGGGCGCCCCCCTGTTCACCCCCTCGACCTTCCCCAGCACCACGTCCGTACGGGCGCGGTCGGCCATCGCGACCATGCGCTCCAGGGACTCTTCGGCGAAATAGTCGTCCGCGTCGAGGAAGAAGAGGTAACGGCCCCGGGCCATGCCGATTCCAACATTGCGCGGCCCGCTGGGACCGCCCGAGTTGGCCTGATGTACCACCCTGGTCGGGATGGACGTCCGGGCCGCGAAGTCATCCAGATATTCCCCCGTGCCGTCGGTCGAGCCGTCGTCTATGGCGACGATCTCGATACGGTCGGCGCCCAGCGTCTGGGCTTCGACCGATTTCAGGCAACGGATCAGGTAGGGCATCGCTTCATATGCCCCGACGATCACACTCACATCAGGAACAGACTTATTGTTCATCGGATATCAAGACAAGTTAAATCGAATATTGGTTGTCTCCCCGTACCCCTCAATATATGTGATGGCCATCACACAATTGTGGGGGAGTTGACCGGCCCTGTCCTGCGCGGGACGCACGGCCGCCGGACATCGGGACGCACGGCCGCCGGACATACGGAAGGCCCGGCGGAACGCCGTGAGGCGCCCGGGCCGGGCCTTCCACCGAGGTCTTGGCCGTCATACGGGCCAAACCCTGGGGGCTACCCCCGTACGGGTGAATCCAGCCCGCTGACCCCGCGCTCCACCGCCGGCGCGGCGCCCGCCGGGGGTGCCGTGCCCTCCGGCTCGGCGAGCCGCTGCTCGACGCCGGTGTTGCGCGCCTGCGCCTTCTCGGCCAGCGCCCGCGTCGCCGCGTTGAACTGCTCCATCGACGTCGGCTCGTCCGGCCCCAGCAGATACCGCTTCAGCTCGGTACGGTCGGCCGCCAGCCGGTCGGCGGCCGGGTCGGCCACGGCGGCGAGCAGCTCGTCCAGCTCCGACGCGCTGTTGGAGAGGATCACGGCGGCCCGTACGGCGGTGTTCTGCCGCTTGAACTCCTCCACACCCAGCTCGGCGGAGTCGGTCACCGCGTAGGGCTTGCCGCTCGCGATGAAGTCCGACACCACGCTGGAGATGTCGGAGACCATGGCGTCCGACTCGTTGAAGCAGTCGTACAGCTTCGGCTCGGGGCCGGTGACGACCTGGTGCTCCCAGTAGCCGAAGGTGCGCCAGTACGTGGCGTTCCACTCGGCGTGCAGCCGTGTGGCCTCGTCGAGCCGGCCCTGGTCGACCAGCGAGACGCGCGAGCGCTCCGCCTCGTCGCCGCCCGAGCGGCCCGGCGCGTCGAGCGCCGCCAGCGCCGCCTCGATCCGGGCCAGTTCGGCCCGCGCGGCGCTCTGCTCGGCGCCGGCCGCCGTGGCGGCCTCGGCCCAGCGGGGCTCGGTGAGCCGGGCGGCGGTGGCCGCGCTCAGCAGGTTCGTGATCCGCCCGTGCACGGCCTTGGCCTTGGGGTCGCGGATGCCGGTGAACGGGTGCGGCTTGTAGATCACCCGGACCGGCCGCTCGGCCGCGAGCAGCCGCTTGATGATGTTCTCGCCGGCCAGCAGCAGCGAGGTGTTGCCGGGGTTGTCGTCCCAGCCCTCCCAGGTCGGCGCGTACAGGACCGTGGGGATCGGGTTCTTCACGCCGCCGGTCCACGACTCGATCGGGGCCAGCTGCGGCCGTCCCACCTCGGCGATGTCCTCGTCACGCACACCGACGTCGGCCAGCGCGTAGCGGTCGCGGCCCGCCCGTCCCGCGGTCCACACCTCGTCGTACACCTTGCTGAACGGGTTGACGCTGGCGAGCTTGTCGCTGTCGCCGTGGCCGATGAAGACGTGCTTCATGGTCGGGACGCGCAGCAGGTGGATGTTCTTGCCGACGTTGGCCGCGTACAGCGCCACCCGGACCGTGGAGAGGTCCATGTTCATCAGATGGGTGCCGCCGGGCACACAGATCACCGGGACCGGAGTCGGGGCGAGCTGGGTGGCGATACCGCGCTCGCGGAGGAGGATCAACGGCCGTCCGTCGATCTGCTCCATCGTCTCCAGCCACATGTTGACCTGGTACGCCGACTCCTTGGAGCCGGAGAAGTAGAGCACCACGGTGGGCCGGTACTCGCGCAGCCAGTTGTCGACGGCGTCCAGTACGGCGTCGGGGGCAGGGACACGGCGGCGGCGGCGCAGATGCCACATGAGGGCGCCGACGTAGAGCAGGCCGAGGCCAAGAGTGAGGCCGACCCCCGCGTAGCCGTAGACGTAGTCGCCGGTCCACGCGGCGACGATCACACCGGCCACGGCGGGCAGGTCGAGGTGGAGCATCTTCTCGCCGGCGCGGCGCAGCAGGCCGGCGGGCGGGGCGTCGGGGATGCGGATGGCGCTCAGGTCGACGTTGCGGGTCGCGACCGGCATGGTGCGGCGCAGCCGGATCAGGGCCGCGAGCGCGCCGTGGCAGACCTGGAGGGCGTAGAAGGCCAGGAAGCCGCCGAGCATGACGTAGAAGATGGCGCGGTCCGCGAGGTCGAGCCGCGCCACGAGCAGGACCAGCAGCAGCTGACGCACGAGGAAGCGGATCGAGAGGCCGGCCCTGACCTTCTGGAGCCGGTTGACCAGATAACTGCCACGCATATGCAGGAAGCGGTCGGCCCCGTAGGTCGCGGCCGCGGCCACGGCGAAGAAGCCGAGATTCGGAATCAGCGCGGCGAGCAGAACGCACGGATATCCCAGCCCGAGCAGGGCCGCCGCGGCCAGCTCGGACCGACTGCCTACACGGGCCAGTCGAATGGCGGTCGAAATCACGAAGAACCCGCTCCAGAGGAGTGCTGGTTATTTCACGTTATGTGATTCTTGTAAAGATAGTGCTGTACGCACTCGGGCCTCGGCGATACGCCGCGGAGGCGATCACAGAGGCCCGAAACCATGCAAGTTCCAAAAATTATTACACATCTTCCTGGCGGTCGAGTACGGCGGCCAGGGCGTGCTCGAAGTCGGACGCCTCGGAGGCGCCGCGCGTCGGGTCCTGCTGCCGTACGTCGATGACATGGCCGGTCAGCTCGGAGAGCAGCACGTCCAGGGAGGTCCTGGCGACCGCCTCGGAGGAGAGCAGCGACCCCTCGGGCTCAGCGCCGAACGCCTTCGTACGCATAGGGGTGGCGGTGCGCTCGGGGTTGACGCAATTGACGCGGATCCCCTCGCCCGCCCATTCGTCCGAGAGCGCCTGGGTGAGATTCACCATGGCGGCCTTCGTGGACGAGTAGAGGCTGTACTCGGCGCGGCCCCGGGTGTAGCTGCTGGAGGTGTAGAGCAGCAGCTGGCCCTTGGTCTCCACCAGGTACTTGTACGAGGCGCGCGCGATCTGCACCGGCGCCAGGTAATTGACGTTCAGCGCTTCCTGAATGGTGGTGTTGTCGGTCTCGGCGAGCTTGCCGATACGCAGCACACCCGCGGTGTTGATGACGTAGTCGATGCGGCCGGTCTCGCCGTACGCGCGCGAGAGGGCGTCGTCGACGTGCTCCGGGTTCTCCACGTGCGTACCGGTGGTGGAGCGGCCCAGCGCGTAGACCTTGGCGCCGTAACCCTCGGCGAGCTGCGCGATGTCGGCGCCGATGCCGTACGAACCGCCGAAGACCACCAGCGTCTTGCCGGCCAGCAGCTCGCGGTAGGCGTCCTCGGAGACCTGCTGCGGGGCGGCGGTGGAGGCCAGCTGGAAGAGCTTGTCGGCGATGAAGACGTCGACCGGCTGCGTCACCTTCATGTTGTACTCGTCGCCCGCGACGACGTAGATCGGCACGTCCGGCAGGTACTTGAGCACCACGGAACAGTCGTCCGTCGCCTGGAAGTTGGGATCGCCCGCGGCCACCTCGTACGCCCTGCGGATGGTGGAGAGCTTGAACGCCTGCGGGGTCTGGCCGCGCCGCAGCCGGGACCGGTCGGGCACGTCCGTGATGAACTCGCCGTCGCCGCCGTGCGTACGGGTCACGATGATGGTGTCCGCGGACGGGATCGCCACGTCGACGGCCTGGTAGCGGCCGAGGGCGTCCACGCAGTCCGCGATGACGCGCCGTGACAGCAGCGGCCGTACGGCGTCGTGGAACAGGACGTTACGGTCCTCCCCCGGCGCCAGCCCCTCGCCCAGCGCCTCGATGGCCCGCTCGGTGGTCTCGTTCCTGGTGGCGCCGCCCTCGATGACGCGGCTGACCTTGGACAGCCCCGCCTTGGCGACGATCTTCTCCACGTCCGGCACATAGCCCGGCGCCATCAGCACGATCACATCGTCGATCACGTCGCTCTGCTCGAAGATCCACAGGGTGTGCTCGATGACGGACTTCCCCGCGATCTTCAGCAGCTGCTTCGGAATCGACAGGCCCACACGCTGACCGGTACCGCCCGCCAGGACGACGGCGGTGGTGCGGGGCTTCGCGGGCGGCGCGGAAGTTGCAGACACAGGACTGACCTACCTTGCGGGCTCAGAGGATGAAGCGATGGTCCCACCCGTGGCAATCCTCGTGCAAGGCGGACCACAGACGCCGGACACCGGCTCGCCACCCCTGGTTCACCTGCGACAACGGGTGCGCCCGTGGTGCGGGAGCGGGCATCGTCAGTGAAGGACACCACATAAGTTTCACGTACGAGCACCAGGGACCCCACATGAGAGGTTACGCGCGGGAGTGGCACGGTAACCCCATGCGACAACGGGCGGTCAGGGCACCTGCCATGACCGCCCGAAGCAGTACGCGATCCCGCCGGTCCCGATGGGGACAGGACTAGAAGGGCTTGAACTGGTCGTACTCCTTCTGCGCCTCGTCGCGCTCGGCGTCCCGGTCCCGGCGGCGCTGGGCCGCCGGACGCGGCTCCTCGAGACGGTGGTCCTCACCGCGCCGGCCGAGCATCTCGGCGCCCGCCATCATGGTCGGCTCCCAGTCGAAGACGACCGCGTCGTCCTCGGGCCCGATGGCCACGCCGTCGCCGGAGCGGGCGCCCGCCTTCATCAGCTTCTCCTCGACGCCGAGCCGGCTCAGCCGGTCCGCGAGATAGCCGACGGCCTCGTCGTTGCTGAAGTCGGTCTGCCGGACCCAGCGTTCGGGCTTCTCGCCCCGTACGCGGTAGATGCCGTCCTCCTCCAGCGCCACGGAGAAGCCCATGTCGTCGACGGCCTTCGGACGGATGACGATCCGGGTCGCCTCCTCCTTCGGCTTCTCGGCGCGCGAGGTGGAGACGATCTCGGCGAGCGCGAACGACAGCTCCCTGAGCCCGGTGTGGGCCACGGCGGAGACCTCCAGCACCCGGTAGCCGCGCGCCTCCAGGTCCGGCCGGATCATCTCGGCGAGCTCCTTGCCGTCCGGGATGTCGATCTTGTTGAGGACGACCACGCGCGGCCGGTCACCGAGCCCGCCGTACTGCGACAGCTCCTCCTCGATCACATCGAGGTCGGTGAGCGGGTCCCGGTCGGACTCCAGCGTCGCGGTGTCCAGGACGTGGACGAGGACGGAGCAGCGCTCGACATGGCGCAGGAACTCCAGCCCGAGCCCCCGCCCCTGGCTGGCGCCCGGGATGAGCCCGGGGACGTCCGCGATGGTGTAGACGGTGGAGCCGGCGGTGACCACGCCCAGGTTGGGGACGAGCGTGGTGAACGGGTAGTCCGCGATCTTCGGCTTGGCTGCCGAGAGTACGGAGATCAGCGAGGACTTCCCGGCGCTCGGGTAGCCGACGAGCGCCACATCGGCGACCGTCTTCAGCTCCAGTACGACATCCCCGCCACGCCCCGGCTCCCCGAGCAGCGCGAAGCCGGGCGCCTTGCGGCGGGCGGAGGAGAGCGCCGCGTTGCCGAGGCCGCCGCGGCCACCCTCGGCGGCGACGTAGGTGGTGCCCTCCCCGACCAGGTCGGCGAGGACGTTGCCGCTCTTGTCGAGGACGACGGTCCCGTCCGGCACCGGCAGGACCAGGTCCGTACCGTCCTTGCCGGAGCGGTTGCCGCCCTCTCCGGGCTTGCCGTTGGTGGCCTTGCGGTGCGGCGAGTGGTGGTAGTCGAGCAGCGTGGTCACGGACTGGTCGACGACCAGGGTGACGTCCCCGCCCCGCCCGCCGTTCCCGCCGTCGGGGCCGCCGAGCGGCTTGAACTTCTCACGGTGTACGGAGGCGCAGCCGTGGCCTCCGTTACCCGCGGCGACATGCAGCTCGACGCGGTCCACGAAGGTGGTCATGGGGATTGCCTCCAGTACATACGGAAATGCGCAACGTGAAACAAATGTCTCAGGTGAAACAAACGAAGGGCGGACCCGCTTCCCGTCTCCGGGAAGTGAGGTCCGCCCTCGCGAAGAAAACCGCTCTACAGCACCGCGTCGTGAAGACTAGGCGGCGACCGGAACGATGTTCACGACCTTGCGGCCACGGCTGGTGCCGAACTCCACCGCGCCCGCGTTCAGCGCGAACAGCGTGTCGTCGCCGCCACGGCCGACGCCGGTACCGGGGTGGAAGTGCGTGCCGCGCTGGCGGACCAGGATCTCACCGGCGTTGACGACCTGACCGCCGAAGCGCTTCACGCCGAGCCGCTGAGCATTGGAATCGCGCCCGTTCCGAGTGGACGATGCGCCCTTCTTATGTGCCATGTCTCCTCAGTCCCTTACTTCGCAGCCGCGGGGATACCGGTGACCTTGATCGCCGTGTACTGCTGGCGGTGACCCTGGCGACGGCGGTAACCCGTCTTGTTCTTGTAGCGGAGGATGTCGATCTTGACGCCCTTGTGGTGGTCCACAATCTCGGCCGTGACCTTGACACCGTCCAGCACCCACGGGTCGCTGGTGACGGCGTCGCCGTCGACCAGGAGCAGGGTCGAGAGCTCGACCGTGTCGCCAACCTTGGCGGTGGGAATCTTGTCAACCTCAACGATGTCGCCGACAGCAACCTTGTGCTGTCGACCACCGCTGCGCACGATGGCGTACACGCGATCTCACTCTCGCTTCGAAACGGAAACCCCTGATGCCAGCCGCTCACACGGCCCGGGGACCGTGAGAATCCGGATGAGGGACGAGCGGCCTCTTCCAACCGCACCACGAAGGCGCCGGGAAGGTAGGTGCTCAGGGGTGGGCGCGCATACAAACACGCCGACGGTCAACACTACGGGCCGCCCTGCGGAGAATCAAACCGACCCGGACCGCCCGCCGCCCGGGAACCCCGGACGTATGCTCGCCGGGCGATACCGCCATCGGAAAGGCCACAGAGTGAGCTACAGGGTCCAGCCCACCGCCCAGGTCGACGCGACCGCCGTGATCGGCGACGGGAGCAGCGTCTGGGACCTCGCGCAGATTCGCGAGCACGCGACGCTCGGGGACGGGTGTGTGGTGGGGCGTGGGGCGTACGTCGGCAGTGGTGTCCGGATCGGGGACAACGTCAAGATCCAGAACTACGCCCTGGTGTACGAGCCCGCCGAGCTGGCCGACGGTGTGTTCATCGGCCCCTCCGTGGTGCTCACCAACGACCACAACCCGCGCTCCGTCGACCCCGAGGGCAAGCAGAAGCGCGGCGACGACTGGGAAGCGGTCGGGGTGAAGGTCGCCGAGGGGGCCTCGCTCGGCGCCAGGTCCGTCTGTGTGGCGCCGGTTCGCGTCGGCCGCTGGGCCATGGTCGCCGCCGGTGCCGTGGTGACCAAGGACGTGCCGGACTTCGCGCTGGTCGTCGGGGTGCCCGCGCGCCGTATCGGCTGGGTCGGCAGGGCCGGCGTACGGCTCGTGGAGCGCGACGGGGAACGCGACGGGGAGCCGGGGGTGTGGGAGTGCCCGCGGACCGGCGCGCTGCATGACGAGGAGGACGGCGTACTGACGGAGCGCACGGACCGACCGTAAAAAAGTTCGGTCGTCGCATACATCCCTCGGCCACCGTTGAGCGTCTGTTCTGACGGCCGTACACACGTGTGTGTCACGCGTGTGTACGGAAGCAACGGGACCCGAGAAAAATGGTGACACCCTCCGTGCCGACAGGACCGATGGCCGCACCCGCAGGACCGCCGGCCGCACCCGCCGGACGCGTCCTCCTGCCCTCGCTCACCGGGCTGCGCTTCTGGGCGGCCCTGGTCGTGGTCCTGTACCACCTGTCGCGGCAGGCGGGCACGCTCCCCTGGATCAGCGAGATCACCTGGTACGGGCGGACCGGCGTCACCTTCTTCTTCGTCCTGTCGGGCTCCGTCCTCGCCTGGACGTACGACGGCAAGCAGGTGCCGGCGAAGGTCTTCCTCTGGCGGCGGTTCGCCCGGATCTGGCCGCTGCTCGCGGCCTCGGTCGTGGCCTCGGTGGTGGTGTGGACCGCGCTGGGCAAGGAGTGGTCGCTCGGGGGAACCCTTGCCACGCTCGGGCTGGTCAACGCCTGGTTCCCCGAAGGGGACTTCCTCAAGGGCGGCAACCCCGCCGCGTGGTCGCTCAGCGACGAGGCCTGGTTCTACCTGATCTTCCCCGTGCTGCTGGCGCTGCCCCTGCTGCGTACGCCCCGGGGGCGGTGGACCACCGCGGTGGTGGTCTGCGTCCTCTCCGCGGGCGTCTGGTGCGCGGGGTCGCTGTTCGCCGATCCGGCCGTACGCTCCTGGGCGCTCGACTACTTCCCGCCGACGCGCACGCTCCAGTTCGTCCTCGGTGTGGCCGCCGGGCTGGCCGTGAAGCGGGGATGGCGGCCGCCGGTCGGACTGCCGGTCGCGGCCGGACTGGTCGTGGCCTGGCACCTCGCGCTGGTGCCCTGGTCGGACGCGGTGCCCGACCGGCTCTGGTACGGCCCCTACCACGCCTCCCAGCTGCTCTCGGCGCCGCTCTTCGCACTGCTGGTGGCCGCCGCCGCACACGCCGACCTCGACGGCCGGCGCACCGGACTCGGCGGCCCGTGGATGATCCGCCTCGGTCACTGGTCGTTCGCCTGGTACCTGTTCCACGAGATCGTGATCCGCTCGCTTCTGGGTGCCTTCGGAAAGCCCGAACCGGGCCTCGATACCGCCCTGTTCTGGCTCGTGACACTTCTCATAAGTCTCACAGTGGCGGCCATTGCCTACTATTACGTGGAACATCCACTCGAACGCATGCTGCGCCGCGTCGGCCCCGCCGATACCGGCAGCCGTGGTGCGGACGCTCCTCAGCCGGCACACCGCGGCTGAGGAGCCGTTCAGAGCCGTTCCACCCCCCTCGCACGACCAGCCGCCACCACCATGGCCTTGAAGAAGAGTGTTCGATGAAAGTCGTCAGCATCGTCGGTGCCCGCCCCCAGTTGGTGAAACTCGCGCCCGTCGCGGCCGCGTTCGCGGGCACGGAGCACCAGCACTTCATCGTGCACACGGGACAGCATTACGACGCCGATCTCTCCGACGTCTTCTTCGACGGCCTCGGCATCCCCGCCCCCGACATTCACCTCGGCGTCGGCTCCGGTAGCCACGGTGTCCAGACCGGTGCGGTGCTCTCCGCGCTCGACGCGGTCTTCGAGGCGGAGAAGCCCGACTGGGTCCTCGTGTACGGCGACACCAACTCGACCGTCGCGGGAGCCCTGTCCGCGGTGAAGATGCATCTGCCGGTGGCGCATCTGGAGGCTGGGCTGCGCTCCTTCAACCGGCGCATGCCCGAGGAGCACAACCGCGTCCTCACCGACCACTGCGCCGATCTGCTGCTGGCCCCGACCGAGGAGGCCATGGGCCATCTCGCCAACGAGGGCCTGGCCGGCCGCGCCCGGCTGGCCGGGGATGTCATGGTCGACATCTGTCTGCGGATCCGGGACGCCGTACGCGCCGGCGAGCACGCGGCGCCCGTACTGCCCGAGGGCATCGACCCGGACCGGCCGTTCCTGCTCGCGACGCTGCACCGGCCGGACAACACCGACGACCCCGCGCGTCTCGCCGCGCTCGTCGACTCGCTCGCACGACTCCCCCTGCCGGTCGCGCTGTTGGCCCACCCGCGGCTCGTCGCACGGGCCGAGGAGTACGGCATCAGCCTCACCCGGGGCTCCCTCCACGCCGGCCGCCCGCTCCCCTACGCGGGGCTCGTCGCCGCTGTACTCGCCTCCTCCGGCGTGGTCACCGACTCGGGCGGCCTCCAGAAGGAGGCGTTCCTGCTGGAGCGGATCTGCACCACGGTGCGCCCCGAGACCGAATGGGTGGAAACGGTCAGAACCGGATGGAATGCCCTGGTCGCCGATCCGCACGAGCTCTCCGACGAGAAGTGGGCCGCCACGGTGACGCGGAGCGCCCCGGCCGGAGACGCCGGCACCCCGTACGGCGACGGACGCGCCGCCCAGAATGTTGTCAGGCTCATGGAAGAGTGGAAGAGAGGTAGCCGGCTCGTGTGACACCCGGAGCGGACCTCGGAGCTCCCCGCCGGAGCTCCGTCATGTCCCTTCCGCGTACGTCACCGTGCCAGCACATCCGTTATGTCAGCGATCCCCAGGTCCGGGCCGCCCGTTGAGGCGGGGCGCCCTCATCTGATCTATCTCGCCATTGGATTCCCGCCGGCTGCCAAGAGCTGCGCCTACCGGATGCGCGAGACGGCCAACCAGTTCATCAACACGGGCTGGGACGTCACCGTCGTCACGATCGCCCAGGAGTCCTGGGAGCGGGATTCCGGCATCGACCTCACCCTGCTCGATCAGGTCGACCCCCGCGTGAGAATCGTCGAACTGCCGCTGTCGAGGGAGGACCTGGAAACGGATATCCGTCTCTTCTCCGAAGAACGGGCGATCAGCCCCACGGGCTGGGTCGCCAAGCTGCGCGAGCGGCAGACCGAGGCGTTCCCCGAACCCAACTTCGGGGCGTGGCGCGGCGATCTGGAGCAGGCCGTACTCGACATCCACGCGGAACGGCCCGCCGATCTCCTGCTGGCCAGCTGCGTCCCGTACGTCAATCTCGCGGCTGCCTGGAAGCTGTGGGAAGAGGCCCGGGTGCCGTACGCGGTGGACTTCCGCGACGGCTGGTCCATCGATGTCATCGACGGGGTCGAGGCGTTCTCCCGCGACTCCGAGGAGGCGCGCTGGGAGAAGAAGATCCTGGCGAACGCCCTCTCGCTGTGGGTCGTCAACGACCCCATCGCCGGGCATTACCGTACGCGCTACCCGGATCTCGCCGACCGTGTCCATGTCGTACGGAACGGCTATGACGCCGACAGCTCTCCCGGCCGGTCCCACACGCCCGACCCCGAGGCCGGGCTGGTCTTCGGCTATCTCGGGACGGTCAACTTCACGACGCAGCATCTGACGACCGTCCTGAACGCCTGGAAGGCCGCGCGGGAGCGGGAGCCGCTGCTGGCCAACGCGCGCTTCGAGGTACGCGGCCACATCGGCAACGGCGCGGGCCGCGAGGCCAACCGGCACACGGAGATCCTCAAGCGGGCCGAGGCCGATGGTGTCTCCTTCGGCGGTCCCGCCGCGAAGGCCGAGGTCGCCTCGCTCTACGCCGGCTGGGACGCGATGGTGCTGATCCTCATCGGCGGCCGGTACGTCACCTCCGGCAAGGTGTACGAGTACATGGCCACCGGTCTGCCGATCGTCTCCGCCCATCTCGTGGAGCACGACGCCTCCAACGTGCTGAAGGGGCACCCGCTCTGGACGGGGGCCGTGGGGCTCGACGAGGAGCGGCTGACCGTCGCGTTCACCGAGGCCGCGCACCTGGCCGTCGAGACGGACGACGCCATGCACGCCGAAGCGATGTCGCACGCCGACCAGTTCACCCGCGAGGCCCTCATGACGGTCGCAGTGCGGGACCTGGTCGCCACATTCACCACGCGGTACGCGACCGCGGAAGGAAGCACGCCGTGACCGTTGTCCTGCTCGTCGCCGCGACCCGGCCGCAGCTCGCCGTACTCGCCGATTCGGTACGGAAGTTCCATGACCTGGGTGCCCAGGTGCAGCTGGCGGGGACCTTCCATCTGGCACCGGTGACCGGCGAACTCACCGAAGCGGACCTGGACGGGGTACGGCAGCTGCCGCGTTCGGTACGCGGCAGCTCGGCGCTCCGCCGCAAGGCCGCCGAATCGCCCGTCGGGATGCGGGTGTGGCTCCAGGCGAAGGGCGACGACTGGCTGCGCTCGCACGCCCGCAAGGCGGATGTCCTGGTGGCGCTCGACGCCAAGGCGGTGTACACCGTGTGGCGGCTGGCACAGCACAACCGCGGCGCCGAGGCGCTGTTCGGCCTCGCCCCCGCGCTGCGTGCCGTCGAGGCCCGGCGGGATCTGGGCGACGCGGCCCCGCGCCGCGGGATGCGCGACAGCCTGCCGTCGGCGGCGGTCGTGGCCCGCGATGTGCGGCGTTCCGTGACCGGTCTGCCCGCCGTGGTGATGCGGACCGCCACCGCGCGCCCCGTGATGCGCTCCGCCGTCGGGGCCAGGCTGTGGCGCGGCGCCGTGACCGCGCCGGGCGTGCCCGCCCGGCTGCGGGTCTCGGCCTCCCGTTACGTGGCGGAGGGCATGGAGTCGGCCGGCCGGACCAGCGGTGCGGCGATCGCGCTGGCCGCCGCGGCATCCAAGGTCGGTGACCTGGGGCTCCGGGCGTCGCTGCTGGACGATTCGGTGATGCGGGAGATCTCGAACGGCCTCGTGCCGGGGAAGCTTCCTCAGGCGGTCGCCGCGCAACTCGCCCACGCCGATGACCGGTTCGCCAGGAGCGACTTCCAGGGGGCGGCCACGGCCCTGAGCCGGGCGCTCAACCTGAACTTCCACCGGGTGGTGCATATCGACCAGTTGTCCTCGCCCCTGGCGCGGAAGGCCGGCGCGTATGTGGAGCCGCTCTACGCCTCGAAGGTCATGCGGGCCGTCGGCGTGCCCCGGGGCCGCCGGACTCCGCACGCGCCGGCGCCCACCGGCCGTCCGCTGCGGCTGCTCGTGACCACGAGCGGCAACGCCAACTTCCTCCAGCACATCCTGTCCCACTTCGGGGACCACCCCGGGGTCGAGCTGCGCTTCCTCGACCTGGCCGCGCAGAAGGCCCTGATGCGGATCTCGTGGGCGGGCCGGCGGATTCTGGAGGACCGGCTCGCCGGGGACACGACCGACTACCAGGAAGAGGTCGAGCGGCTGATCCGGCCGTATCTGGACTGGGCGGACACCGTCTTCCTGGACTGGGCGGTGGGGCCGGCCTCGATGCTCACCACCATCGATCCGGGCGACACGCGGATCGTCGTACGGCTGCACAGCTACGAGGCGTTCACCCGGTGGCCCCACTCCACGGACTTCTCGCGGATCGACGACCTGGTGTTCGTCGCGCCGCACGTCCGGGATCTGGTGACCTCCTTGGTGCCGCAGCTCCGCGGCGAGCACGCCCCCCGTACGCATGTCATCGACAACGCGATGGAACTCGCCGGTTTCGCCCGCCCGAAGCCGGCCGAGGCCCGCTTCGAGCTGGGGCTGGTCGGCGTCGGTCAGGTCGCCAAGGATCCGCTGTGGGCCGTCGAGGTGCTGCGTCTGCTGCGGAAGGAGGACGAGCGCTACCGGCTGCTGCTGGTGGGCGGTGACATGAGTGCCAAGACGAGCCATGCCACCCGTGACTACCTCCAGCGCTTCGAGAAGGCGCTCGCGCCGCTGGTGAAGTCGGGCGCGGTGGTACGTCTCGGTGCGACCGACGACGTGGCGTCCGCGCTGACCGGCATCGGCACGATCCTCAGCTCTTCGGTGCGCGAGGGCTGTCACGTGGGTCTGATGGAGGGCGCGGCGAGCGGCGCCCTCCCCGTCGTCCGCGACTGGCCCTTCTACGCGGGCCGTCCCCACAGCGCCCGCACGCTCTACCCGGAGGGCTGGGTCGTGGAGACCCCGGCGGAGGCAGCCGACCGGATCCGCCGTCACACCGGCACCGAGGAAGCCTGGCGGAAGGCGGGCGCCGCCGCCTCCGCCCACGCGCTGACGGCATGGGACTGGCCCGTGGTGCGGGCCCGCTTCGAGAGGCTGTTCCTCGGTACGGAGTGACTCCGTACCGAGCGACCGGCCGGCGCGGTGGCGGTGGCTCCCCGGACCCGTCCGGGGAGCCACCGTGGCTACGGGCGCTCAGGGGTGGCGCAGACGCCAGCCCGCCCAGGCCGAAGCCACCATCGCGCGCACATCGTGGCGCGCCTGCCACCCCAGTTCCGTACGGATACGGTCCGCCGACGCCACGACCCGTGCCGGGTCCCCCGGGCGCCGCGCCACGACGCGTGGCACGAGGTCGGTGTGCCCGGTGACGTCCCGGACGATTCCGATCATCTCGGCGACCGAAACGCCCTCGCCGCGCCCGACGTTGAGGACAAGGGACGCCGCCTTGTCCGCGGCGAGCCGCCGGGCCGCCGCGACGTGCGCGGACGCGATGTCCTCGACGTGGATGTAGTCGCGGACGCATGTGCCGTCGGGGGTCGGGTAGTCGGCGCCGAAGACGAGCGGCGGCGCACCGGCCTCGACGCGGTCGAAGACCATGGGCACCAGATTGGTCACCCCGTCGTCGCCGAGTCCGGGCGTGGCCGCTCCGGCGACGTTGAAGTAGCGGAGCGAGGCCGTCGCCATGGAGTGCGCGGCGCCGGCCGCCGTGACCAGCCACTCCCCCGCCAGCTTGGTCTCGCCGTACGGGCTGATCGGCCGGCAGGGCGTCCGCTCCGTGACGAGGGTGACGTCGGGCATGCCGTAGACGGCCGCCGAGGAGGAGAAGAGGAACCGGCTCACCCCGGCCGCGGTCGCCGCGTCGAGCAGCACCCGCAGCCCCTCGACGTTCTCCCGGTAGTAGTGCAGCGGCTTCCCGATGGACTCCGCGACCTGTTTCTTTCCCGCGATGTGCACCACACCGGTGACGGCATGGGTGCGCAGTACCTCGGTGACGCGGTGGTGGTCGAGGACGGTGCCGGTCTCCAGGGGAACCCCGGCGGGCAGCCGCTCGGCCCTGCCGGTGCTCAGATCGTCGAGCACGACGACGCGCTCTCCCGCGTCGGTCATCGCCTTCACCACGTGCGAGCCGATATATCCGGCGCCGCCGGTGATCAGCCAGGTCATAGCCGTTTCCTCCATGCCGCGGCCCCGCCCCCACCGACCGGCGGGGCGGGGCCGCCACTGCTCGTACGGTCCGGGGCTCAGCCGCCGATGACGACGCGCCGTACGCCCTTCCACGCCTCCGGGTCCGTGGTGCGGCGCCCGTCGACCAGCACGGTGACGTCCGGCAGGTCCGCCGGGGTCAGCGCGCGGTACTCGGCGTGGTCGGCCTGGAGGATCGCCGCGGTGACCTTCTCGCCGTCGTGGGGCGTGAGGCCGTGCGCGGTCAGCTCCGCGGCCGTGTACATCGGGTCCGAGACGTACGCGACGGCGCCGCGCGCCGTCAGCGCCTCGACGGTCGGGAAGACCCCGGAGAACGCGGTCTCCTTGACGCCACCGCGGTACGCGGCCCCCAGCACCAGGACGTTCACGCCGGTCAGGTCGCCGTACGCGGCGGCCAGCAGATCGACGGCGTACTCCGGCATCGCCGCGTTGGCCTCGCGCGCCGACCGTACGACCGTGGCCGACGGGTCGTTCCACAGGTACATCCGCGGGTAGATCGGGATGCAGTGGCCGCCGACCGCGATACCGGGCTGGTGGATATGGCTGTACGGCTGGCTGTTGCAGGCCTCGATGACCTTCTTGACGTCGATGCCGGCCTGGTCCGCGAAGCGCGCGAACTGGTTCGCCAGCCCGATGTTGACGTCCCGGTAGGTGGTCTCGGCGAGCTTGGCCAGCTCGGACGCCTCCGCCGTACCCAGGTCCCAGACACCGTTCGGCCGGGGCAGGTCGTCGCGCGCGTCGAAGTCGAGCACCGACTCGTAGAACGCGACTCCGTGGCGCGCCGACGCCTCGTCGATGCCGCCGACCAGCTTCGGGTAGCGGCGCAGGTCAGCGAAGACCCGGCCGGTCAGCACCCGTTCCGGCGAGAAGACCAGATGGAAGTCCTCGCCGGCGGTGAGGCCCGAACCCGCCTGGAGCATCGGCGCCCAGCGCGTACGGGTGGTACCGACCGGCAGGGTGGTCTCGTACGAGACGAGCGTGCCCGGCCGCAGGCCCTTGGCGATCGCCTCGGTGGCCGAGTCCATCCAGCCGAAGTCCGGGACGCCCTCGGCGTCCACGAAGAGCGGGACGACGACCACGACGGCGTCGGACTGCGCGACCGCGGCCGTGGTGTCCGTCGTCGCGGTGAGCAGCTCCTCGCCGACGGCCCGCTTGAGCTTGACGTCGAGATCGTGCTCGCCGGGGAAGGGCTCGGTGCCGGCGTTGACCAGCTCGACGACCTTCTCGTTGACGTCCGCGCCGATCACCCGGTGACCCTTGGCCGCGAACTGCACGGCGAGCGGCAGGCCGATCTTGCCGAGCGCGACTACACAGATATTCATCGGATTCGATTCACTTCCTCTTCAGCCGGGGCAGCAGCCTGCGCAGCCGCGCGCCGGGACCGGTCCGGGGCTCCCACACGGGAGCCGTGGTGATCACCAGCCGCCCCTTGTTGTTCACCTGGGCCGCGACACGGTGGGGAACGCTCGTGCCCCACCGGCGCGCCTGCACTCCCGGCAGGCCGTCGGCCCTGACGGGTATCTCGTACGTGGCGCCCGCGACCTCGACGTAGACGCGTACCCCGCGTTTGGCCGTGCCCGGCTCGATGGGGATACGGGCGGTCACGATCGTCCCGGCCCCGTCGGGCGCTTCCTCGTAGCTGAACCGGCCTACGGGCGCGGGCAGTTCGTGGTCGGCCGGAAGGCGGCGCGCGCCCAGCTTGTCGGCGGTGTCGGGCATCGCGCTCCGGGCGAGCCGTACCACCGCGGAGGAGGTGTCACCGACGACGCCGACCCGTGCCTTGAGCACGAACGTCATCGCGTCGGTGGTCTGCTCCCAGCCGACGGACACCATCTCGGTACCGGCGGATATCCGGCCCGTCACGGTCTCGCCGAGCAGCTCGAAGCCGCGGTCGGGCACGGCGACCGCCGGATCGCGCAGCCCCGGGTAGCGGGCGTAGGCGTGGCCCTTCTCCAGCAGGAAGGGCGGCGCGCCGTGCTCGGCCTCGTCCGTGATGGCCCTCATCAGCTCGTCGACGGAGCCGCTCCTGGCCAGCAGGAGCCGCGCGCGGCGCTTGACGCCCAGCGAGTCCCGCAGGGCGTCCGACAGATAGGTGTCCACGAGCCGGCCGACACCGTCGCAGACCATGCGCCGGGTGTCGGGGTCGAGGAGGGCGAGGTCCTCACGGAGCAGCTTGCTGAGTTCCCAGGTGAAGTGGCGCTTGAAGACGGCGTCGCGCCGGGGACCGGGCTCTATCAGCCCGGCGGTGTGCTCCATGATCCTGGCGGTGCAGCGCAGCCGGGCCAGCTGATCGGCCCGGTAGGTGATGTTGCCCGCGTCGCCGCGCTTCACCGCGTAGTAGTACGTGTAGTCGCCGAGCACCGAGATCTTCCGGGCCCGTACGCACGCCTCGATGGTGAAGGGCTGGTCGCTGCCGACCGGCAGGTCCTCGGGGAAGCGGAGTCCGTGCTTCTCGACGAGTTCGCGGCGGAAGAGCTTGGTGTTGGCCAGGGCGAACGGCAGTTCCTTGCCGTACAGGCTGAGGTCGGGATCGTTCTTCCGGTAGAGCGTCTGCCGTACGTAACGTCCGTTGGTGCCGACCATCTTGCCGATGACCACGTCGGACTCGTGCTCGTCCGCGTAGGCGACCATCCGGGCGAGGGCCTCTTCGCCGAGGTAGTCGTCGGATCCGATGAAGTAGACGTACCGCCCCGTGGCGACATCCAGCGCCCGGTTGCTCGGCGCGGCGGGCCCACCGGAGTTCTCCTGGTGGATGACCTTGACCGTACCCGGGTACAGCGCGGCGAACCGTTCGAGTTCCGCGCCACTGCTGTCCGTGGAACCGTCGTTGACGGCGACGACTTCGAGCCGGTCCAGGCCGATGGTCTGTCCGACGAGGGAGTTCAGACATTCGGTGAGGTACGGCATGGTGTTGTATACGGCGACGACGACGCTGACGTCGGGCTGGGTCAACTGGCCACTTCCTGAAGGGAGATGCTGTCGAAGGACACATTCACGGTGTTCCCGCCGGCCGCCGATTCCAGCACCGCCGCCGCGACCTCCACCGTCCGCAGCCCCTGCCGCAGCGTGCAGATGTCGCTCGGCTCGCCCAGGACCGCGTCGCGGAAGAGTTCGTGCTCGACGAGCAGGGGCTCGCGCTTGGGGATCGCGTAGCGGATCATGTCGCCCTCGGCGACGCCGCGGAAGGCGCGCAGGGCCTCCCACTCGGTGGTGACGGCCGCGTTCGAGTGGAACGTGAGGTCGGCGGTGAGGGTGTCGGCGATGAAACAGCCGCGCTCGCCGGTGACCGAGGTGAAGCGTTCCTTGAGCGGGCTCAGCCAGTTGACCAGGTGGTTGACCATGGTGCCGTCGGTCAGCCGGCCCACCGCGGAGACCATGTCCTCGTGCGGACGGCCGCTCTTGGACACCGTGTGGGCGGAGATCGAGGTGTAGTCCTGGCCCGTCACCCAGCCGGTCAGGTCGATGTCGTGGGTGGCCAGGTCCTTGACCACGCCGACATCGGCGATGCGGTGCGGGAAGGGGCCCTGGCGGCGGGTGACGACCTGGTAGACGTCGCCGAGTTCGCCGGCCTCCAGCCGGGCGCGCAGGCTGAGCAGCGCCGGGTTGCAGCGTTCGATGTGGCCGACGCCGGCCACCAGGCCGCGGGACTCGAACGCCTCCACCAGGCGGCGCGCGCCCTCGACCGTGTCGGCGAGGGGCTTCTCCAGGAGGGCGGGCACACCGGCCTCGGCCAGCTGGAGGCCGACCTCCTCGTGCAGTGCGGTGGGGCAGGCGACGACCGCGTAGTCGACGCCGAGTTCCAGCAGTTGGTCGACGGTCGGCAGCACGGGAGCGCCCTGCGCGAAACCGTTCTTGTCCCCCATCGGGTCGACGACCCCGACGAACCGGACGCCCTCAAGACCGGCCAGTACCCGGGCGTGATGACGTCCCATCGAACCGAGCCCGATCAGCCCGGCTCTCAGCCCCCCACTGCTCACAGTTTCTCTCCCGGTGTGTTGACGGCGGCGACGATGCGCTCCAGGTCCTCCGCGGTGAGCGCGGGGTGCACGGGCAGCGAGACGACCTCGGCCGCCGCGCGCTCCGTCTCCGGCAGATCCCAGACACGGCCGGCCTTCTGGTCCGGCTCCCAGTACGGCTTCAGCCGGTGGATCGGCGTCGGGTAGTAGACGGCGTTGCCGATGCCCGCCTCCGAGAGCCGTGCCATCGCCGCGTCGCGGTCCCCCCGGATCCGGACGGTGTACTGGTGGTAGACGTGCCGGGCGCCCTCGGCGACCGGGGGCGTCACCACGTCCGGCGCGGTGATGTGCGCGTCGAGGTACGCCGCGTTGGCCCGGCGCCGCTCGGTCCATCCGCCGAGCTTCGTCAGCTGGACGCGGCCCACGGCGGCGGAGACGTCGGTCATGCGCATGTTGGCGCCGACGATCTCGTTGGCGTACCGCTGCTCCATGCCCTGGTTGCGCAGCAGCCGCAGGGTGCGGGCGACCTCGGCGTCGCCGGTGGTCACCATGCCGCCCTCCAGGGCGTGCATGTTCTTGGTGGGGTAGAAGCTGAACGTCCCCCCGGAGCCGAAGGCGCCGACCGGCGTGCCGTGGAGAGCCGCGGCGTGTGCCTGGCAGGCGTCCTCGACCACGGCGAGTCCGTGCTTCGCGGCGAGGGGCATCAGCCGGTCCATCGCGGCGGGGTGACCGTACAGGTGTACGGGCATGATCGCGGCGGTACGCGGGGTGATCGCGGCCTCGACCGCGGCCGGGTCCAGACAGAAGCTGCCCGGTTCGATGTCGGCGAAGACGACATCGGCGCCCACCAGCCGGACCGCGTTCGCCGACGCGGCGAACGAGAACGACGGCACGATCACCTCGTCGCCGGGGCCGATGCCCAGCGCGAGAAGCAGCAGATGGAGCGCCGAGGTGCCGGAGTTGACGGCCACGCAGTGGGCGCCTTCCACCAGCTCCGAGAAGCCCGCCTCGAAAGCGGCCACTTCGGGTCCCTGTACGACACGGCCGGTACGCATGACACGTACGGCGGCCTCGATCTCATCCTCCCCGATGACCGGGCTGGCAGCCGGGATGGGCCGCGCGTCACTGCTCGGCATGGACGTCCTCCTTGAACACCGCGAGAGATCTCCGGAACAGAGGTCTGGAGCGCGGCGGACATCGGACGAGGCCGCGTCACCCCCCGGCGCGAAACCCACGTTCTGCCGGAGGAGGGGAGACGGCGGGTCGGACGGCGGATCGGGCCGGGCGGTCACCACGGTCTCCAGGCAGGGAAGGCACACATCGGCGACCGCCGGTCAGATTATCAGGGTTTTCTCATCAAATTGCCGACACGTTAACGCTCCCGGCGCCTTGTATTCCGCCCGCCGACATGGCCGGACAGCACAGTGCCCCGCCCTGGAAATCCAGGACGGGGCACTGTGCGTCAGCGGTGTGCTGTCAGCGGCGTTCCACCGGCGGTCAGTTGTCCGTCGGCGCCGATACTCCGCGCGGCGTCTGCTGCTCGGCCGCCGCGGTCTTCTTCGACGCCGACTTGACCGCGGTCTTCTTGACCGTCGCCTTCTTCGCCGTCGTCGTCTTCTTGGCGACCGTCTTCTTGGCCGTCGTCTTCTTCGCCACCGCCTTCTTCGCGGGGGCCTTCTTGGCGGGCGCCTTCTTGGCCGCCGTCTTGCGGACGGCCTTCTTGGCCGGGGCCGGCTCGGCCGGCTCGGTCAGCTCAGTCGGCTCGGTCAGCTCCGCCACCTCGGCGACGGGCTCGGCGGCCGGTACGGCGGCGGGCTCCTCGGCCCTGGCCGACTCGACCACGACGACGGCCGCGTCCTCGGCGCCCGACGGCGAACCGGCGGGGGCGCTGACCTTACGGGTCGCCCTGCGGCGCGCACGCGGCGGGGCGGCGACGGGCGCCTCCTCGACGGCGGGCGCCTCCTCGGCAGCCGCGACGGGCTCCGCGACCGGCTCGGCCACGGGCTCCGGAGCGGACTCCGGCTGAACCGGCAGGACCACCTCGGCCACCGCCGCCTCCGCGTCGGCCGCCTTGGGCGAACCGGCCGGGGCCGACGCCTTACGGGTGGCCCGGCGACGCGTACGGCCCGTGGGAGCCGCCTCGACCGGGGCCTCGACCGGGACCTCGACAACAACCTCAGCCTCAGCCTCGGCCTCAACAACCGGAGCCTCGACCGGAACAGCCGCCGGCTCAACCACCGGAGCCTCCTCCGCCCGCGCCTCCGCACCGCGCGGCGACCCGGCCGGAGCCGACGCCTTGCGCGAAGCCCGGCGGCGCGACCGGCCACGTACGGCGGCCTCCGCCTCCGCGACGCTGCTGTACAGCTCCTCGTCGGGGACGAACTCCGGCGCCAGGAGCGCGACCGGAGCGGCCACCTCCGCCGCCAGTTCGGCCTCCGACTCGTGCTCGGTCTCGGCCTCCAGCTCTGCCGCCGTCACCGCGTGCTCGTGCTCGTGGTCCGCACCCGACCCGCCGCGGCGCTTCTTGGCGCGCTTGCCGGCGCCGCTCGCGACCGTACCGCCGCCACCGCCGGACGCCGTCGGCTGCTCCATGTGGACGATGACGCCACGGCCGTTGCAGTGGACACACGTCTCGGAGAAGGACTCCAGCAGCCCCTGGCCGACCCGCTTGCGGGTCATCTGGACCAGGCCCAGCGAGGTGACCTCGGCCACCTGGTGCTTCGTACGGTCCCGGCCCAGGCACTCCAGCAGGCGTCGCAGCACCAGGTCCCGGTTGGACTCAAGCACCATGTCGATGAAGTCGATGACGACGATGCCACCGAGGTCGCGCAGCCGCAGCTGACGCACGATCTCCTCGGCCGCCTCCAGGTTGTTCCTGGTGACGGTCTCCTCCAGGTTGCCGCCCTGGCCCGTGAACTTCCCGGTGTTGACGTCGACCACGATCATGGCCTCGGTCTTGTCGATCACCAGCGAACCGCCGCTCGGCAGCCAGACCTTGCGGTCCAGCGCCTTCATCAGCTGCTCGTCGATGCGGTACGTCGCGAAGACGTCGACCTCGCTCGTCCAGCGCGAGAGCCGGTCGGACAGGTCGGGCGCGACATGCGCGACATAGCCGTGGATGGTCTGCCACGCCTCGTCGCCGCTGACGATGACCTTCGAGAAGTCCTCGTTGAAGATGTCGCGGACGACCCGGACGGTCATGTCGGGCTCACCGTAGAGAAGGGTCGGCGCGTTGCCGCTCTTCGCCTTCTTCTTGATGTCCTCCCACTGCGCCTGGAGCCGCTCGACATCGCGGCGCAGCTCGTCCTCGCTGGCGCCCTCCGCGGCCGTACGGACGATGACGCCCGCGTCCTCGGGGACGATCTTCTTGAGGATGGTCTTCAGCCGGGCCCGCTCGGTGTCGGGCAGCTTGCGGCTGATGCCGGTCATCGAGCCCTCGGGCACGTACACGAGGTAGCGGCCGGGCAGGGACACCTGGCTGGTGAGGCGCGCGCCCTTGTGGCCGATCGGGTCCTTCGTCACCTGGACGAGCACCGACTGGCCGGACTTGAGCGCGGTCTCGATGCGGCGCGGGCCGTTGGCCATGCCGAGCGCCTCGAAGTTGACCTCACCGGCGTACAGGACGGCGTTGCGGCCCTTGCCGATGTCGACGAAGGCGGCCTCCATGGACGGCAGTACGTTCTGCACCTTGCCCAGGTAGACGTTGCCGACGTAGCTGGTGGCCTGCTCCTTGTTGACGTAGTGCTCGACGAGCACGTTGTCCTCGAGAACGCCGATCTGGGTGCGCTCGCCGCTCTGGCGGACGACCATCACCCGCTCGACGGCCTCGCGGCGGGCGAGGAACTCCGCCTCCGTGATGATCGGGACCCGGCGGCGGCCCTGCTCGCGGCCCTCGCGGCGGCGCTGCTTCTTGGCTTCGAGACGGGTCGAGCCCTTGATGGACTGCACCTCGTCGGAACCGGCGCCGGACTCGCGCTCGCGCTCGGCGAAGTCCTTGACGCGCCGCTCGCGCGGCTCGCGGACCTTGACGACCGTACGCTCCGGGTCGTCGCCCGTGCCCGTGCCGGAGGACGCCTCGGCCTCGGCCGCGCCGTCTCCGCTGCGGCGGCGCCTGCGGCGACGGCGACGGCTGCTGGACGAGCCTCCGCCGGAGGACGCCTCGGTGTCGTCGTGGTCCTGCTCGTGGTCGTGGTCGTCCTCGTCGGAGGAGGGGGCCCCGGAGTCGCGGTGGTCGTCGCGCCCGGCCTCGGCCGCGTCCTCGGCGGAGTCCTCGTGGCGGTCGGCCGGCTCCTCGCGGCGCTCGTCGCGCTCGGCGTCCTCGGCGGACTCGCCCCGGCGACGGCGACGGCCACCCCGGCGGCGACGGCGCGAGGGACGGTCCTCGTACTCGTCGGAGTCGTCGCCCTCGGCCGAGGGCTCGGCCTCGGTGTCCGCGTCGACGTCGGCGATCTCCTCGACGGGCTCGCGGGGCGCCTCGGCGGCGGCGCGCGGGGCCTCGGCGGGCTCCACCGGGGCCTCGCCGCGGCGGCGGCGCCTGCTGCGGCGGCCGGTGGGCTCGGGCGCGGCGGCGGGCTCGGGGGCGGCCACGGCCTCGGCGGTGGTCTCCTCCGTCTCCTCCTCGTCGGCCTCGTCGACCTGCCCGTAACCGGCGGCGGCCATGGCGGCGGCCGTCTCCGGCGTCTGGAACATCGGCTCGGTGAAGACGGGCGCCTGGAAGACGGCCACGGCGGGCCGCGCGGCACGGCGGCGCGTACCGCGCTCGGCGGCGCGCGTCTCCTTCACCGTCTTGGGCGCGGGCGCGGCGGGCACCGCGACAGGCGCGGACTCGACAGCAGCGGGGGCGGGCGCGGCGGCCTGGACCGGCTCCGGCGCGGCGGCGGGCGCCGGCGCGGTCGCGGGCGAGGTGGCCCTGCGGCGCGTACGGCCCCGGGTCGCGGCCTTCTCGGCGGCCCTGACCTGGTCCTGCTCCCCGTCCGTGGTGATCTCGGTGACGGTGCTCTGCGGCAGGCTCTCGCCCTCCGCGACGGAGGCGACGGAGGCGGCGGCAGCCTGCGCCGGAGCCTGCTCCGGCGCACCGGCGGGCGCGGTGGCCCTGCGGGTGGCGCGACGGCGCGGGCGGGCGGCGGGCACGGCCTCCTCGGCGGCGTTCTCCTCGGCCAGGGGCGCCACGACCGGCGCGGGCTCGGACTCGGCGACGCGCACCGGCTCGGCGACGATCTCGGCGGCGGCCTCGGACACGGCGGCCTCGGGGGCCGTGGCCTTACGGGTGGCGCGGCGGCGCGCACGCGGCGGCGCGGCGGCGGCCGGCTCCTCGACGGGCTCGGCGGGCTCAGCAGCGGCTTCGGGCGCGACCTCCGCGACCTCCGCGGCGACCGCCTCGGGCGCCGAAGGCGCGGCGGTCTTACGGGTCGCACGACGGCGCGCACGCGGGGCGGCGGCAGCGGCCTCCTCCGCGACGGGTGCGGCCGGGGCCTCGGCGGCGGGATCGGCGACCGCGGTGGCCTCGGCGGCAACCGCGGCGGCCTCGGGCGCGGCGGTCTTACGGGTCGCACGGCGCCGGGCACGCGGCGCTGCGGCGGCGGGCTCCTCGGCGGCCGACTCCTCGGCGGCGTCCGACGTGATCGTCTCCGTCACGCTCCCCGGGTCCCTGACCTCGGCGGCAGCGGCGACGGGCGGGCCCGCCGGACGCGACGCGGCGCGGCGCCTGCGGCGCGGCGGCAGCGTGTCGCTGGGTGAGCTGTTCTCTTCGTTGGTGTGGTCCCCGGGGGTGCCGGGTTCGGTGGACTCAAGCATGCGGGCGGTTCTCCCGTCACGCTCCCGGGCGCCGCGCCTTGTTCCGGTCCGGCCGCGGCACGCGCAGTGCGCGATGGCCGCCGTCCGGGGCGCGGGCGCCGCACGGGAGCTGTATGTCTGTGGGTCGCCGGTTCCCTACGCGTTGTACGCACGGCCTGGCGAAAGTCTTCAAGTAGTCAGTCAGTGCGCCGCCCGACCCCGGTGGCTTCCCGGGTCCTTGGGCTGCGCTACAACGACCGCTCCTACGCGGAACCTGCACCTTCAGGCACCTTCGCGGCGGCGGTTCCGGCGGCCTCGGATGGGGCGGGCCGGACTGCCTCGCGGTCGGGTGCGAGCGGGTCGGTCACCGTGCCGCTCTCCTCGTCGAAGAGCCCCTGCGCCAGCCTGGTCACCGCTGCGGGGACCGGCGGCGCCAGGTCGGCCACAGCTCGGAGACCGGACAGGACGTCGTCGGGTCGTACGGCAGGTGTTACGTGCCGAACCACCAGCCGCAGTATCGCACAGGGCCCGTCCCCCGGCCTATCAGCCTGTGGACGGGTCGGCTCCGGGAGGGTCTCCAGGGCGGCCACGGCGGGCCGCGCGTCGAAGGTCCGCAGCCCGTTCTTGCCGCGCCGCGACACCTCGACCGACTCGGCGGCGAGGAAGGCGGACACGGCGCGCCCGGCCTCCTCGGCCCCGACGCCGTCCAGCCTCAGCTCCCATACGGAAGCGGTCAGCCGGTCGGCGAGACCCGAGGTGCGGGCCTCGACAGCGTCGATGATGTCAAGTCCCGCCGGCAGCGACTCGTCGAGCAGCGCACGCAGCTTCTCCGGGTCGCGCGCCTCGGCGAGGGCGATCTCCAGGAACTCGGCCTCGCTGCCGGTGCCGGTGGGTGCGGCATTCGCGTACGACACCTTGGGGTGGGGCGTGAACCCCGCCGAGTACGCCATCGGCACCTCGGCACGGCGCAGTGCCCGCTCGAAGGCGCGCTGGAAGTCACGGTGGCTGGTGAACCGGAGGCGGCCGCGCTTGGTGTAACGCAGTCGGATGCGCTGCACCGCCGGTGCGGGCGGCGGGCCTTCGGGCTGTCGCTTGCCCAGTGGTTCTTCTCCTCGGTGCGAGCGGTACGCGGTCACGCGCCGCCCTTGGACGTGGGGCGATCCTTGTACTACCCAGAGTACGCGTACAGCCGCCCGGCGGTTCCCGAGCCCGGCGGACGGCTGTAGTACGGGCCCGAGCCCGCGCCCGTGCTACTTCACGACCGTGAGCGGCAGCAGCTTCTTCCCCGTCGGGCCGATCTGGATGGACGTGTCGAGCTGCGGGCAGACGCCGCAGTCGAAGCACGGCGTCCAGCGGCAGTCCTCGACCTCGGTCTCGTCCAGCGAGTCCTGCCAGTCCTCCCAGAGCCAGTCCTTGTCGAGACCGGAGTCCAGGTGGTCCCAGGGCAGGACCTCCTCGTAGGTACGCTCGCGCGTCGTGTACCAGTCGACGTCCAGGCCGACCGCCGGCAGTTCCTTGGCCGCGCACGCCATCCAGCGGTCGTACGAGAAGTGCTCGCGCCAGCCGTCGAAGCGCCCGCCGTCCTCGTAGACCGCGCGGATGACCGCGCCGATCCGCCGGTCGCCGCGCGAGAGCAGGCCCTCGACGATGCCGGGCTTGCCGTCGTGGTAGCGGAAGCCGATGGAGCGGCCGTACTTCTTGTCGGCGCGGATCTTGTCGCGGAGCTTCGCCAGCCGCGCGTCGGTCTCCTCGGCGCTGAGCTGCGGCGCCCACTGGAAGGGGGTGTGCGGCTTGGGCACGAAGCCGCCGATGGAGACCGTGCAGCGGATGTCGTTCTGGCCGGAGACCTTGCGCCCCTCGGCGATGACCTTGACGGCCATGTCGCCGATCTGGAGGACGTCCTCGTCGGTCTCGGTGGGCAGGCCGCACATGAAGTACAGCTTCACCTGGCGCCAGCCGTTGCCGTAGGCGGTGGAGACCGTACGGATCAGGTCCTCCTCCGAGACCATCTTGTTGATGACCTTGCGCAGCCGCTCGGAGCCGCCCTCGGGCGCGAAGGTGAGCCCCGACCTGCGGCCGTTCCTGGTCAGCTCGTTGGCGAGGTCGACGTTGAAGGCGTCCACACGGGTGGACGGGAGGGAGAGGCCGATCTTGTCCGCCTCGTAGCGGTCCGCCAGGCCCTTGGCGATGTCACCGATCTCGCTGTGGTCGGCGGAGGAGAGCGAGAGCAGCCCGACCTCCTCGAAGCCGGTCGCCTTCAGCCCCTTCTCGACCATCTCGCCGATGCCGGTGATGGAGCGCTCGCGCACCGGCCGGGTGATCATGCCGGCCTGACAGAAGCGGCAGCCGCGCGTGCAGCCGCGGAAGATCTCCACGGACATCCGCTCGTGCACGGTCTCGGCGAGCGGGACGAGCGGCTGTTTCGGGTAGGGCCACTCGTCCAGGTCCATGACGGTGTGCTTGGACACCCGCCACGGGACCCCGCTCCGGTTCGGCACGACACGGGCGATCCGGCCGTCCGGCAGGTACTCGACGTCGTAGAAGCCCGGCACGTACACGCCACCGGTCTTCGCCAGCCGGAAGAGCACCTCCTCGCGCCCGCCGGGGCGGCCCTCCGCCTTCCAGGCGCGGACGATGTCGGTGATCTCCAGCACCGCCTGCTCGCCGTCGCCGATGACCACGCAGTCGACGAACTCCGCGATCGGCTCGGGGTTGAAGGCCGCGTGGCCGCCCGCGAGCACGATGGGGTGGTCGACGGTACGGTCCCGGGCCGCGAGCGGAATGCCCGCGAGGTCGAGCGCGGTGAGCATGTTGGTGTAGCCCAGCTCGGTGGAGAAGCTCAGCCCGAAGATGTCGAAGGCGCCCACCGGCCGGTGCGAGTCCACGGTGAACTGGGGGACCTTGTGCTCGCGCATCAGCGCTTCCAGGTCCGGCCAGACACTGTACGTGCGCTCCGCGAGCACGCCCTCACGCTCGTTCAGTACCTCGTAGAGGATCATGACGCCCTGGTTGGGCAGCCCGACCTCGTACGCGTCGGGGTACATGAGCGCCCAGTGGACGTCGCAGTCGTCCCACTCCTTCACCGTGGAGTTGAGTTCACCGCCGACGTATTGGATGGGCTTCTGCACATGCGGGAGCAGGGCTTCGAGCTGTGGGAAGACCGACGCAGCAGCAGACATCTCGCGACTTTCGTGGGCTGGCAGGCCCGTCTCCGGGCCGGGGATGACCATCCAGACTACCCCGGGGCGTCACCCGGTCAGCGCCGCCCGGATCCGGCGGTCCGCGGCCTTGGCCCACACCCGGGGCAGCTCCCGCTCCAGCCGCTCGGCCCGCGCCGCCTCCTCGCCGTACAGCAGCCCCCAGGTGAACGCGGACTCGCCCGCCGCGTGCGCCGCGACCGCGAGGTCCCGCAGGGTCTCGCGCGCCACCACGCTGTCCTGGTGGTCGCCCAGCAGGGTCTGTACGTCCTTCATCCGCCGCGCGAAGCGGCCGGCCGGGCCCCCGAGGGCGGGACGGGCCGCCTCGGCCGCGTACCGGGCCCGCTTGGCGGCCTTGCGGGCGCTGTGCAGGGCGAGGTCCCGCTCCCGGCCCGGCGGGAGCGCGACGGCGTGCTCGATACGGTCCGCGAGCCGCCCGTACGCCGCGAGGATCCGCCCCGCGAGCGCCTCGGCGGGCGGCGCGCCGGCGCCGGTCCTGACGGGCGGGGCGGCGAGGAACGCGTCGAGCCCGTCGAGGAGGGCCGTGTAGCGCGCACTGTCGAGTACGGCGAGGGTCCGCGCCCGTGAGCCGGTCCGGCGCTCCGTGTGCCACTCCTGGAGCCGCGCGGACACCGGGCCGAGGAGCAGCGGTTCCGGCAGCGCGCCGATCCGGGCGGCCAGCCGCGCGGACAGCACCTCGTGGTCGCGGTCGACGCCCAGCTCCGCCGCGAGCCACCGCAGCTCCTCGCCCGCCGGCTCGGTGACCGCCCGGTCGAACCAGGAGCGGTACGTGCGCAGCGCGGAGCGCAGCCTGCGGCTCGCCACCCGCATCTGGTGCACGGCGTCCGGCAGATCGCGGCGGACGGCCGGGTCCAGCGCGACGAGCGCGGCGGTCTGCGCCCGCAGGTGGGCGACCACATGGTCCCCGGCGGTCACGGGCGGGCGCGTGTCCGGGGCCGCCACCGCGAACCCGGTCTCCGCCAGCGCCCTGGCGAGCTTCGACGCGTAGCGCGCGGGCCGCAGCCCGGCGGCGCGCAGCCACGCGTCCAGCGCGTCGAGGACCTCGGGGCCGGCGTCCGGGCCCAGCTCCGCCTCGGCCTCCGTCCAGGCGGCGGTGGCGCCGGTGGGGGCGCCGTCCGCGCCGAGACGCTCCGCCCGTACGGTGTCGGCGCTCACCTCGGCGAGCAGCGCGTTCCCCGCGCCGTGGAGCCGGCTCGCCACGCGCGCGGACCGCAGCCGTACGACGGGGATCAGCGGGGCGTCCCGGGTGCGGGAGCGGACGAGCGCGACCAGGGCATCCGGGAGGGTCTCCGAGAGCGGCAGGCGGATCTCGTCCCGTACACCGGCCGCGACGGGGAGCTTCAGGTGCCAGCCGGCGTCCGCGCCGCCGGTGCGCCGGCGCAGGGTGACGGAGGCGGCGGCGAGGCGCAGGTCCTGCGTGTCGTAGTGGACGGCGTCCACCTCCGTGCGGCCCTGGGGCAGAACGGCGACGGCGCCGCCCGCCCCGGACAGGTCCGGGAGCGCGGCGGCGCCGGGGGGAAGCGAGTACTTCCGCTCGGTCTCCCGTACGGTCTCCGGCTCGGTTCGGGCCATAGTCCGAGCGTAAGACCGGCCGGCGGAAGACGGACCGGGCTCAAGGGCTCAGGCCGTTATCGGCCGCTGCACCCGGATCGACTGGAGCAGCCCGATCGCGATCCACACCGCGAACATCGAGGTGCCGCCGTACGACACGAACGGCAGCGGCAGCCCGGCCACCGGCATGATGCCGAGGGTCATCCCGATGTTCTCGAACGACTGGAACGCGAACCAGGCGATGATCCCGGCGGCCACGATCGTCCCGTACAGCTCGGTCGTCTCGCGGGCGATGCGGCAGGCGCGCCACATGACGACGCCGAGCAGCAGCAGGATCAGCCCGGCGCCCAGGAAGCCCAGCTCCTCGCCGGCGACCGTGAAGACGAAGTCCGTCTGCTGCTCGGGCACGAACTGGCCGGTGGTCTGCGAGCCGTGGAAGAGCCCGGTGCCGGTGAGTCCGCCCGAACCGATCGCGATCCGCGCCTGGTTGGTGTTGTAGCCGACACCGGCCGGGTCGAGGTTCGGGTTGGCGAAGGCCGCGAAGCGGTTGATCTGGTACTCGTCGAGCACGCCGAGCGCCGCGACGGCGACCGCGCCGAGGATTCCGGCGCCGACGAGGCCGATGATCCAGCGGTTGGACGCGCCGGAGGCGAGCAGCACCCCGAGCACGATGACCGCCATGACCATGACCGAGCCGAGGTCCGGCATCAGCATGACGATGGCCATCGGGATCACCGCGAGGCCCAGCGACTTGGCGACCGTGCGGTGGTCGGGATGGAGCTGGTCACCGGCGTCGACCCGGGCCGCGAGCATCATCGCCATGCCCAGGATGATGGTGATCTTCGTGAACTCGGACGGCTGGACGGTGAAGCCGCCGCCGACCACGATCCACGAGTGGGCGCCGTTGATGGTCGCGCCGAGCGGGGTGAGCACCAGCAGCACCAGCAGTACGGAGAAGCCGTACAGGATCGGCACGGCGCCGCGCAGGGTGCGGTGGCCCAGCCAGATCGTGCCGATCATCAGGGCCATGCCGATGCCGGTGTTGAGCAGATGGCGGAAGAGGAAGTAGTACGGGTCGCCCTGGTTGAGATGGGTGCGGTTGCGGGTCGCCGACCACACCAGCAGGGAGCCGAGCACCGACAGGGCCAGCGCCGAGAAGAGCAGCGGCCAGTCGAGCCGCCGCACCATCGAGTCACGGGCCGAGAGCCGGGCCCAGGTGGAGCGCTGGGGCCCGTAGCCGGAGACCGAGAAGCTGCTTGTGCCGGCCATTGCCTAGTCTCTCCGCTCGGGGCTCGGGGCGGCGGGCGGGCCCGCGAGGACCGGTTCGCCGGCCGGGAGTTCCTTCTCCGGCTCGTACGGCTTGATCTGCGGGGCGTCGATGGAGCCGTCGGGCTGGATCTTGGGGAGCGCCTTGGCGGGCGTCGGCATGAGCGCCTTCTTCAGGTTCTGCTTGCCTTCCTGGTCCAGTCCGTACATCGCCTCGTAGATCTTGCGGACGGCGGGCCCCGAGGCGCCGGAGCCGGTGCCGCCCTGGGAGATCGTCATCACGATCGTGTAGTCCTTGGTGTACGAGGCGAACCACGAGGTCGTCTGCTTGCCGTAGACCTCGGCCGTACCCGTCTTGGCGTGCATCGGGATCTTGTCCTGCGGCCAGCCGCCGAACCGCCAGGCGGCCGAGCCGCGGGTCGCGACACCCGCGAGGGCTTCGTCTATCTTGTCGCGCGTGTCCTTGGTCATCGGCAGCTTGCCGTGGGACGTGGGCTTGATCTCCTTGACCTGCTTGCCGTCGGGGCTGATGACGGCCTTGCCGACGGTGGGGTTGTAGAGGGTGCCGCCGTTGGAGATGGCCGAGTAGATGGTGGCCATCTGGATCGGGGTGACGAGGGTGTCGCCCTGGCCGATCGAGTAGTTGACGGAGTCACCGGCGCGCATCAGGTTGCCTTCGAGGCAGCCCTCGTAGGCGAGCTGCTCGACGTAGGTGCCGCCCTTCTTCCCCTGCTTGCACCAGCCGCCCTTGTTGGCCTCCCAGAAGTTCTGCTTCCACAGGCGGTCGGGGACACGGCCGCTGACCTCGTTGGGGAGGTCGATGCCGGTCTCCTTGCCGAGGCCGAACTGGTGGGCCGTCGTGTAGAACCAGTTGTGGGCGTCCTTCTTGGGCTTGGTGCCGCCGTCCTTCTGCCACTCCTTGTGCGCGAGGCCGTAGAACACGGTGTCGCAGGAGACCTCAAGTGCCTTGCCGAGGGTGATGGAGCCGTAGCCCTTGGACTCGAAGTTCTTGAAGACCTGGCTGCCCACGCTGTACGAGCTGGGGCAGGGGTAGTTGCCGTCGAAGGGGTATCCGGCGTTGACGGCGGCGGTCGACGAGACGACCTTGAAGATCGAGCCGGGGGCGGCCTGGCCCTGGATGGCCCGGTTCAGCAGCGGGAAGTTGGACTTCTTGCCGGTGAGCTTGGCGTAGTCCTTGGCGGAGATGCCGCCGACCCAGGAGTTGGGGTCGTACGTCGGCTGGGAGGCCATGGCGACGACGCGGCCGGTCTTGGCCTCCATGACGACGACGGCCCCGGAGTCGGCCTTGTAGTTCTCGTTGGTGTTGCGGTCGAGCTCCTTGCGGGCGGCCTTCATGGCCTCGCTGAGTTCGTACTCGGCGACGGCCTGCACGCGCGCGTCTATCGAGGTGACGACATTGGCTCCGGGCTCGGCCTTGTCGCTCTTGGCCTCGCCGATGACCCGGCCGAGGTTGTCCACCTCGTACCGGGTGACGCCGGCCTTGCCGCGCAGCTGCTGGTCGTACGTACGCTCCAGGCCGGAGCGGCCGACCTGGTCGGAGCGGAGGTACGGCGAGTCGGTGTTCTGCGCCTTGGCGATCTCGTCGTCGGTGACGGGCGAGAGGTAGCCGAGGACCTGCGCGGTGTTGGCGAGGCCGGGCGCGGCGTAGCGGCGTACGGCGGTGGGTTCGGCGGTGATGCCGGGGAAGTCCTCGGCGCGCTCGCGGATCTGGAGTGCCTGCTGGGTGGTGGCCTCGTCGGTGACGGGGATCGGCTGGTAGGGCGAGCCGTTCCAGCAGGGCTTGGGCGTCTTGGAGTCGCAGAGCCTGACCTTGTTGATGACCTCGTCGGGCTTCATCCCGAGGACCTCGGCGAGCCGGGTCAGGACGGCCTTGCCGTCGTCCTTCATCTTTATGAGGTCGGTACGGCTGGCGGAGACCACGAGCCGGGTCTCGTTGTCGGCGAGCGGGACACCCCGGGTGTCGAGGATCGAGCCGCGTACGGCCGGCTGGACGACCTGCTGGACGTGGTTGTTCTTGGCCTCGTCGGTGTACTCCTGGCCGTTGCGGATCTGGAGGTACCAGAGGCGTCCGCCGAGGGTGAGGAGCAGCGAGAAGACGAGGACCTGGATGACGATGAGCCGGATCTGGACCCGCGGGGTCCGGCCGGTCTCGGGAATGTTGCTCACAGGCGCTTGACCCCCTTGATGCGTCCGGCCCGGCCCGCGCGGTTCCTGGCGGCCTTGACGCGCAGTCCGCCGCGCTGGCCGCCGATGCGCAGTCCGGTGCCGCTGGTGATCCAGCCGGCGGCGACGTCGGTGCCACCGTCCCTGGTCTCAGCGAGCGGATCGTTGTCGGCGCGTCTGGCCAGCCACATCACCAGCGGGACGGTGAACGGCGCCAGCAGCAGGTCGTAGACGGCGGCGGTGAACAGCAGTCCGCCGAGGCCGACATGGCGGGCGGCGGTGTCCCCGACGAGGGCGCCGACGCCCGCGTACAGCAGCGTCGAGCCGAGCGCCGCCGCGACGACCGCGGCCATCGGGACGAACGCGGAGCGGATCTGGCCCTTCTCGGGCCGTACGAGCCCGGCGAGGTAGCCGATGACGCAGAGCACGAGGGCGTAGCGGCCGGCCGCGTGGTCGGCGGGCGGGGCGAGGTCGGCGAGGAGCCCGGCGCCGAAGCCGATGAGCGCGCCGCCCACGTGCCCGTACACGAAGGCGAGGGCGAGGACGACGAGGAGCATCAGGTCGGGGACCGCGCCGGGGAGCTGGAGCCGGGCGAGGACGGAGACCTGGAGGACGAGGGCGACCACGACCAGCGTGGCCGAGAGCAGAATCCGGTTGAAGCGCATGGGGATCAGCTCTACTCCTGCTCGTCTGCGGGGCCGTTGGCGTTCGCGTCGGCGTTCGCGTTGGCGCCCGCGTCGGCATTGTTCGCGTTCGCGTTGGCGTTCGCGTTCGCGTCGGCATTGGCGTTGGCGTTGGCGTCCGGCTGACCTGCCGCGTCTCCGACGGCGTTCGGGTCGGCCTCGCCGTCCTGGGTCAGCTGGGTGTTGAAGTCCGGCGACGGGGTGACCGTGACGGTGACGGTCGGCGTCGGGACGGGCTTGGGCTTGGGCGGCAGCACCGTGTCGCGCGGGTCCTGCCGGGGCGCCTCCACGACGACGCCGACGATGTCGAGCTTGGTGTAGCCGACGAACGGCCGGACGGAGAGCGTACGGGTGAGGTCGCCGCCGGACGGGTCGACCCTGACGACCTCGCCGACCGGCACACCGGGCACGAACGGCCGGTCCTTGCTGGAGCCGAAGGTGACCAGCCGGTCGCCCTTCTTGATCTTCGCCTTGCCGTTGAGGAGCTGGACGGAGAGCGGCCGGTCGCCCTGTCCGGTGGCGAAGCCCAGCTCGTCGTTGCCCTCCATGCGCGTACCGACCGTGAAGCCCGGGTCGTTGGCGAGGAGCACCGTCGAGGTGTTCGGGCCGACGGTGGTGACCCGGCCGACGAGACCGTCGCCGTTGATGACGGTCATGTCGCGTGTGATGCCGTCGTCGCGGCCCATGTCGATGGTGATCGTCCAGGAGAAGCCCTGCGCGGCTCCTATGGCGATGACCTGGGCGCCCTTGATGCCGTACTGGCCGGCGCCGGCCTGCTTGAGCATCTTGTCCAGCTCGCGCACCCGGCTGCGGTTGCGGTCGTCGCTGCCGAGCCGCTGCTTCAGCTCGGTGTTCTCCTTCTGGAGCGCGGCGATCCGGTTGTGCCGCGAGCCGGAGTCACGGACGGCTCCTATGGCGTTGCCGACCGGATTGACCGCGGCCGCGACCCCGTTCTCCACCGGGCCGAGGACCGTCGCGGCGGCCTGCCGCGCGCCGTCGACCGGGGAATCCTGACCACCGCGGATGTCCACGGTGATCAGGGCGAACGCGATCGCGATCAGCAGCACCAAGAGCAGACGGCTCTCTCGTGTGTCCCTCACGTGCGGCGGCCGTGCCTTCCTCGTAGGAATGTTTCTGCGTGTGTACCAACGACCCGCCGCACCCCTGGTGTCTCCCGGCTACCGGCGCGGCTGCGCGTCCAGCACCTGCTGGAGCGCCTCGAACTCCTCGACGCACTTGCCGGAGCCGAGCGCGACGGAGTCCAGCGGGTCCTCGGCGATATGGATGGGCATGCCCGTCTCCCGGCGCAGCCGCTCGTCGAGACCGCGCAGCAGGGCGCCGCCGCCGGTGAGCACGATCCCACGGTCCATCACGTCGCCGGACAGCTCGGGCGGGCACTTGTCGAGCGTGGTCTTCACCGCGTCGACGATCGCGTTGACCGGCTCCTCGATGGCCTTGCGGACCTCGGCGGCGGAGATGACCACGGTCTTCGGCAGCCCGGAGACCAGGTCACGGCCGCGGATCTCGGTGTGCTCGTCCTTGTCGAGGTCGTACGCGGAACCGATGGTGATCTTGATGCTCTCGGCGGTCCGCTCGCCCAGCAGGAGGGAGTACTCCTTCTTGACGTGCTGGATGATCGCGTTGTCCAGCTCGTCGCCGGCCACCCGGATGGACTGCGCCGTGACGATGCCGCCGAGCGAGATCACCGCGACCTCGGTGGTGCCGCCGCCGATGTCGACGACCATGTTGCCGGTCGCCTCGTGGACGGGGAGGCCCGAGCCGATGGCGGCGGCCATGGGCTCCTCGATGATGTGCACCTGTCGCGCGCCGGCCTGGGTGGACGCCTCGATGACGGCGCGGCGCTCGACTCCGGTGATACCGGAGGGCACGCAGACGACGACACGGGGACGGGCCAGATAGCGGCGCTTGTGAATCTTCAGGATGAAGTAGCGCAGCATGCGCTCGGTGATTTCGAAGTCGGCGATCACGCCGTCCTTCAGTGGCCGGACCGCGACGATATTGCCGGGCGTCCGGCCGATCATCTTCTTCGCCTCGGAGCCGACCGCGAGAATTCCGCCCGTGTTGGTGTTGATGGCGACCACGGACGGCTCGTTGAGTACGATGCCCCGGCCCCTGACGTACACCAGCGTGTTGGCGGTCCCGAGGTCGACAGCCATGTCACGGCCGATGAACGACATGTTGTTCCCCATGAGGATGCGTCTGGCCTTCCCAAGCGTTGATGGCTTTTCAGGATGGCGAGGTGGGTGCTCTGGCGTGGAGGTTTCCATCGTAGTGCCGCCGGGACGTCAACGGCGCGCTGGCCCACCTCAATAAGGGTGACGATGTGTCGGACCGATGCGTTCCCGGAAGTGGCTTACATATGCCCAAAGGCGACCGAATTCCTTCGGTCGCCCCAGACGGTCAGCGCCGTTTGGCTGACACCCGGTCAGGAAAGACCCGGGAAGAAGATCTTCAGTTCCCGAATGGCGGACTCCTCGGAGTCCGAGGCGTGGATCAGGTTCTCCCGGACGATGGTCCCGAAGTCCCCCCGGATGGACCCGGGGGCCGCGGCGATCGGGTCGGTCGGGCCCGAGAGCGTCCGGATGCCCTCGATGACACGCTCACCGTCGACGACGAGCGCGACGACCGGACCCGAGGCCATGAACTCGACCAGCGGCTCGTAGAAGGGCTTGCCCTTGTGCTCGCCGTAGTGCAGCTCCAGCGTCTCCTGGTCGAGCGTGCGCAGCTCCAGCGCGCTGATGGTCCAGCCCGCCTTGCGCTCGATACGGCCGATGATCTCGCCGATGAGCCCGCGCCGGACGGCGTCGGGCTTGAGCAGGACGAGAGTGCGCTGAGTCATGTACGGCTCCTTGCAGGCATATAAGTGCAGTGGGGTGGAGATTACCGGGAGCGACGGAGCCCGTAGCACCCGGTACGAGCCACCCTCAGGCGGTCTCCGCCCCGGCCGCTCCGGTCGCCCCTGCCGGGTCCGCCGCCCCGGCCTGCGCCGCCCAGCGCGCCTTCGCCTCGTCGATCTTGCGGCCGTAGTGGACGGAGGCCCACCACAGCGCCGCGAAGACCAGCCCCAGCACGAACATCTCCGTGACCACGAAGCCACTGGCGACCAGCAGGAGCTGGAGCGCCCAGCCGAGCTGGACACCGCCGGGCCGGGTGATCACTCCGCAGAGCAGCACGGACAGCAGCATGCCGACACCGCAGACCGTCCAGACGGTGGCCATCGACAGATCGTCCGACTTCATGGCGACCAGACCAGCGAAACCGATCACAAAACATTCACCGATGAGCGTCGACGCGCAGAGCGTACGCATGGGTTCAGCGCCCCCTTCGCAGCAGCAGCCGGGCCTCGCCGACCGTGATGACGGAGCCGGTCACCAGCACACCGGCGCCGGCGAACTCGGAATCCTCCTCGGCGAGCGTGATCGCCGCCTCCAGCGCGTCGTCGAGCCGGGGTTCGACCTGCACCCGGTCGTCGCCGAAGACCTCGACGGCGATGCCCGCCAGCCGGTCGGCGTCCATCGCGCGCGCGCTGGAGTTCGCCGTGACCACCAGCTCCGTACAGATCGGTTCCAGCGCTTCGAGGACGCCCCTGACGTCCTTGTCGTCGCTGGAGCCGACCACACCGATCAGCCGGCTGAAGCCGAAGGACTCGGTGACGGCCTCGGCCGCCGCCCGCGCGCCCGCCGGGTTGTGCGCGGCGTCCAGCACCACCGTCGGCGAGCGCCGTACGACTTCGAGGCGGCCCGGCGAGGAGACCGCGGCGAACGCCTTGCGGACGGTGTCCATGTCCAGCGAACGGGCGTGCTCGGCGCCGATGCCGAAGAACGCCTCCACGGCCGCGAGCGCCACCGCCGCGTTGTGCGCCTGGTGCGCGCCGTACAGCGGCAGGAAGACCTGCTTGTACTCGCCGCCGAGGCCGCGCAGCGTCAGCAGCTGGCCGCCGACCGCCACCTCCCGGGCGACGACGCCGAACTCCATGCCCGCGCGCGCGACGGTCGCGTCCACGTCGACGGCCTTCTTCAGCATGACCTGCGCGGCGTCCACCGGCTGCTGCGCCAGGATCACCGTCGCACCCTGCTTGATGATCCCGGCCTTCTCCTTGGCGATCTCGCCGGGCGTGGAGCCGAGCCGGTCCGTGTGGTCCAGGTCGATCGGGGTGACGACGGCGACCGAGCCGTCGATGACGTTCGTCGCGTCCCAGGTGCCGCCCATGCCGACCTCGACGACGGCGACGTCCACCGGCGCGTCCGCGAACGCCGCGTACGCCATGGCGGTCAGCACCTCGAAGAAGGAGAGCCGGTGCTCCTGCCCCGCGTCCGTCATCTCGATGTACGGCTTGAGGTCGGCGTACGTCTCGATGAAGCGCTCGGCGGAGATCGGGGAGCCGTCGAGGCTGATCCGCTCCGTCACGGACTGGACGTGCGGGCTGGTGTAGCGGCCGGTGCGCAGCTCGAACGCGTTCAGCAGGGCCTCGATCATGCGGGCCGTGGACGTCTTGCCGTTGGTGCCGGTGATATGGATCGAGGGGTAGGCGCGCTGCGGGTCGCCCAGCACATCCATCAGGGCGGCGATCCGCTCCACCGACGGATCGAGCTTCGTCTCGCCCCAGCGCCCCGCCAGCTCCTGCTCGACGGCGCGCAGGGCCTTGGCCACCTCCGGGTCCGCGGGACGGCCCGGTACGTCGTCACCCCCGGCGGGGCCCGCCTGGGCGCGCAGGGTGCGGCTGCCGGCCTCGATCACGGCGAAGTCGGGGTCGCGTTCGGTCGCGGCGGCGACGATCTCGTCGAAATCGTCGGGCTCGCCGGGCTGGTCGGAAGGACGGTGCTCGCTCACGCAGCCCAGTCTACGGAGCGCCACCGACAGCGGCTCGGGCGCGCCCCGTCCCGTACGGACCCGGCCCCCCGACCGGTGCGGGTCGAGGGGCCGGGAACGGCGAACGGGACGGGCGTACGGGACGGGGCGTCAGCCCTGGGGCAGCGCGGCCACCTGCGCCGTGATGCGCTCGATGTCCGCCTCGGCCTTGCCCAGCCGGCCGCGGATCTTGTCGACGACGTTGTCCGGGGCCTTCGCGAGGAACGCCTCGTTGCCGAGCTTGGCGAGGGCCTGTGCCTTCTCCTTCTCGGCGGCGGCCAGATCCTTCGTCAGGCGCTTGCGCTCCGCCTCGACGTCGATCGTGCCGGACAGGTCGAGCTCCACCGTGGCGCCCGCGACCGGCAGGGTCGCCGTCGCGTGGAAGCCCTCCTCCGCGGGCTGGAGCCGCAGCACCTGCCGGATGGCCGCCTCGTGCGCGGCCAGCGAGGTGCCCGACAGGTCGAGCCTGGCCGGGACCTTCTGACCGGGCTGAAGGCCCTGGTCGGCGCGGAACCGGCGGACCTCGGTGATCACCTGCTGGAGGTTCCCGATCTCCTGCTCGGCCGCCACGTCACGGAAGCCGCTGTCCTTCGGCCAGTCGGCGATGACGAGCGACTCCTTGCCCGTGAGCGTCGTCCAGAGCGTCTCGGTGACGAACGGGATGACCGGGTGCAGCAGCCGCAGGGTGACATCGAGGACCTCGCCGAGGACCCGTCCGGAAACCTTCGCCGACTCGCCGCCCGCGAAGAACGACGTCTTGGACAGCTCCACGTACCAGTCGAAGACCTCGTCCCACGCGAAGTGGAAGAGGGAGTCGGAGAGCTTCGCGAACTGGTAGTCCTCGTAATACGCGTCGACCTCCGCGACCACGGCGTTCAGCCGCGAGAGGATCCACCGGTCGCCGGCGGACATGTCGGCCGCGTCGGGCAGCGGGCCCTCGACGGTCGCGCCGTTCATCATCGCGAAGCGCGTCGCGTTCCAGATCTTGTTGGCGAAGTTGCGGGAGCCCTGGACCCAGTCCTCGCCGATCGGCACATCGACCCCGGGGTTGGCGCCGCGCGCGAGCGTGAAGCGGACCGCGTCCGTGCCGTACGCGTCCATCCAGTCCAGCGGGTTGACGACATTGCCGAAGGTCTTCGACATCTTCTTGCCGTGCTCGTCGCGGACCATGCCGTGCAGCACGATCGTGTGGAACGGCGGGGTGCCGTCCATCGCGTACAGCCCGAACATCATCATCCGGGCGACCCAGAAGAACAGGATGTCGTAGCCGGTGATCATGACGGAGTTCGGATAGAACTTCTCGACGCTCTCGGTCCGTTCGGGCCAGCCCAGCGTGGAGAACGGCCACAGCCCGGACGAGAACCAGGTGTCCAGGACGTCCGTGTCCTGCGTCCAGCCCTCGCCGGTGGGCACCTCGTCGTCGGGGCCGACGCAGACGACCTCGCCGTTCGGCCCGTACCAGACGGGGATGCGGTGGCCCCACCACAGCTGGCGCGAGATGCACCAGTCACGGAGGTTGTCGACCCAGCCGAAGTAGCGGGGCTCCATCTCCGCCGGGTGGATCTTCACCTGTCCGTCGCGGACGACGTCCCCTGCGGCCTTGGCCAGCGGCTCGACCTTGACCCACCACTGGAGGGAGAGCCGCGGCTCGATGGTCGTCTTGCAGCGCGAGCAGTGCCCCACGGAGTGGGTGTACGGGCGCTTCTCGGCGACGATCCGGCCCTCGGCCCGCAGAGCGGCGACGATGGCGGAGCGCGCCTCCATCCGGTCCAGGCCCTCGAAGGGGCCGGGGACGGTGATCACGGCGCGCTCGTCCATGACCGTGATGTTGGGCAGGTCGTGGCGGCGGCCGATCTCGAAGTCGTTCGGGTCGTGCGCGGGGGTCACCTTGACCGCGCCCGTGCCGAACTCGGGGTCGACGTGCGCGTCCGCGACGACCGGGATCGTCCGGTCGGTGAGGGGCAGCTTGATCTGCTTGCCGATGAGGTGGGCGTACCGCTCGTCGTCGGGGTGGACGGCGACGGCCGTGTCACCGAGCATCGTCTCGGCGCGGGTGGTCGCGACGACGACGGAGTCCTCACCGTCGCCGTACTTCAGGGAGACCAGTTCGCCGTCGTCGTCCTGGTACTCGACCTCGATGTCGGAGATCGCGGTGAGACAGCGGGGGCACCAGTTGATGATGCGCTCGGCGCGGTAGATCAGCTCGTCGTCGTAGAGCTTCTTGAAGATGGTCTGGACGGCCTGGGAGAGCCCCTCGTCCATGGTGAAGCGCTCGCGCGACCAGTCGACACCGTCGCCCAGGCGCCGCATCTGGCCGGAGATCTGGCCGCCGGACTCGCCCTTCCACTGCCAGACGCGCTCGACGAACGCCTCGCGCCCCAGGTCGTGGCGGGACTTGCCCTCCTTGGCCAGCTCGCGCTCGACGACGTTCTGGGTGGCGATGCCGGCGTGGTCCATGCCGGGCTGCCAGAGCGTCTCGTACCCCTGCATGCGCTTGCGGCGGGTGACGGCGTCGATCAGGGTGTGCTCGAAGGCGTGGCCCAGGTGCAGGCTTCCGGTGACGTTGGGCGGCGGGATGACGACGGTGAAGGGTTCCTTGTCGCTCTTCGCGTCCGCCTCGAAGTAACCGCGCTCTACCCAGCGCTCGTACAGCTTCCCCTCTACCTCGGCCGGAACGTACTGGGTCGGCAGTTCGGGGTCGCTGACTGGCTGCTGCTGAGTGTTCTCGGTCACGAGGGTCAGTTTAAGGGTGTCACAGCCGTGTATTGAAACGGGATGTTCGGTAACGGTGCCGCCCTTGATGGCACTCCGCGCGCGATCTTCCGTCAGGATGTTCGAAGCGTATAAACATCAACCCAGGGGACGACCAGATGAGCTACAACCAGCCGGGCCCATACGGCGGGCCGCCTCAGCAGCCCGGTCCGTACGGCCAGCCCGGCCCGTACGGCCAGCAGCCGCCGGGCCAGCCGGGGCCCGGTTACGGTTACCCCCCGCCGCCCCCGCAGGGCGTCCCGGGTCCCCCGCCGCCCCCGCCGGCGCCCGGATACGGCTATCCCGCGCCCGGCGAGAACCCGTACGCACAGGACCCGCCGCAGGGTCCGTACGGCCAGCAGCAGCCGCCGCAGGGGCCTCCCCAGGGGCCGTACGGCCAGCAGCCCCAGCCGCCCCAGTGGGGCGCCGCTCCCCCGCAGGACGCGCCGAAGAAAAAGAAGACCGGGCTGATCGTCGCGGTGGTCGTGGCCATCGCCGTGATCGCGGGCGGCGGCTGGTACTTCACGCAGGGCGGCGCGAGCAACAGCGATGTCTCGGCCGACACCAAGGGCTACAAGCTGACGCCCGCGGACGCGGTCGACACGTACAAGCGGGTCAAGGAGCCGCGGAGTACCGAGCTGTCCGGCGCCAAGAAGACGGAGGTCGAGGAGAAGGGCGTCAAGAACCCGACCCAGGTGACCGCCGGCTACCAGATCGGCGAAGGGGCGACGCTCAAGAGCATCTCGCTCGAAGGCTGGTGGGGAACGGTCGACGACCCGGCGAACGTCATCGACAACGCCTTCAACGGTGTCGCCAAGGAGGACGCGGAGACCGGCGCGAAGGCCGAACTGGTCGGCACCGCCCAGCTGGTCACCCCGGACGGCTTCAAGGGCGCGCTGATGAAGTGCCAGAACATCAAGATCACCAACCCGGAGGGCGACAACACCCAGGAGAAGGGCCCGAAGGAGTTCGAGGTGCCCACCTGCATCTGGGCCGACTACTCCACGGTCGGTGTGGTCTCGGTCGCGGACGTGGCCGGGCTCCTCCTGGGCAGCCCCACCCCGCAGAACGAGACGGCGGCCCTGGCCGCGAAGGTCTACAACACCTCCCGCACCAAGCTCTGACACAGGGGCCAACCACACAGGGGCGCCCGGCCGGTTGGACCGGCC